>NZ_JBICKW010000016.1:0-381922 GCF_043104645.1 Delftia sp. WSY_12
ATGCGTGGCCACCCAGGGCAGCACACAGTCAATCCAGCTCCCTCACCACCCCGCGCTCCCTCACTCCCCCCATCACATCCTCAAGCGCATCTTCCTGCGCCTGAATAAACGCCAGCAATTGCCCAGGAGTCACCGGCTCCAAGGCATGCCCCGGATAAGCACCAATAATCAAACTGGAAATCAGCCCCAACTGATCCTGCACGCGCCGCAGGCTGTTGTACTCTGGCTCGGAAAGTTGAAAGTACAGCATGGCAACTCCTCAATGAGCACGCTTGGCGGCTGACGCAAAGGAATGCCCATGTGCTCGAAGCACGGGACCACGCAAAGGATTGGGAGAGGGCTCGGGCATTGATACGCCCGCAAGGAAAGCAGCCATAAGGCCTCCTGTGAGTACGTCCAACTGCTTTCGGGAGTGTGGCGGGACCGCCTGTGAAGGTGTGTTCAGCACCTGGGCGAGATGATACAGCGCTCAGGCGCAGCTCCCGCATCCTTGTGTTGCCCGCCCGCCGCAGCTCAGCCCGACAAGGCTCCGCGCTCAAAGACCCCAGCGCCCTCGGAACGCAAGGAAGGCCCCCACGCAAACGCATAGCCAGACGCCCACCACCAGGGCGACTCCGGCACGGCTTCGGGGTTTGCGGCCCTGGGCCTGCATCCAGGCCTCGGCCTGCTGGCGGCTGTCGGCCAGCACGGCAGGGGGAAGCAGCCGCACGGTGAGCCAGATCAGCGCGGGCAGCAGCAGGACGTCATCCACATAGCCCAGCACGGGGATGAAGTCGGGGATCAGGTCGATGGGGCTCAGGGCGTAGGCGACCACGAAGGCGCCCAAGGCCTTGGCATACCAGGGCGTCTGCGGGCTCTTGCAGGCAAACCACAGGGTGACGCCATCGCGCTTGATGCGTCGTGCCCAGGCCTTCAATCTTTCACTGGCTGTCATGGATATACGAGGTTGTGACCGGGCTGGATGATGGCGGCCGGCTGTTGCCCTTGGGGCTGCGCCGCCAGGCCCGCGCAGCACTCGATGATATGGACCGCCAGCCCGCTGCGCGCGGTTTCCTTGTACCGGGTCTTCATGTCCGTATCGCCACGGCGCCGTGCCTGTGGCCGCAAAGGCCCGCAGCACGGCGGTGCCGGCGGCCTGCGTCCACTGGGGCAAATGGCTGCACTGACTGGCAAAGCCTTGTCACCGCCCTGTTCCTCATTCCAAGACCCATATCGCCTGTGCTCAAGGCATGCATCTCGCATATGAGTCTAGGAATAATCTGAAAATAATCAGTCACCAGCCTTTCTGCTTGACTTCCAGATACCCAAGAAATCAAATAGCCGGACTCCCACAACGGAATTCCCAGGCCATTGATTGACATTGGCCTTGGGAATGATTGCTAACGCGCAATTCCCACTCTCACACCTTGATCGGACCTGATTTCTCACAGGACCGAGGGTAGGCCTGCATTTGTGATCTTTCTGGCATTTTGCAAATCACCATTTCCTTATTCATTCCATTAACCATTCGCTTGCAGGCTATGGCAACATCCACCGATCTCACCCGCCCGTATATCAGCTATGAAAAGGCCTTCAACAGGCAGATCACCTGCGCCATGGACAGCCAGCAGGTGGACGTGGTGGTACTCACGCCGCAAGAGTTCATAGGCGTCCTGCAAGACAGGTCGCGCAATGACCCGCGCCTGGAGGCCAGCCTGCGCGCCATCCTGGCCCAAAGCGCCTTGGGCAAGTATTGGACGCAGACGGCCAGCCCCAATGCCGGCAAAACCTGGACCATACCTGCCTCCATGCTGGCCAATGACGCCTACCTGTTCACCAGAACGCTGATTGCATTGCGCCTTGCCGGTGCGCGCACCTATGTCAAGGCGACGCCCAAAGGCACCTATATCATCATAACGGGCCGAGCCGGGTTTCGCGGCAATCTGCTGCAGGGCACGCGCTTTCTCACCACCAATCCCCGCATGGTCCAGATGGGCCTGGGCATGCGCGGCCTTCAAGGTGTGGCCAGAGGGGGCTTCATCTTGAGCTTGGTCGTTGGCATCGGCGTGGAGACATTGGACTTCATCTTCAACGACGAGAAGACCATGCATGACCTGGTTGGAGGGATTGGAGTGGAGGCGGTCAAGGCTGGGTTGGCGACGATGGTTGGTATAGGCGCGGGAATTTTTGTCGCAAGCGTGACTACTATTGCTGTTTTTTCTTTAGGTGCCATGGCCTTAATGGTATTTTTTACCGGGATAGCTTTAAATAGAATCGATAAAAGTTGGGAAATAAAGAAAAATGTTATTACTTCACTAAAAATTTTGACAAACAGCACACCTTCTGGCATATACCGCGTTAATACTGACGCTCTCGTCACAGACCAGTTGAGTGGCAATCATGAAACAACAGAGATCAAAGAAATACCCCAGAACCATCCTAAAAATTTACTATCCCCTATTAATCGCAAAAATTGATGAGTCTTGAAATGGACAAAAGAAATTTAACCGAAATCAGAAAATCACTAATATGGAGTATTCCACTTTTTCTGCTGCTTCTAGCAATGTCAATTTGGAGTATTTTCTATTCTCTATGCGAAACCGTAAATGATTTGAATAAACTCGCACCATCAGTAAGAATCACACCATTTGATCCAATTGCGTTGTGTGTGCCAATAATTTCAATCACAGGAATTATCATTGCAATACAAAAATCAGTCCCTTGTACAGAAGACGCCATGAAAATCCCAACGCGTATTTTTTTATCCGCCATAGCCGTTGGAGTTTTTATTATGTTTTTTTGTATTTTTGCAGTTACTCCTCTTCAGTACTATGCCATGCCAAAACTGGGCTATACCCGCTGCAATATCCTGGAAGACCACCCCACCATTTATTTTACAGACTGGGTAAAGAATCCGGATTGGTGCGTGCGTGGAAAAAGCCGGAAATGGGTCAATGAGCAAGCTCGTTTGGGGAAATAAGGCCGCCGTACTCTTTTGAACGCAACGGCTGCAGTTACTATATTTACTAAAATTGGCTCAATTTTATTGATCGACGACCAAGCAGTCTTGCCGCGCAGAAACAGCAGCAAAAATTAGCAACCAGGAGTACACAATGCAATATCGCGTCAAGCAGAACAGAAAAAATGCTATTTGGGTTATTCCTTTTGCCATAGCGCTGCTTATTGTCGATTTGTACCTTATCCGTGAAATTGTTATACCGGAGACTCTAGATCTCTTTGATCTTTCACCAGTAGTTAGAATAACACCGCTATCTCCGATGATAGGCTCCTTCTGGGCAATCCCATTGACATTGATAGTGGCAGTTATTGCCAACGCAATTCCTTTCAGAAAGCAAACACTTAAAAAGGTGGAATGCATTCTCCTCTCTTTCACTTGCGCCAATATATTCTTTGCCGCTGTCGGATTCTTTGCAATACTACCTTTGCAGTACTACGCCATGCCCCAACTCGGGTATACACACTGTAATATTCTAGAAGGCCATCCAAATAAAGATTCAATGGACTGGGTCAAAAACCCAGAATGGTGTGTGCGTGGAAAAAGCCGGGAATGGGTCAAGGAGCAAGCCCGTCTTGCCCAATGACCAGATGATTTTTCCCGGGTAGGTAAAGAGGGTCGAATGGCCTACCGGCCCAGGAACAGGCGGGTGGCGCGCAGGCCCAGAGGCGTCCAGTGCAGGCCCGGTGACATGGCCTGTACCAGCAACTCATGCTGGGCCGCTGGATCGAGCGTGGGGTAGCGCTGCTCGAAGAGCATCAGGTCTGTGTCCAGTTCCTGCGCGCTGCGGCCCGGGTCCGGTCGCGCGCCACGGGATGTGCGCAGACGCTCGGCCACGCGAAAACTCATGCGCCGCGCCGGTTTGCCGGGCTCGGCCACGGATTCGAAGGAGGCGCCATCCGCACTGGCCGGCCCACGCAGCCAGTCATGAATGACTTGCAGCTCATAGGGAGAGAAAACACCGAACATCTCTGCCCGCTCGCCCTGCAGCAGCTGCCAGAAGCGGCTTTCCTCAGCAGGCCGGTTGCGTTGTATCCAGCGTGCCTGCTCCAGCGCGCCCAGGAAGGCAGGCATGTCCTGCGGACGGGACAGCCAGTCATTGACGCTGCGGCCGGCCACCTTGCAGAAGTCCGAGTGAGCGCCATGCCCGGAAGGCGATTTGCGCGCCAGGATGCGCACCACCTCAGCTTCGATATCGAACGACCTGATCACGTCCAGCGTGCTGGTGCCCGTGTCTGCCAGCCGGGCGCCTGCGCGTACGCGGCGCCAGTATTCGCCGCCATCGTCAATACGCGGCGCGTTTTCCCAGGCGGCAATGCAGGCGCGCCGGGCATGGCCGGTGTCGGCGTTGTCCACGGTGACATGCAGCGTGAAGTAGTAGGGATCTATTCCCAGTTCATTGAGTTCGTAGGCGGTGATGAGCAGGTGCAGCGGCAATTGCTCATAGCCCAGGTTGAATCCCACGATCTCGGGCAGGAACTGCTGCGCATTCCAGCCCAACGCCAGCTGTACCAGCCCCTGCCGGTACAGGTCGTCGGGCAGATCCTCCACGGGATCAAGGCCATACCTGGCCAGGAGTTCCCGGTAGAGCTTGACGTGGTTCTTGTCGGCCATGCCGTCGCCCAGTTCTTCCACATAGGTGGTGACCAGGTCCGACATGCGTGAGTTGCCCGCATGCGCGCACAGGCCGTAGAGCCAGGAACCGTCCACCAGCTTGGTAGGCGCCACATTGCGCAGGAAGTACAGGGCATGGGCGCGGTTGCCGAAGTAGCGGCGTGCCGCACCCGCCTTGCGCTCTGCCAGGTAGGCCTGGTACTGGGCGTGCACTTTTTCGACATTGGCACGCATCCAGTCGGTCAGGTGCTCCGGGTTGTCCGGCAGGCCATCGGCATCGGCAGAGGTCTCGGCGATCACGCCGTGCAGGAAGTCCGCAGCAGCCTGGCGCTCCTGTTCGGTGGGCAGATGGTTGGCCAGGCGCTCGTAGAGCGGTACATGCAGGAAAGAAGGCGCAAGCGTGCCTGCGCCGGCGGCCGGTTCGATACGTGGGGATTCCAGCAGTTCTGTGTTCATGGTGGGGCTTTGGTCCGTAACGCCTTCAGGATGCGGTGTGGCCCTCGGTACAGCCATCGGGCCAACGCCTTCCTGTGCGTCGTAATACGCCTACCCTTGGCGCAGGCGCCCGGGCCGGACCGCCGTCGCCCTGGCGCCCACGCTCATGGCAGGGGAACAGGAACCGGCCCGGCCTTGCCGGCGAGCATTGGCTGGTACTGGGCGCCGGCCTGCTGGGCCTGGGCTGGGCCCGGTTATGGACAAGCGCGGCGTCTTGCTGATACTGAGATAAAGCCGGTCTTCCTGCCGCTGCCCGGCCATCGCCTCACGCTGGCGTTCAGCGCGCATCTTCGTGCCCCCGCGTACTCCCCCTCCCCACCACCTCGAACCCCACATCCTGCGCTGCCGCCGCCACGCCACCGGCCATGCGCGCAATCAGCGCCTCTGCGCCCAGGCGGCCGATGGCGGCGCCGTCCACGCGCACGGTGGACAGGGCGGGCCAGGCGTCCAGCGCCAGGGCCTGGTCGCCAAAGCCCAGCACGCCGAATTCCTCTGGCATGCGCAGGCCCAGCGCGTGGGCATGGGAGAGCACGCCTTGCGCCAGCGCATCGGAGCTGCAGAAGACGGCATCGGCCTCCGGTGCCTGGGCGCGCAGGGCGTTCAAGGCATCGCGGCCACGGCCGGATTGGGGGATGGCTTCCGAGAAGACGATTTGCGCAGGAACCGGGGCACCGGCTTCCGCGGCGGCGCGGGTGAAGCCCAGGGCGCGGCGGGCGGCGCGGCTGTCGTCGGCGCGCAGGATGGCCGGGCGCCGGTAGCCGCAGGCGGCCAGGTGGCGGAAGGCAGCGCGGCCCGCGTCTTCCTGCGAGAAGCCGACCACCATGTCCAGCGGATGGGGCTGGTAGTCCCAGAGTTCGACCACGGGCACGTCGGCATTGACCAGCAGGCGCCGCGTGCGGGCCGTGTGCTCGGTGCCGGTGAGCACGATGCCGTCCGGGCGGCGGCTGAGCATGGCGGCCAGCCAGGTTTCCTCATGCTCCGGGTCATAGCTGGAGATGCCCAGCGTGGTTTCATAGCGCTGCGCGGCCAGGGTGTGGATGAGCGCATCGAGCATGTCGGAAAACAGCGAGTGCCCCACCGAGGGCACGATGGCCGCCACCAGCCGCGTCTGGCGCGAGGTCAGCCCGCCCGCCAGGGAGTTGGGCACGTAGCCCGATTGCTCCACGGCCTGCGCCACGCGCAGCCGCGTGGCCTCGGCCACCAGTTCAGGCCGGTGCAGCGCGCGCGAGGCGGTGATGGGCGACACGCCGGCAATGCGGGCCAGGTCCTTGAGCGTGGGCGCATTGGCGTTGCGCAGGGTGCGGAGGGTCATGCGAGGCCTTTGCCTGGAATGGCGATGGAGAGGCGGCTTGAGGATGATTGCGTGGTCATGTTAACGATGATGTCCATCAGCACGGTCTGATTGTTTCCCCTCGTAGGTCCGAATGGAGAGCGCTGCCTTTGCTTGAAATGATTGCGCAATCATTCAAGAGGAGACCACCATGCGCCCTTCGCTCTCCAACCGCCGCAGCGCCATGGCGCGCCTGCTGGCTGCGGCCCTGGCTCCGGCCTCGATGCTGGCCCCCGCGCACGCCCAGGCCCAGGCTGCCTGGCCCATCCGGCCGATCACGCTGGTGATTCCCTTCCCTCCCGGGGGCCAGACCGATGTGGTGGGCCGGCTGGTGGGAGAGCGCCTGTCGCAGCGCCTGGGTCAGCCCGTGGTGGTGGAGAACCGGCCCGGCGTGAATGGCTCGCTGGCCTCGGAGGCCGTGGCGCGGGCGCGGGCCGATGGCTACACGTTGGTGATTGGCGGGCCGGGCACGCATGCCATCAACCAGCTGGTCAATTCCAACGTGAAGTACGACGCGCGGCGGGATTTCACGCACATTGCCATGCTGGGGCGCGTGCCCATGCTGCTGCTGGCCTCGCCCAGGCTGAAGGTCGCTTCGGTGGCCGATGTGGTGGCCCTGGCCCGGGCCAGCCCCGGTACGGTGAATGTGGCGCTGACGGGCATTGGCTCGTCCAGCCATGTGACGACGGAGCTGCTGCGCCAAGCGGCCGGCGTGAGCTTCAACAACGTTCCCTACAAGGGCGATGTGCCCGCCATGACCGATGTGATGGGCGGCCAGGCCGACCTGCTGTTCGTGCCCGCCACCTCGGCCGTGGGCTTTGCGCAGGCGGGCAAGCTGCGTGCGCTGGCCGTGGCAGGCGAGCGGCGTCTGGCGGCCCTGCCCGATGTGCCCACCATGGCCGAGGCCGGCCAGCCGCAGGTCGTCAACTATTCATGGACCAGCCTGGCGGGGCCGCCGGGCATGCCGGCCGATGTGGTGGAGCGGCTCAACCAGGCCTGCCAGTCCCTCCTCGCCGACTCCGAGGTGGTGGCCCGCCTGGCCGCCATGAGCAACGAGCCCACGCCGGGCACGCCCGCCCAGGCCGCCAGCTTCATCGCCGCCGAGGTGGCGCGCTGGAGCGAGGTGGTGCGCAAGGGAAACATCCAGGTCCAATGAACAGCTTCAGGAGAGTCCCCATGAGCATGCTGCTCGCCAATACGTTCAAGCGCGCGCTGCGCGAAGGCCGCCCGCAGATCGGCCTGTGGTCCACCATTCCCTCCCCCTTTGTCTGCGAGATGATCGGCGGCGCGGGCTACGACTGGGTGCTGCTCGATACCGAGCACACGCCCACCGACGTGCCGCTGATGCTGGGCCAGCTGCAGGCCGTGGCCGCCGCCCTGCCCGCACCGGGCGCCCTGCCCGTGCATGCCGTGGTGCGGCCCGCCTGCAACGATGCAGTGCTGATCAAGCGCTACCTGGACCTGGGCGCCCAGTCCCTGCTGCTGCCCTTTGTGCAGAACGCGCAGCAAGCGCGGGATGCCGTGCGCGCCATGCGCTATGCACCCCAGGGCATGCGCGGCATGGGCGGTTCCACTCGCGCGGCCAACTTCGGGCGCACGGCCGACTATGTGGCACGTGCGGCCGACGAGCTGTGCCTGCTGGTGCAGGTGGAGACGGCCGAGGCGCTGGAGCAGATCGAGGCGATTGCGGCCGTCGATGGCGTGGATGGCATCTTCATCGGCCCCGCCGACCTGTCGGCCAGCCTGGGCTATCCGGGCCAGGCGCGCCACCCTGTGGTGAACCGGGCCATCGACCAGGCCATCGCCCGCATCCGCGCCTGCGGCAAGGCGCCGGGGATCCTGATGGTGGACGAGGCACGGGCGCGCGAATGCCTGGAGCTGGGCGCGCAGTTCGTGGCCGTGGCGCTGGACACGCTCTTGCTGCGCGACGGGCTGGATGCGGCGGCGGCGCGCTTCAGGAAAGGGCCGCTGGCCGCGAACCCGCCAGGGCCTGCATCCACTGCCGGCAGCTACTGAGGAGCCCCACAACCATGACACGTTCCCCCGAATCCCTGCGCAGCGCACGCTGGTTTGCTCCCGATGATTTCCGCTCCTTCGGCCACCGCTCGCGCGTGCTGCAGATGGGCTATGGCTACGAGGACTGGATGGGCAAGCCCGTGATCGCCATCGTCAACACCTGGAGCGATGCCAACCAGTGCCATGCCCACTTTCGGCAGCGCGTGGAAGACGTCAAGCGCGGCGTGCTGCAGGCGGGCGGATTTCCGCTGGAGCTGCCGGCCATCTCGCTGTCGGAAAGCATGGTCAAGCCCACCACCATGGTCTATCGCAACTTCCTGGCCATGGAGACGGAGGAGCTGCTGCGCAGCCACCCGGTGGATGGCGCCGTGCTCATGGGCGGCTGCGACAAGACCACGCCGGGGCTGGCCATGGGGGCGATCTCCATGGGCCTTCCCTTCATCTACCTGCCGGCCGGCCCCATGCTGCGCGGCAACTGGAAGGGGCAGGTGCTGGGCTCGGGCTCGGACGCCTTCAAGTTCTGGGACGAACGCCGCGCCGGCCGCCTAGACGAGCAGGCCTGGCGCGAGATGGAAGCCGGCATTGCCCGCAGCCACGGTACCTGCATGACCATGGGCACGGCGGCCACCATGATGGGCATTGCCGAGGCCGTGGGCCTGGCGCTGCCGGGCGCTTCGTCCATTCCGGCCGCCGACGCCAACCACATCCGCATGAGCACCGAGTGCGGCCGCCGCATCGTGCAGATGGTGTGGGAAGACCTCACGCCCGCCCGCATGCTCACGCGTGCGCATTTCGAGAACGGCATTGCCTGCGCCATGGCCATGGGCTGCTCCACCAACGCCATCATTCACCTGATCGCCATGTCGCGGCGCGCGGGCCATCCGGTCAGCCTCGATGACTTCGACGCCTTCAGCCGCCGCGTGCCCGTGATCGCCAACATCCGGCCCAGCGGCGACCGCTATCTGATGGAGGACTTCTTCTATGCAGGCGGCCTGCGCGCCCTGCTGGAACGTATCCGCCCGCATCTGGACACCGGGGCCATGACGGTCAACGGCAAGACCCTGGGCGAGAACATTGCGGGCAGCCAGGTCCACCAGGACGACGTGATCCGCCCCCTGTCCCGCCCCATCTACGCCGAAGGGGCGCTAGCCGTGCTGCGCGGCAACCTGGCGCCGGACGGCGTGGTCATCAAGCCCAGCGCCTGCGCCCCGCACCTGCTGCGCCATACGGGGCGCGCCCTGGTGTTCGACGACTACCCCAGCCTCAAGCAGGCCGTGGACGACCCCCATCTCGATGTGAACGGCGAAGACATCCTGGTGCTGCGCAACGCCGGCCCCAAGGGCGCGGGCATGCCCGAATGGGGCATGCTGCCCATTCCCACCAGGCTTCTCAAGCAAGGCGTGAAAGACATGCTGCGCCTGTCCGACGCCCGCATGAGCGGCACCAGCTACGGCGGCTGCCTGCTGCACTGCTCGCCCGAGTCCGCCGTGGGCGGGCCGCTGGCCCTGGTGCGCACGGGCGACCGCATCACGGTGGACGTGCCCGCCCGCCGCATCCACCTGGAAGTCAGCGACTCAGAACTCGCCACCCGCCGCGCCGCATGGACGCCCCCGCCCGCGCGCTACGAGCGCGGCTATGGCTGGCTGTTCGGCCGCCATATCCTGCAGGCCAATGAGGGATGCGATTTTGATTTTCTGGAGACGGGTTTTGGGCGGGCTGTGCCGGAGCCGGATATTTTTTGAAGCATGCAAATCAATTCTTTCTTTCAGACTTCCCTATATGATGGAAAGATTTTTTGGTCCACATTGCATCAGAATATTGAAACCATGAAAGCAATTGAAAAGCAATTTTCCCAATGGGTCGACGAAACACTGTCCGGCGATCTGCCAGAAGGAATCGCAGCATTCCACTTCAATCTGTATGACTCGCCCACATCGCACGAACTCCAGATTGTGGGCTGCCCGACCTACGACCCGCAGGACCCGGACTGGGCGTGCGATGACATATTCATGTCCGACGATCCTCACTTCGAGTTGCCGCATGAAGTCGTGGGAAGCGAGTGGGAGAAGGGACTTGCTGCTGCCAGGAAGCTGCTTGGCTCCTACGTGGCCTCGGAAGCGGCAGGAGCCCTTCGGCTGCGCCAGTCGCAAGCGGTGAGCGCCGGTTTTGTGGATGGAGAGCTCCACCTCATCTGGTCGCGAGATGCGTAATTGATGAATTCAGCTGGCGGGCAATAGATTTCATCCAAAAACTGGAATCCTGGGCCTGCAAGCAAGGCAGGCTTGTATATGTATCCGCTTTTGCTGACGGCGCAGTCCTACATTGCCGTTGGTCTTTGTCGTGAATAGTGGCTCTGTTCTCAACAAGGATTGACCCAAAGAAGCCAATGAAATAGCCATATTCGATTGAATATTTCTTGGTCACAATCATTTGTGCAGAAGTATTTTCGATAGCTATTTCCAATAGCGACTCGCCGTTTCCCAGTCCACGCGCACGCAATGCCCCCTGCCCTCCTGAGGCAGCCGCTTCCGTTGCCTTGCACCGCCGTGGACCTCAACCCAGAAGCAGAGGTGGCTGTGGACTTTCTCAGAAGCATCTTTCATCAGGCTCCGGAAATCGCGCTGTTCGCTGCCTTGGCGCTCGGTTACTGGGTGGGCAAGTTCAGGTTCGGGTCGTTCCAGCTGGGGGGCGTGGCGGGGTCGCTGCTGGCGGCGGTGCTGATCAGCCAGGTGGGGGTGACCATCGATTCGGGCATCAAGGCGGTGCTGTTCGCGCTGTTCATCTATGCCGTGGGTTTCGAGAGCGGGCCGCAGTTCTTCCGTTCACTGGGGCGGCAGTCGGTCAAGGAGATCCTGATGGCCCTGGTGGTGGCCGTGTCGGGGCTGGTCACGGTGGTGGTGATTGCCCGGGTGTTCCATCTGGACAAGGGGCTGGCGGCGGGGCTGGCGGCGGGCGGGCTGACGCAGTCGGCCATCATCGGCACGGCGGGCTCGGCCATCGAGAAGCTGGGGCTGGCGCCCGACGAGGTGCAGCGCATGCAGGCCAATGTGGCCATCGGCTATGCGGTGACCTATATCTTCGGCTCCTTCGGCGCCATCATCATGTGCGTGAACGTGCTGCAGTGGCTGACGGGCCGCAAGATCCGCGAGGACGCGATCCAGGCCGAGCAGGAGCTGCTCAAGGGCGTGCGCGTGTACGGAACCGGCGAGTCACCGGCCGTGCCGGATCTGGTGGGCCGCATTTTCCGCGTGGGACAGGCGGGCCGCACCGTGGCGGAGCTGGAGGCCAGCGCCACCGCCAACGGCGGCACGGTGACGGTGGAGCGCATACAGCGCAGGAACGCGATGGTGGGCGTGGACGGCAGCCTGGCGCTGGAGGCCGGCGACATCATCTTGCTGGTGGGCCGGCGTGCGGCCGTGGTGGCGCTGGGCGCCTCGGTGGGCGAGGAGCTGCAGGGCGCCGAAGGCATGGACGTGGTGATGGTGCGGCGCGACGTGGCCATCTCCAACAACCAGTACCTGAACCGCAGCGTGAAGGACATCCTGGACAGCCTGTCGCAGGAGTTCAAGCACGGCGTGTACGCAGTGGCGCTGATGCGCGCGGGCACGCCGGTGCCGATTGCGCCGGCCACCATGGTCATGCCGGGCGATGTGGTGACGCTGTTCGGCACGCCGCAGGATGTGCAAAAGGCTGCGCAGTCGGTGGGCCCCATCATCGTGCCCAGCGACAAGACGGACTTTGTCTTCCATGGCCTGGGCATCACGGTGGGCCTGCTGATCGGGCTGCTGGTGCTGCGCCTGGGCTCCATTCCCATCACGCTGGGCAGCGGCGGCGGCGCCCTGCTGGCGGGCCTGCTGTTCGGCTGGTGGCGCAGCCGCAAGCACACTTTCGGCAACATGCCCACGGCCGCTTCCACGCTGCTGCGCGACCTGGGCCTGGCCGGCTTCGTGGCCATGGTGGGCCTGCAGTCGGGCCAGCAGGCCGTGACCACGGTGATGCAGCAGGGCCTGACGCTGTTCCTGCTGGGCGTGGTGGTGACCATCGTGCCGCTGCTGATCGCCATGCTGTTCGGCAAGTACGTGCTGCGCTATGACAACGTGGCCGTGTTCGCGGGCTCGCTGTCGGGGGCGCGCAGCGCCAACCCGGCGTTTGGCGAGATTCTGGACAAGGCCGGCAACTCGATTCCCACGGCACCGTTCGCGATCACCTATGCGCTGGCCAATGTGTTCCTCACATTGCTGGGCCCGCTGGTCATCGCCTTTGCCTGATCACCCCTGATCACCCCTGACCGATCCCCAAGGACCACCAAGGACCATCACAAGGAGCTGCGCAATGAGCAAGGATTATCGGAGTCTGGCGAATTTGAGCCCGTTCGAACTCAAGGACGAACTGATCAAGGTGGCCTCGGGCAAGGCCAACCGCCTCATGCTCAATGCGGGGCGCGGCAATCCCAACTTCCTGGCGACCACGCCGCGCCGGGCCTTCTTCCGGCTGGGGCTGTTCGCGGCGGCGGAGTCGGAGCTGTCGTATTCCTACATGACGGTGGGCGTGGGCGGGCTGGCCAAGCTCGACGGCATCGAGGGCCGCTTCGAGCGCTTCATCGCCGAGCACCGCGACCAGGAGGGCGTCAAGTTCCTGGGCAAGTCGCTCAGCTATGTGCGCGACCAGCTGGGGCTGGACCCCGCCGCCTTCCTGCACGAGATGGTGGACGGCATCCTGGGCTGCAACTACCCCGTGCCGCCGCGCATGCTCACCGTGAGCGAGCAGATCGTGCGCCAGTACATCGTGCGCGAGATGGCAGGCGGCGCCGTGCCGCCCGAGTCGGTGGACCTGTTCGCGGTCGAGGGCGGCACGGCGGCCATGGCCTATATCTTCGAGAGCCTGCGCATCAGCGGCCTGCTCAAGGCCGGCGACAAGGTGGCCATCGGCATGCCGGTGTTCACGCCGTATATCGAGATTCCCGAACTGGCCCAGTACGACCTCAAGGAAGTGCCCATCCACGCCGACCCCGACAACGGCTGGCAGTACTCCGACGCCGAGCTGGACAAGCTCAAGGACCCGGACGTCAAGATCTTCTTCTGCGTGAACCCCAGCAACCCGCCGTCCGTGAAGATGGACCAGCGCAGCCTGGACCGCGTGCGCGCCATCGTGGCCGAGCAGCGGCCCGACCTGCTGATCCTCACCGACGATGTCTACGGCACCTTTGCCGATGAATTCCAGTCCCTGTTCTCGGTCTGCCCCCGGAACACGCTGCTGGTGTATTCGTTCTCCAAGTATTTCGGGGCCACGGGCTGGCGCCTGGGCGTGATCGCGGCGCACAAGGACAACGTGTTCGACCATGCACTGGCGCAGTTGCCCGAGTCCGCCAAGAAGGCGCTGGACCACCGCTACCGCTCGCTGCTGCCCGATGTGCGCTCGCTCAAGTTCATCGACCGCCTGGTGGCCGACAGCCGCGTGGTGGCGCTGAACCACACGGCCGGCCTGTCCACGCCGCAGCAGGTGCAGATGGTGCTGTTCTCGCTGTTTGCGCTCATGGATGAAGCGGACGCCTACAAGCAGGCCCTCAAGCAGCTGATCCGCCGCCGCGAGGCCACGCTGTACCGCGAGCTGGGCATGCCCCCGCTGGAGAACCCCAACTCGGTCAACTACTACACGCTGATCGACCTGCAGAACGTCACTTGCCGGCTCTACGGCGAGGCCTTCTCGCAATGGGCGGTGCAGCAGTCGTCCACGGGCGACATGCTGTTCCGCGTGGCCGATGAGACCGGCATCGTGCTGCTGCCGGGCCGGGGCTTCGGCTCCGACCGCCCCTCGGGCCGCGCCTCGCTGGCCAACCTCAACGAGTACGAGTACGCCGCCATAGGCCGCGCCCTGCGCCGGCTGGCCGACGAGCTGTACGAACAGTACAAGGCGCTGGGCAAGGAGTAGGCCCTGCGCACAAGGCCCGCACGGCTCATCGCCCGCACGGCTCATCGCAGCTGTCGGGCCTTGACCACCAGCAGCGCCCCGGCCATCAGGCCCACACCGGCCAGTTGCACGGCGTCCAGCGCACGCCCGTAGACGGCCCAGTCCAGCACGATGGCCGTCAACGGATAGACGTACTGCAGCACGGCGATGCGGCCCAGCGTGAGGCGCGCCATGCCCGCAAAAAGGATGGCGTAGGCCAGGCCGGTGTGCAGCACGCCCAGCCCGGCCAGCCACGCCCAGGATGACGGCGCCTGCGGCCAGCCATGAACCAGCGGCACCCACAGCAGCAGCACGGTGCCGACCGCGCATTGCCACCAGGCCAGCGCAAACGGCGTGACCACTTTCTCGGTCTTGGCCAGGATGGTCACGGCTGCATAGCACAGCGAGCCGGCCAGGCACATGAGCAGTCCGGACACATGGTCCGGTCCCCAGGCCGCCGAATCGCCACCCAGCAGCCCCGTGGTCAACACCAGTCCCAGCAACGCCGCCAGCATGGCCACCGCCTGCCGTGGCGCCACGGCCTCGCGCAGCACCAGGGTGCCGAACAGCATGATCCACACCGGCTGGATGTGGAACACGATGGTGGCCACGCCAATGGAGGTGCGCGGTATGGCGGCAAAGAACAGCGCCCAGTTCAGCACCATGAGGACGCCGGTGGCCGCCACCACCGGCCAGCTCCTGCCGCGCACGCGCAACTCGCCCATGCGGCCCGTGGCCAGCC
This sequence comes from Delftia sp. WSY_12, assembly GCF_043104645.1. Lineage (NCBI taxonomy): Bacteria > Pseudomonadati > Pseudomonadota > Betaproteobacteria > Burkholderiales > Comamonadaceae > Delftia > Delftia sp. WSY_12. The sequence continues at coordinate 15,139 of NZ_JBICKW010000016.1, forward strand.
CCCAGGCCAGCAGCGCCAGGGCACCGAAGGCGCAGCGAAACAGCACAGTGACCAGCGGATGCTGTCCGGCCTCCTGCACGAACACGCCCACGGTGCCCAGCAGCACGCCGCCCGCGATCATCAGCCACTGGCCGCGTGTCTCCTGCGCTGTGGGAGCGGCTTGTGCGGGCGCGGGAGCGGGAGCGGGCGCGGTGGAGGCTACGGATGCGGCCTGTAACGAATGGGTTCTGTCTTGCATGGCCACGATCGTCTCGTGGCAGGAAATTCTCGTAAAGCAAATAGTTTGCAGGTTTAGTATTCGATATTCGAATCAATGGAGCGTGCCGTGAACCACCCCGACCTGCAGATCGACTGGCTGCGCGCCCTGGTGGCCGTGGTGGATGCGGGCTCGCTCTCGGCTGCCGCGCCGCTGCTGCACCGATCACAGGCCGCCGTGAGCATGCAGATCAAGAAGCTGGAGACCACCCTGGGCCGGCCCGTGCTGCTGCGCGGCCCGCGCCATCTGCAGCTCACGCCCGCCGGCGCGGAGCTGCTGGGCTATGCGCGGCGCATGCTGGAGCTGCAAGCCCAGGCGCAGGCGGCCCTGTTCGGCCCCGACCTGTCCGGGCGCGTGCGGCTGGGCGTGCCGGACGACTACGCATCCACCTATCTGACGCCCGTGCTGCGCAGCTTCGCGGGCCGCTACCAGGGCGTGGAGATCGAGCTGACCTGCGAGCAGTCCACCGCACTCATCCCGCAGGTGGTGCGCGGCACGCTGGACCTGGCCCTGGTCTCACGCGACAGGCCCCAGCGCGGGCGCCTGCTGTTCCACGAGCCCCTGGTCTGGGTGGGCGCGCCGCAGCACGAGGTGTGGAGGAAGAATCCCCTGCCGATTGCCGTCTACGAGGCCGCCAGCCTGGCGCGCACGGCCGCGCTGTCCAGCCTGGCGGCCCAGCGGCGCGCGCACCGCGTGGTCTATCACAGCTCCAGCCTTGCCGGCCAGCTGGCAGCCGTGGAAAGCGGCCTGGCCGTGGCGGTGTTCACGCGCTGCAGCGTGCCCCCGCACCTGCAGGTGCTGCAGAACCTGCCGGCCGGCTTCGAGCTGCCGCCGCTGGTGTCCATGGAAGTGTCGGCCCTGCGCAGCAAGGCCTCGCAGGGCTCGGCGGCCGTGGATGCCATGTATGGGCAGTTGATTGCGACGCTGGGCCAGGCACCTCAGGAGCTGACCAAGGCCTGACGCCTGGCGAGGTTCGGCAAGCATTCTGCGCACGCATTTCGCTGTATAGCTGCGCTCGCGCGTTCCCGTGCGCGAGCAATGGCTGGCCGCAGGGGCTGCGCTGGGTAACCTCCTCAATGCCGCCCACCATTTGGGCTTTGGTGCCATCGTGCTCAGTGGCGAGCGCTGTTTTGACCCGGCCCTGCATTCAGCGCTGGGTTTGCGCGAGGGCGAGCATCTGGCCGGCTTCATCAGCCTGGGCTCCATCACCAGCCAGCCATCCCCGCGCGCAACGGTGGCGCCCTCTTCCATGCGCAGGGCATGGCAGGCGGAGCAGGCAGCAGCGGTCACGGCACAGGCCCTTCTCCAGCCAGACGGCAACCACGACAGCCACGGCAGCCACGGCAGCGATCTTTGAAGCCGCAGCCAGCGCGTGCAGGGTGGCGCACAGGTGGCGCACTGACTGCGCGGGGCGGTTAGAGTTGCGGGGCTGCTGCGCCCTCTTTTCCATCACGGAACAAGCTTTCATGATCATCCGGCCCCGCCCCCACTGGCTGCGCATGCTCTTCGTGCTGCGCGGCTCGGTGCTGCCCGACATCCTGCCCCAGCTGATTGCCGCCACCCTGTTCGCCGTGCTGGTCACGGCCCTGCACGGCCAGCTGTTCGCCTGGAAGGTGCCGCTGAACTTCGTGCCGTTTTCGCTGATCGGGCTGACGCTGGCCATCTTCCTGGGCTTTCGCAACAGCACCAGCTATGCGCGCTATTGGGAGGCGCGCACGCTGTGGGGCACCCTGCTCAACGAGACGCGCTCCCTGGTGCGCCAGGCCCGGACCTTGACCGATGCACCGCAGCACGCCCCGGCCCTGGCCATGGTGCTGGCGGCCTTCGTGCATGCGCTGCGCCACCAGTTGCGCGGCACCGATGCCGCGGCCGAGATGCGCCGCCTGCTGCCCGCCGCCGACTGCGAGCGCCTGGCCACGGCGCGCTTCAAGCCTGCCGTGCTGCTGCTCATGGCCGGCGAATGGCTGCAGGCGCGCCGCCAAGACGGCAGCCTGCAGCCGGTGCTGGTGCCCGCCATGGAGGCGCCGCTGTGCAAGCTGGGCGAGGCACTGGGCGGCTGCGAGCGCATTGCGGGCACGCCCATCCCCTTCACCTACGCAGTGATCATCCACCGCACCATCTACCTGTACTGCCTGCTGCTGCCCTTCGGCCTGGTGGATTCCATCGGCTTCATGACGCCGGTGATCGTGGCCTTCATCGCCTACACCTTCTTCGCGCTGGAGGCGCTGGGCGCCGAGCTGGAGGAGCCCTTCGGCACGGCACCCAATGACCTGGCGCTGGACGCCATGTCGCAGATGATCGAGGCCACGCTGCGCGAGCTGACCGGCGAGGTGCTGCCCCCTGCCCCGCAGCACAAGGATGTGCTGTTCCTGACCTGACCCTGCCTGCCGGCCCGGACAGCGCCAGCGGCACAATCTGCCACCCGCATCACAGAAAAAGGACAAGCGCCATGACGGAGACAAGCAAGGTCAAGGGACCGGCCTCGTATTTCCCTTCCATCGAGAAGACCTACGGCCAGCCGATTGCGCACTGGATGGACCTGCTGCAACAGCAGGACACCCGCAAGCACATGGAACTGGTGGGCTGGCTCAAGGCCCAGCACCAGATGGGGCACGGCCATGCGAATGCGCTGGTGGCCGTGTTCCTGGCGCAGGCCTGACCTGACCTGCAGCCAGCAATCCTCAGCCGATGGCCGTGCCGAAAGCCTGGCGCACGGCGGCACCTGCTTCGTCAAACAGGCGGCGTGATGCCGGCGCCAGCCCCAGCATGTGCATGCAGGCGTGCACCATGCCGGGCAGGCGCACGGCCTGCACCGCCACACCGGCCTGGGCCAGCCGCTGCGCATAGGCTTCGGCCTCGTCGCGCAGCGGGTCGTATTCGCAGCTGATCACCGTGGCTTGGGGCAGGCCTGCCAGGTGTTCGGCGCGCAGCGGAGAGACAAGTTCGTGCCGCCCCGGTGCCGCATCGCCCAGGTACGCGCCATAGCAGTACTCCATGGCCGCACGCGTGAGGTAATGGCCCTCGCCGAACTGCTGGAACGACGGCGAATCCATGGCCGCGTCCAGTGCCGGGTACAGCAGCAGCTGGTGGGCGATGGCCGGTGCGCCCGCCGCTCCCCAGCCTTCTTGCTGCCGCGCCAGCAGGCAGGCAGCGGCCGCGAGGTTGCCGCCCGCGCTGTCTCCGGCCACGCCGATGCGCCTGTTGTCCAGGCCCAGCGCATCGGCCTGTTCAAAGGTCCAGGCAATGGCATCGCAGAAGTCATGCAACGGCACGGGAAAGCGGTGCTCGGGCGCCAGCCGGTAGTCCACCGAGACCACGACGGCGCCCGTTGCCATGGCCAGCGCGCGGCAGGGGTTGTCGTAGACCTCCAGCGAACCCAGGCACCAGCCGCCGCCGTGGGCGAAGACCAGGGCGGGCTGGGGCGTGGGTGTGTCCGAGGCCAGCGGCCGGTAGATGCGCACGCGCAGCGGCGCACCGTCGCGCGCGGGCAGCGTGAAGTCTTCGGTGCGGGCCATGGCCTCGGCCGGGCCGTGCAGGGCGCGCAGCCCGGCGTCGGTGGCCTCGCGCAGCGCCGCCAGCGTGGGCTGCGTGGGCGGGGCCACGGCCTGGGTTGCCTGCGCCAGCTCGGCGAGATAGCGCGCAATGTCAGCGTCCAGGCCCATGGTCACAGCGTCCTTTGCAGGAAGGGCAGCAGTTCGGCGATGAAGGGCTCGGCGGCTTCCTCCATGATGAAGTGGCCGCAGCCCGGCACGATCACGCCCGACAGGTCATCGGCATGGCCGCGCAGCGTGGCCAGCGGCGCATCGGCCGTGGCGTGCTCGGCGCCAATGGCCAGCACGGGCATGGCCAGCGGGCGCAGCGCACGCTCGCGGTTCTGGCGGATGGTTTCGGGAATGGCGCGGTAGTAGGCAAAGCCGCCGCGCAGGCCACCGGGCGCCGCATAGGCATCGACATAGACGTCCACGGCCACGCGGTCGCGCCGCAGCGACCAGCGGTTGAACATGAATTCCAGGTAGGCACGCTCGCGCCCCGCGATCAGGGTCTCGGGCAGATCGGCCAGCTGGTTGAACATGAAGTGCCACAGGAAAATGTTCTGCTCGGGCGGCGCAAAGATGCTGGGCTCGGGCGCCAGGCCAGGGATCACGGCCTCGGTCAGCGCCAGGGACTGCACGGCCTGCGGCTGGTCGCTGGCCAGTGCATAGGCCACCCACATGCCCACGTCGTGGCCGGCGACCTGGTAGCGCTCATGGCCCAGCGCCAGCATGGTGCGGTGCAGGGTCAGCGCAATGGAGCCCGTGTCGTAGCCGGTGTCGGGCCGGTCCGAAAAGCCCGTGCCCGGCGGATCGACGGCAATGGCCTGGAAGCCCTGCGCCGCCAGTGCCTGCATGACGTGGCGCCAGGCATACCAGGTCTGGGGCCAGCCCGGGATCAGCAGCACGGGCGCGCCCTGCCCGGCCGTGATGCAGTGGATGCGGCGGCCGTCGATGCGCACGTAGTCGTGCGAGAACTCGCAGGCCTGGTCTTCCTGCTTGCGCAGGGCGTTCGATGTGAAAGCGTTCATTGTTGGATTCTTTTTGAGGTTCTTTGGCTGCGGGCGTGCTCAGGCGATGCCGAGCATGGCGTTGATCTGGCGCTGGTCCACGGGGGCGCCGGCGAAGTCGTCAAAGATCTTGTCGGTCACGCGGATGATGTGGCGGTTGATGAAGTCCACGCCCTCGCGCGCACCGTCTTCCTGGTCCTTGAGGCAGCACTCCCATTCCAGCGAGGCCCAGCCCTGGTAGTCGTACTGGGCGAACTTGGAGAAGATGGCCTTGAAGTCCACCTGCCCGTCGCCCAGCGAACGGAAGCGCCCTGCCCGCTCCAGCCACGAGGAATAGCCGCCGTAGATGCCCTGGCGCCCGCTGGGCAGGAACTCCGCATCCTTCACATGGAACATGCGGATGTGCTCGCGGTAGATGTCGATGTAGTCGAGGTAGTTGAGCTGCTGCAGCACGAAATGGCTGGGATCGAACAGGATCTTGCAGCGCGCGTGCTGACCCACCAGTTCATGGAAGCGCTCGAAGCTGGTGCCGTCGTGCAGGTCTTCGCTGGGGTGGATTTCGTAGCACAGGTTCACGCCCTGCTCGTCGCAGGCGTCGAGGATGGGGCGCCAGCGGCGCGCCAGCTCCTCGAAGGCGGTTTCGATCAGGCCGGCCGGGCGCTGCGGGAACGGGAACAGATAGGGCCAGACGAACGAGCCCGAGAACGTGCCCATGTCGCTCAGCCCCATGCGGCGCGATGCGACGGCCGACAGCTTGAGCTGCTCCAGCGCCCAGGCCGTGCGTGCGGCCGGATTGCCGCGCAGCGCCTCGGGCGCAAAGCTGTCGCACATGGCGTCGTAGGCCGGGTGCACGGCCACGAGCTGGCCAAAGATGTGCGTGGTCAGCTCGCTGGCCACCAGGCCGTGCGAGGCCAGCATGCCGTTGACATCGTCGCAATAGGTCTGGCTGCTGGCGGCCGTGGCCACGTCGAACAGGCGCTGGTCCCAGGCGGGAATCTGCAGGCCCTTGAAGCCCACGCCGGCTGCCCAGCGTGCGATGTCTTCCAGGGAATTGAACGGTGCCTTGTTGTCGGCGAATTGCGCCAGATGAAGGCTGGGGCCCTTGATGGTCTGCATGTGATTTCCTTGCGTTGAGCTATTGTTTGTTGATTGACAAAGAATAGTATCACGCCAATGCGGCTGCTTTTGCGAAGCCGATGCAAGACAGCATCACGGCGCCGCTAAGATGCCGCCCTGACTGTTGAGAAGGATGAGGAAGATGGCCGGAAGACCCAGGGAATTTGACCGAGACCAGGCGCTGGAGCGCGCCATGCTGGCGTTCTGGCGGCGCGGCTACGAGGGCACGTCCATGGCTGACCTGGTGCAGGCGCTGGGCATTGCGTCAGCGCGCATCTATGCGGCCTTCGGCAGCAAGCAGGACCTGTTCCGCGAGGCCGTGCAGCGCTACGAGGCCGGTGATGGCGGCTTTGCCGACCGCGCCATGGCCCAGGAGCCGCGCGTGCGCGACGCCCTGGCCCGCGTGCTGCGCGATGCCGTGGCCACCTATACGGACGATGCCCATCCGCTGGGCTGCATGGTGGTCACCGCCGCCACCAATTGCGCCGAGGAAAACGAGGCAGTCGCCGCCTGGCTGGCCGAACACCGCCGCCAGCGCACGCAGTCCCTGATCGACCGCCTTCAGCGCGCGCTGGATGAAGGCGAGTTACGCGCAGGCACCGATGTGCAGGCGCTGGGGGATTTCTATGCCACGCAACTGCACGGCATCTCCGTGCAGGCCCGCGATGGCGTGCCGCGCGAACGGCTGCTGGCTGCAGTGCAAACCGCCTTGCTGCTGCTGGACACGGCGCTGGAGCCGGCGCTGCAGCCCGCTGTCAAGGCGGGCTGAGCCTCAGGCGCCGAGCTTTTGCAGTTTTTGCAGCTCGGCGCGCAACTGGATCACGCTGGGCGTGACGATGGGGATGAAGGCCGATTCACGCCAGCGGCGGGCAAAGCCATCGTCCGCATCCAGGCTGTAGGCACGGCCACCGGCCGTCTGCAGCTCCAGCTGCATGGCCTGCTGCACGCAGTCGTGCAGGGCCAGGCGCAGCGCGAAAAGCCGCTCGGGCGCCTCCACGAAATCGCCGGCCTCTACACCGGCCTTGAGTGCGGCCACCGCCTGCTCCAGATGGCTGCGGGTATCGTCCAGCGGCTGCTGCAGCACATGCCCGCCCTGCCCCATGCGCGAGGCGGCCTGCGCACAGGCCGCGCGCGCCAGCCCGATGGACAGGCCGCATTGCATGCCCAGGAAGGCCGGCCGCACACGCGGCAGGAATCCGCCGGCGCGCTCGGCCAGCAGATCGTCTTCGGTGATGGCCACGTCCTTGAGTTGCAAGGCGGCGGTGTTGGTGCCGCGCAGGGCGATCAACTCCAGATCCGGCGAGCGCTCCAGGCCCGGCCGGCCGGACGGCAGGGCCACGATCATGGGCGGCGCGCCGTCGTCACGCGCCACGGCAATGGCGGCCAGAAAGCGCGGCCCGCGCAGGTTGGTGCACCAGGGCACGCTGCCGTTGAGCAGCCAGCCGCCGCCTTCCCGGGCCGTGGCGCGGATGTTGAGTGCCTCCAGCCCGCTGAGGAATTTCATGATGTTGGACAGCCCCGAGGCACCGGCCGCCTCGCCAGCCAGCAGCGCGGGCAGCCAGCGCTCGCGCAGGGCCGCATTGCCGGTGTTCGCCAGCATCTCGATCAGCACGCGCTGGCCCCAGAAGGCAAAGGCGGCGGACATGGAGTGCGTGGCCACCTGGGCAATCGCCTCGATGGCATCGCCGGCGCTGCCGCCCTGCCCGCCCAAGGCATCCGCCAAGCCGTGGCCCAGCAGCCCGGCTTCGGCCAGATAGGGCACGACGGCGGCCGTGGCCTCGCCGTTGCCGGCATCCAGGGCCTGGGCACATGCATCCAGCCATTGGCGGTTGGCGTCGGTCAGCAGGGGGAAATTGGGCATGGGCTCAGGCATGGGGTCGGGCATGGGGCTTGTCATCTTGCGGGTCACCATAAAAAAAGGGACCGCTGTGGGAACAGCGGTCCCTTGCCATCCTAGCGCAGCACACAGGCTGCGCAGATGACGCGGCGCAAGCTCAGTGCGCCGCCACCTTGCCGGGGCGTGTTTCCTCGCGCAGGGCCTTGACCTTGTCGCTCAGGCCGGGCCATGGCTGCAGGCCGTACTGGCTGCGCATGGTGTTGAGCAGCGTGGCGATCTGATCGTCGCTGAGGTTGTGGCGGAAGGCGGGCATGGTGCCCAGCTGCGGGCGCGCCGGTTGCGTGATGCCGTTGAGCACCACATGGATGGCGTTGGTCGGCGAGTCGCTGTACAGGTTGGTGTTCAGCGACAGCTGGGGACGCACCCCGAAGCTGCTGCCGGCCAGCACGCCGCTGGGATCGGCACGGTGGCAGGCCATGCAGGCGCCCTGGTACAGGCGATAGCCCTGGGCGTCGACCGGCAGCTTGGCAACCTCGGTCTTTTCCTTCACCAGCGCCTCGGCGTCACCCGTGCCAGCGGCATCGGCCACAGGCTTGCGGTACGACATCAGGTAGGTGGCCATGGCGTTGATGTCCTCGGCCGACTGGTGGGACAGGCCTTCGATCACGGGCGCCATGGGGCCGGCGGCCACGCCGTGGCGCTCCGAGAAGCCGGTCTGCATGTAGCGGACCAGGTCTTCTCGCGTCCAGGGCAGCGGAGCCACGGCCTTGTCGTTGAGCGCGGGCGCATCCCAGCCGTCGATGAAGGCGCCGGCCAGGTGGTCGGCACCCTTTTTCTCGGCGCCGAACTGGTTGCGCGGCGAGTGGCAGGCCGCGCAGTGGCCCAGGCCCTCGACCAGGTAGGCGCCGCGAATCCACTCGCCCGACTGGTTGGCGGGCGCGGGCTGCTCGCCCGGCTCCAGGTACAGCGCATTCCACAGGGCCAGGCCACGGCGCACGTTGAACGGGAAGTTCAGCGCGGTCTTGGGTGCCTCGTTGGAGACAGCCGGCTCGGTCATCAGGAAGGCGTACAGCGCCTTCATGTCCTCATCGGTCACGCGGGTGAATGCCGTGTACGGGAAGGCGGGGTACAGGTAGTTGCCCTCGCGGTCCACACCATGGCGCATGGCGCGCTCGAAGGCCTCGTACGACCAGCGGCCGATGCCGGTTTCGGCATCGGGCGTGATGTTGGTCGAGTAGATGGTGCCGAAGGGGCTGGGCATGGCCAGGCCGCCTGCGTTGCGCTGGCCGCCCGGTGCCGTGTGGCAGACAGCGCAGTCGCCCATGTGCGCCAGGCGGCGCCCCTGGTCGATCTGCTGCTGGCTGAATTCCTGCACCGGGATCTGCTGCAGGGGCGCGATTTCGCTGCGGCCCGTGGCCAGCCAGAAGGCGGCGCCGGCCACGGCGGCCAGGCCGACCAAGCCGAGGGTGATTTTCTTGAGTGTGTGCATGTTCCGGTCCTCCGCTCTCAGTTCTGTGCCTTGTCGGCCGGGGCTGCATCGGCAGCCTTTGCCTTGAGTGCGGCCAGCACGCGTGCCGGGGTGAACGGCACTTCGCGCAGGCGCACGCCGGTGGCGTCGAACACGGCGTTGGAGACAGCGGCGGCGCTGGGCACGGAGGCCGATTCGCCCGCGCCCATGGGGTCTTCGCCGGGGCGCTCGACCAGTTGCACGTCGATCTCGGGCAGCTCGTCAAAGCGCAGGATGGGGTAGCCACCCCAGTCCAGCGAGGTCACGCCCTTGCTGTCGAAGGTCACGTACTCCTTGAGCACGCGGCTGGTGGACTGGATGATGTTGCCGTGCACCTGGTGGCGCACGCCGGCCGGGTTGACCATCTCGCCGCAGTCATGGGCCACGAAGACCTTGTCCACCTTGATCACGCCGGTCTCGCGGTCCACGGTCACGTCGCAGATCCAGGTGGTCCAGGCCGCGCCGTAGCCAGGGAACTTGCTGTGGTAGTAGCGGGCATAGGCAAAGCCGCGGCCCTTGACCAGGCGCTGGTCGGCCGGCGCGGGGTTGCGGTGGGCCGGGCCATCCTGCCAGCCGGCCTGCTTGTGCGCAGCGTGCGTCAGCGCCACGGCGCGCGGGTCCTTCAGGTAGCGCAGGCGGTAGGCCAGCGGGTCTTCACCGGCCAGGTAGGCACATTCGTCGATCCAGCACTCATGGGCAAAGACGTTGGGCAGGGCCGAGACGCCGCGCATCCACGAAGCGCGCACGATGGGCGCCGCATCCTGCGAGACCACGCGCATCTTGGGGTACTCGTACTGCGGGATGGCCGTACGGTCGCCCATCTGCAGCACCTTGGGCTTGTTGGGCACCTTGCCCGTCAGGATCAGGGCCAGGGCAGCCGCGTCGTTGGACGGGTAGCAGGTCTTGAGCTCATAGCCCAGCACGGCATGGTTCTCGTCCAGGCCGCCGCGCACGCGGATCAATTGGCCCGTGCCCTTGGGCTCCCAGGCGGCTTCCTGCTCGCGCATCAGCTGCACGCGCACCGGGCGGCCCACGGCCTGCGACAGCAGCACGGCGTCGGATGCCACGTCGTCCGCGCAATTGCGGCCGTAGCAGCCCGAGGCTTCCAGGCGCGTCACATTGATCTGGTCGGCCGCCATGCCGGTCAGCGTGGCGATGTCCTTGCGCACGTCGTGCGGGTTCTGCGATCCGGTCCAGACCTGGATCTGGCTGGCGGACACCTCGGCCACGGCGCAGGACGGGCCGATGGAGGCATGCAGGTGGTAGGGCCAGACGTAGTCGGCCTCGATCACCTTCTTGGCGCCCGAGAAGGCCTCGTCAATGCCCGCGTCCTCGCGCAGCATGCGGTCGGTCTTCTCGTGCTTGACCAGGGTGTCGTGCATGGCGTTCAGCGACAGGTCGGGCACGCCGGCCCAGTCCTTCCACTTCACCTCCAGCTGGCGCATGGCGGCAATGGCCTGCTCTTCGCGCTCGGCCACGATGCCCACGAAATCGCCCCGCACCACCACCTTGACGATGCCCGGCAGATGCGCCACGGACTGTTCGTTCACCGAAATCAGGCTGCTGCCCAGCGGCGCCGACGCATCGGCACCGCCATAGGGCGGGCGCACCACGCGGCCGTGCAGCATGCCGGGCACGCGCACATCGTGCACATAGGCCAGCGCGCCCAGCACCTTGGCCGGAATGTCCACGCGCTGCACGGACTTGCCGATGTAGTTGAAGCCGCCGGTGCGCAGCGGCACTTCCTTGTCCAGCGCAATGTTCAGGTCCTGGCCCTGGGCCAGTTCGCCGTAGCCGATGCGCCGGCCGCCCTTGGCCACCACCGCGCCCTTGGACGTGGTGAGTGCAGACACGGGCTGCTGCAGCTTCTCGGCAGCCAGGCCCAGCAGCAGCTGGCGCACCTGCGCGGCGGCCTTGCGCATGGGGATGGCATCCACCTGGATGGTGTTGCTGGCAATGGTCGGGCCCTGGTTGGGCGTGCGGCCCGTGTGGCCCAGCACCATGGTGATGCGCTCGAACTCCACATCGAGCTCATCGGCCACCAGCTGCGCCAGCGAGGTACGGATGCCCGTGCCCAGGTCCACGTGGCCGTGGTAGGCCGTGACGCTGCCGTCCGCGCCAATGGCGATGAAGCTGCTCACCCGATCGATGGGGGGAATGGGGAAGGCGCCGGCCACGGCAGGCGCCGTACCCGTGCTTTCAGCCACCAGGCCAGCGGCCGCCACCGAGCTGACCATGACCATGCCGCCCAGCTTGAGCAGGTTGCGGCGCGTCAGTTGAAGGGGGTTGGATGCACTCATGCTGCACCTCCCTGGGCGATCAGCACGCGGGCGCGGGCGGCGGCCCGCATGATTTCCACATGCGTGCCGCAGCGGCACAGGTGACCGGACAGGGCCTGGGTGACTTCCTCGTCGGTGGCCGTGGGCTTGTGGTCGAACAAGGCCACCAGGGCCATGACCATGCCGTTGGTGCAGTAGCCGCACTGGGCGGCCTGCTCGTCAATGAAAGCCTGCTGCACGGGGTGCAGTCGGTAGACAGCCTTGACCGGTGCATCGGCTGCCGGCTTGCCGGCAGGCATCCCCGGCACGGCGGCCGGATGGGCTGCTTCCCAGTCACGCGCCACGCGGGCGTGCTCGGCCTGGGTCGCGTCCTGGGACAGGCCTTCCAGCGTCGTGACCTTCATGCCCTGGACCACGCTCACGGGAACGGAGCAGGAGCGGGCCACCTTGCCGTCGATCAGCACGGCGCATGCGCCGCATTCGCCCAGGCCGCAGCCGAACTTGGGACCGTTGAGCTGCATGTCGTTGCGCAGCACATAAAGCAGCGGCGTCTCCGGGCTGACGCCCTGGATCTCGACCTCTTGTTGGTTGAGAGTGAATTTCATCGTATGCAAACCTTGTGGTTGACAACAGGTGCAAACCATAGGTGCGCACTGAAAAATCAGGCGTCAGGCACGCCGCAGCAGGGCCCGAAAAAGAAAGCCCACCGCCGGCGGGGTGGGCTATTTCACGTGGTTTTTAGAGGCAAGTCGGATGGCTGGCTGCCTGTTGTATGCAAACGATTCTATGCCTCGCACTTGCTCGCCGCTGCCAGCGTGCCGCCATCCCGGCACCCGCACAGACTGCAGATTTCCGTGGCTTTTTATGCACAAGACCAAACTCATCCATCGGAAATATCCACTAAAGCACAGCGCAGCAGGCTGATCAGTGAGCCTGCACCAAGAGCGAAAAGGAGTGCACCACCGCAGTGCACAGGAGGGCAGGACACGCTGCAGCAATTTCCGTCCGGATCTTTCAGCCATGCACGGCCGGGCATAGAGATCGCAGCCCGTCCAGGCGTTCAACGCGTCGGCTCGAAAATCACACCAACCCAGCAAAACACTCGGCTTTTACCTGCATCAAATTCCAGTGAGAACGCTTGAAATTCACGAATGCATCATGCGCAGCGCCTGCAAAACACCTGCTCGTCTGCAGGATCGGCACCACGCAAGGCTGCTGGCTGCCACCCCAAGCATCAGCGGGTGCCCGGTGTGATCTGGATCGTGCCAAGGCCCGAATCCATGGCCACACGCCGCCGGGGAGTCAGCCAATGCACCCACAGCCCCCAAAGCCACCCCAGCGCAAACACGCAGGCCAAGGCCAACATGCCCCAGCGCCCGGCAGACAGCGCGCTGTAAATCCAATACGGCATGCCCCCCAGGCCGAAGAGGCAGGCCCATCGCCGAAGCGCGGCGGAACGGGATTGGGACAGCCAGACGGCAAGGGCTGCGGGGAGTGCGAAGGCGATCTGATCGATGCTCATGACTGCATCATACTGTACAAATAAACAGCATTGCACAGAAAAATCCAGACGCTTGCACAAGGCACGTCGACGGGACGGCCACACCCTCTGATTTGTTCGCATCTCATCTGGCAAGCAGCGTACAGACTGGACTTGAAGGATTCCGAATCCGCACCGGAGTTTGGGTAAAGCGCGGCCCTTGCATCACTCAATCCCAGCACCGCCGGCCATGAACCCGGAGTCACGGCTTATCCAGTTCCGCCCAGCCCGAAAGCGAGGGTGCACAGGATTTTGAAAACCCGCAGAACATACAGCGCCATACTGCGCAACGGCTCTTTACCCAAGGTTTACCTGACAGTTTGAACGCATTCGGGACGGGCAATGGTGGTCATAGGGGGAAATAATCGAAAGCATGCAAACCGGTTCTTAAAAAACAGTTAATATTCGCGCTTCAATCCATGAAAGGCAAACTACCGTGAGCAACACATACAAAGAACTTCTGGCGCAGCGCGAAGCACTTGAGGCCCAGATCCAGACAGCACGCAAGCAAGAAGTCAGTGATGTGATCGCCAAGATTCGCGGTCTGGTTCAGGATTACGGCCTGACAGCCGACGACATTTTCACGGCACGCCGCGCCTCCTCCACCGTGGCTCCCAAGTTCCGCAATCCAGAGACAGGTGACACCTGGACCGGACGCGGCAAGCCGCCCGCCTGGATCAAGGACAAGGATCGCGCCCAGTTCGCCATCTGAAGCCCTGGATAAACGCCTCCATGAAAACAGCCTGCAGTCACTTGCAGGCTTTTTTCATTCTGCCCCCACCTGGAGCGTGCATCTGAATTGGCATGCCTGCACTTCTGCAGGGCGGCATTGCCCAGGCCTGGCCCCGTGCAATCGCGGCAAGCACGCGCACATGCCCTTAGACATGCACTGTGGATGGATGCCGTGGTTCAATCAGTCGGCCTGATCTGCATCTTAAAATTTCTCGCTGTAGAGACCGGCCCCCGACGTTCGGCCTTCCATGACAAAACAGATCTCCGCCCCGGACAGTGCCCCCACCGCACGCCGTCCTGACAAGCTACCGACCGCCTTTGGAACGACACCTGTCGCAGATGCACTCTTGCGGCCCCATCTGCCATTTTCAGGACAGCAGATTCTGTTCATCTCGTCATGCGACGACCAGCACGCCCATCTGCTCCCTTTGCTCAAGGAGTGGGGTCTGGTGACCACGGCATGCCGCCATCCCACCGCGATTCGCCAGGATCGGCTACAGAAGTTCCACGTTGTCGTGCTATGCGGGCCGAAGACCTCATGGAATCCCAAGGACGAAAACCGCCTGGTGGCAGGAGCGGCACGCATCATCGAATGTGAAGCCAGCCATCCCATGCAGCCCAGAGTGATCAATGCCCGCATCATCGCGGTATCCTGGCATTCACCGCAGGGGATTCTTGATGCGCTGACGATGGCGATCCATTCAACGCATCCCAACCCCGACAGCCTCCTGCCGACTGACGAAGTCGTCCATTTCGAGAAAATTGCGCCACCCATCAGAAATGCCTTCCTGGAATCTGCGCGCTCTTCTCTGGCAACCATCAAATCCAGCCCAAACTGCAAAGATGTGCAAAGAGAGCTTCACAACCTGTCTGGCTCACTGAGATTCTTTGATCTGGTCGAGTTGTCAATACGGTGTGCCGACCTGGAAAGCCGCATGGGCCATGATGGGCTGGCATATCACAGACATTCGCTCTCGCTGCTGGAGCTCCAGCTTGAAGCAGTCATCCAGGACATACAGGCACTGAAGGCGGAATGAACATGCATCATTGAGATCTCGATGATGTCACCCACCCACATTCCAAGGCATATTTCATAAGGTCTATGTCTCGCTCTATGCCGAGCTTTTGCATGGCCTTGACTTTTTGCGTGCTGATGGTCTTCTTGCTCCTGTTGAGCTTGGCTGCAATTTCATCAATGCGCAGGCCAGCAGCGTACAACCGGACTACCTCGGACTCCTTGGGGCTCAGCTCGGCAGGCACTCTTCTCTCCCCCTGCACTCCGCCCAACCCGCCTGCACCACCTCTTTCCAGCCGCTCGGCGATGGCTGGCGAAAAATAAACTCCGCCAGTGAATGCCGCGTGGATCGCGGGAACAAGATGCAGCACCGGATCGGCCTTGCTGACAATACTGATGTTCGAGACACGACCCAGAGCCTGGAGTATTGCCGAGTTATCCAGCATGGTCAGGACCACCAGACCCAATTTTGGGAATCTTCTCGATATATAACCGAATAGATGCAGTCCATCTCCATATTGCCCGGTCGGCATGGAGTAATCGGATACAAGCACATCAAAACCTCCCTCTTCCAGCTTTTGAATCAGATCGGTTGAATTTGAAACACTCCCATTCAATGCAATTTCTGACTCACCAGACAATTCATGCCTGACACCTGATATTATCCCAGGATGATCGTCCGCCAACAATACGGATATTTTCAGGTATTTTTTATAGTCCATGGTGCGTAAATATGAATAACCTGACACCAGCCGGCTTTCAACCTTTCTCACAAATCTTTCAGAACGTCCATGAAATTCACAAGCTCCCCATCGACCGCTCGAAAATCTCGCGCATTGACAAAAGAAGAAATCCTATCAAGCGCCTGGACTATGTCATTGAACCCTGCCACTGCAAATGCCCCCTTCATGGCATGAATTTCCCTATGCACAGCCACGAGATCTCTTTTTTCCAAGGATTTCTTCAAGGAGATCAAGGATGCTTGTGTTGTTGAGACAAGAATGTCACGGTAGCCAGAAATCTTGCTTGTTCTTGCCGGCAATGCATCCACTTGGCAAACCCCGGACTTGCCGATATTTCTATCAATGAATTCCTTGATGCTTTTCAGGGAGGCTGGTTTGACGATGATGTCAGATATGCCGAATTTGGCACATTTATCCCTTTCATGCTTGCCTGCGTTTGCCGTTATTGCCCCCACTCTAATCCCGGGGTAATCCTTACGGATGTGCTGTGCAAGCACATAACCGTTCATGCCGGGCATCTGCAGGTCGGTTAGAACCAGGTCATAGGCCAGCTGTGCCAGCATGCTCAAGGCAGATTCCCCTCCTTCTGCAGAATCGGCCTCATACCCAATGATCCTCAGCTGATCCAGCAACAGCATTCTGTTAACAGGGTGGTCATCCACCACCAGAATCCTTGCCGAGAAATCCTCTCGTTCGTCCTCCGAAAGCAGGACATCGCCATCCTCCCAAGCGACAGCGGATGATGCGGGCTGCGCATGGTATGCGGGCAGCACCAGCTCGAAAATGCTGCCTTTTCCAAGGACACTTGAAAACCGGATCTCCCCTCCCATGAGGTGGGCCATCCGCTGGCACAGCGTCAGCCCAAGTCCGGTTCCTCCAAACTTCGTGGCGATTTCCGAGCCGGCCTGCTTGAACGCATCGAAGATGAACGCATGCTGCGAATGATGAATACCTATTCCAGTATCGGATACCTTGATATTCAGCTCGCCGGATCTGTCGGATGCATATACCTCTATTTTTCCACTCTTGGTGAACTTCAAGGCATTGCTGAGAAGATTGTTGAGTATTTGCTTGATGCGCTCAGCATCGCCAAGATATCCAGACTTCAGCGAATCATCGATGGTCAGGGAAAATTCAATTTTTGCCTCTGTCACCAAGGGTTTATAGATGGATGCCACCTGCCTGATCACAGACTTGAGATCGAATCCGGCCATCTCGACACTCATCTGACCAGACTCGACCTTCGAGAAATCGAGGACATCATTCAACAGAGACAAAAGAGAATGTGAGGAATTCGAAATGATGTCCAGCCGTGTTTTCTGCTCCATGGACAGAATGCTTCTTCCCAGTATTTCCAGGTTCCCCAGTATCGCATTGAGTGGAGTGCGTATCTCGTGGCTCATTACGGCGAGAAAAGATGATTTTTCATGGTTTGCCTCTTCCGCAGCCTTCTTTGCATCCTCCAGGCTTCTTTGGACCTGCTTGTGAGCCGTGATATCGGCAAACCCGCACAACAGCACGTTCCGACCTTGGTATTTTGCCTTCACCATGATCATGGACAGCTCTGCAATGGTTCCATCGTTGGAAATCACCACCTCGCTGGACACGGGCACATAGTCACTTTTCCCACCACCAAGATATTTCTCCACATAAACTCTGTGGAAATAGCCGATCAATAGCTCGCCAGGGACCGGGCCACGCAGTACTGCACTCTCCTTGTATTTGAACATCATGCTGTTCTCCAACAGCATCTTTTTCTCCTTGAAATCAAGAAGACCCAATCCGTAAGGAGCCATGGCAATGATGGTTCGACTCAGCTGCTCGGTATCGAAAACATTCTTTGCCTTTTCATAGATTGGAATAAATACCTTTTCGTAGAAATATATCAAAAAGCACCAGAACAAGACAATGAATATCAACGAAAGAATCAAATATACGAACGATTTTCCCTTTAGAAAAACCGCATCCTTCCACGAAAACACGTGGAGCAGAATCATGTTTGTATTCGATATCCTCGAGTAGTAATGAAAAAAACCATCCTTGTATACAGCACCATACTTGAACAGAAGATAGCGACTCACCAGATTGCCTTGGAATTTCGATGTTTCAATATCAAAGAAATCCGCTTTGCTGTAGCCCTCTGGTTCAACACCCAGGGCAACGCTTCCCTGGGAGTCCATGATCAGAAAGGAACTTCTATCCTCACCTTGCTGCATCAGATTCTCAATATGCTGGGTAGGCATGTCACTCACCACGGTGAGAAATGGCTTACCCCTGTGGAATGCAGAAACAACAACCTGGAACGACATTTCACCCGTCAGAATACTTTTGGTCGGGGGAAGCCAAATGGGGTGGCGCACTTGTCCGGAATGAAGTGGAACGCCTTTGTCTTTCGGCAGCCCGGCAATCTGTTGCTGAAGCTCCAAGAGCATCCGTTCCCGCTCAGGCTCATCTGGAATCTGAGGCAGGAGAGCACCGATGAACCCGCCATCCGGACTGAAGGCATATACAGATATGGCTCTTCCATCCTGAAGAAAACTCGAGTTTGCCAGGTATGCAAGCTCCTCCAGCATATCCCTGTATCGCCTGCATGCAGGCTTGTCGCCCTTATCCTCGAGCAAAACCACCGGACTCACACCCGTGATCATAGCGCCCGGCCTGCCAACTCCCGCCGGTTGTGATATATGCGCTTGCCCCCAAAGCAATTCTGATGCGATTATTCCACGCATCATGATGACCTGCTTTGTTTCTATCTCCACCAGAATTCTAGTTCTCTTGTTCTGAAAAATTGACCTTCTTTCCTCCATGAAATCATTGAACTCGAACGATGCCGCAAATAACGCGACAATGATCACAAGGAAAGAAAAGATCAGCCCCCCACCAAAAAGCAGTCTCTTGTTATATCTGGCCAGAAGCAGAAGATCTTCCTTTTCTGCAATTTCTTTTTTATGGATTTCCATCTGGACATCGATATACAGCCATTGCTCAGGCCAATGATCGCCTCATGTAGTCGATAAAATCTTTGCAGGAAAGTGCTCTGGAATACAAGAATCCCTGGGCGACATCGGCATCCATCCTCCTGATCATTCCCAGATCATCAACGTCCTCCACTCCCTCAACAACCACCTGTGCCCGAACATCTTTCGCAAGCGACACCGCTTTGCTCAGCACTCTCTTTGCATGGGCCTGGTTTCTTGCAGCATGCAGCAAAGCCTTGTCAATCTTGATCTGGTTGAAAGGAACGCTAAGCAGGCGCCCTAGGGTTGAGCCGCCCACGCCAAAGTCATCCATTGCGCACTGAAAGCCACTCATTCGTAAATTCGCAATGACACCGCCCAGAGACTTGTCGAGATCATCCGCCCCATCTTCCGTCACCTCAAAACCGATATTTTCAGGGGAGACACCTGCATCCCTGATCACGCGCAATGCCGAATCCATCCACTCCCAGGATGCCGCCAGGGAGGCGGATACATTGATGCTGCAGATGAACTGCCCTGAAGGTGCTGCCGATTTGATGAAAGAGATGGACTGCAGGAGCATTTGGAGAGTGAGCTCATGCATCAATCCATGGTCTCCGATGGCCTTCATGAACGCAGCAGGTGGCAACAGTTCCGTGGCCGAAATAGGCCACCGGGCCAAGGCTTCCGCCCCGATGATCCTGCCCGAGCCTGCATGATGCAAGGGTTGAAAATGGGCAACGATTTCGCCGCTGTGCAAAGCGTTCGTCAACCTTGCCCTCGGGATCGGCAAGATCGTCCTGGGCTGGCCCTCCGTCTTGGTCCGCCCCAGGATACGCAGCAGGAAATCCCCGTTGACCGGCACCTCTCTTGCCATTCTGGAGCGAGATATTGCACAGACGATGTTGAGTGCCAGGCTCCGGGCATAGTCAGCGACCGCATGGAATATTCTTGGTTCGCAGCTGCTGACAAGGATGATGGGAACATCCACTTCAGACAGTGCCAGATCATTGAGGAACCTCATCAGCTTTTCGCCGATGAAATCCATATCCACAAAGGCCGCATCCGCATTGAATTTCTTCAGTTCCGCCAGGAGCTCATCCGTATTGCTGATCCATTGAATGCCGTGAAAAATTCCTTGCTGTTTGCAACATTGCTGTATCCAATATGGGGCCATCGGATCGTTTGTGGCAACTAGCATTCTTTTGCCATGACCGGGACTATTTTCTGGCATCAATCCATCCCATCTCTATTCCATAGCGAATGAGGTCAATGTCCTTGCGGATGCCCAGTTTATTCATGACCGCCACCTTGTGCGTACTGACCGTCTTGATGCTGCGATAGAGTTTTTTCGCTATTTCAGACACTGTCATTCCAGAAATGAAAAGGAGCAGAACTTCCTCTTCACGCTTTGACAGTTCTATCGATGTTCGTACCGCCCCGAGCCATTCGCCGCCAAGCAGTTTGCTTGCGCTCGGCGAAATGAATTGACCATCTGTGTATGCCGCATAGATCGCCGGCACCAGGCTCCCCAAAGAATCTGTTTTATGGACTATCCTGTAGATCCCCTGATTGGCAAGCGACTTGATGATCCCAATATTCTCAATCATGGTCAGCATCACGATCTTGACGCCGGGAAATCGTCGCCGGATGACATTCAGCATGACCAGGCCGTCGCCATAAGTTCCGCCGGGCATTGAATAATCAGTCACCAGCACATCGCATTCGTTCTGCCTGAGAAAATTGATGATTTCCGTGGAGTTTTTCGCTCGACCCACAATCTCTATCTCATTTTTTTCCTCCAAAACACTTTCTATGCCTGCCAGAACTGCCGGATGGTCATCGGCAATCAGTATCCGCAAGACGAAATTTTTCATGACTCAAAAAATTAGCAAGAAGAACATTCCTATTCTAGGCAGTGACGCACTAGGATTTAATTGGATTAATCTGATTTTTCCACTTCAAAATCTAAGATTTGTCTGATTTTTTGGCCCAATTGCTGCGAATTCGGGCGTCAGTCCTAGGTAGCACTCCTAGAATTCAACAGATAGTTGAATCGGTGGTTGAATGCGTTGCAGGCCAAGCATCCGGACCACGCGGGAGTCTGTGGATGAGATGCACGCGCCCGGGCAGGAGCCCGCGACCGATGCCTCGGTGGGGCTGAAGCGACCTCACCCCATGGCCGAGCGCGTGAAGAGACCGCCAAATCCCGGCACAATCCGTGGATGCGAATCCTTCACACCATGCTGCGCGTTGGCAATTTCCAGCGTTCCATCGATTTCTACACACA
Organism: Delftia sp. WSY_12; assembly: GCF_043104645.1. Lineage (NCBI taxonomy): Bacteria > Pseudomonadati > Pseudomonadota > Betaproteobacteria > Burkholderiales > Comamonadaceae > Delftia > Delftia sp. WSY_12. The sequence goes on from NZ_JBICKW010000016.1 coordinate 35,951, forward strand.
GGTTCTTGGCATGCAGCTGCTGCGAACCTCAGAGAACCCCGAGTACAAGTACTCGCTGGCCTTCCTGGGCTTCGAGGGCGGCAACCCTGGCCAGGCCGAGATCGAGCTGACCTACAACTGGGGTACGGAGTCCTACGACATGGGCACGGCCTACGGCCATATCGCCATTGGCGTGCCTGATGCTTATGCCGCCTGCGAGAAGATCAAGGCGTCCGGCGGCAACGTGACGCGCGAGGCCGGCCCCGTCAAGGGCGGCACCACGGTGATTGCCTTTGTGACGGATCCGGACGGCTACAAGATAGAACTCATACAGGAGAACTCACGCGCCCATGCCGGCGTGCAGCCAGCTGGCGGCGAGAAGTTCGATCCCCTGCGCAATTCCTGATCCACGCAGCCCCAAAAACAAAGGCCCGGAGCGTTCATCGCTCCGGGCCTTTGTTTTTAGCTGCGGCTGCTGCCAGCCGCACTGCTGATTCGGTTCAATCCACCAGGATCACTTCCACCCGGCGGGCCTGGGCATTGCTGCCATCGGCCTGCAGTTGTTCGGGCTTCTTGAGTTCGACCTTTTCCTCGGCCACGCCCAGTGCCAACAGGGCAGCCTGGACTGCCAGGGCGCGCTTCTTGGCCAGTTCGGCGTTGAGTTCGGCGCTGCCGGTGGCGTCGTGGTATCCAGAGATCACGGCGCGCTTGCCGCCCTGCACACCAGCCACCACATCGGCCAGCGCTTCATTGGCGCCAGCCGCCAGCTCGGCCTTGGCCGATGCGAAGTAGAACTTGACCACGCCGTTTTCGACAACGACACGCGCCACGTCTTCCTCCAGGACCACAGGCGCCATCGCCGGCACAGGTGTGGCGCCGGTTGTCGTCTTTGCAGGGCCATGCGCAATACCGCGCTGGTAGACCACGACACCCACGACCGTGGAGACGACGAGCGCAATCAGCGCAAACAAAAAGCCCAGGGCAAAACGTTGTTGGCTGTCGTCGTCGGATTGACTGAAGGACATGAAGCACTCTCCGTGAATGAACTGTTGAAGGAAACCAGAAAGACTGCGAAAAACCGGCCGATTGTAGAGGGCCGCCGCCAACGGCCCTGCGCACCGCCCAAGCCCCGTGATGCCACCCGGCACGAACTGTGGCGCCGCAGAGACAAAAGGCCGGCCGTGCAAGGGCAACGCAGGCGCTTGTGCACCGTTTGGGCCGACAGGCGTTAAAACGTCATTGTTCCTTCACGCCACAGCGCCCATGTCCGCCCTGCCAGAATTCTCATTTGCCCGCCGAGAGTCCCAGCCCATGCTGGACGAGGCGCTGCACCGATGGGGCGGAAGCGACGACCTCTGGATCTTTGGCTACGGCTCGCTGATCTGGCGGCCGGATTTCGATTTCTGCGAACGCCGCACGGCCCGTGTCTTTGGCTGGCACCGGGCATTGAAGATGTGGAGCACCATCAACCGCGGCACGCCCCAGAATCCTGGATTGGTCTTTGGCATGCTGTCCGGCGGCAGTTGCCAGGGCATGGTGTTCCGCATTCCCCGGCACCACGGCCATGACGTCATGAGAAAGCTGTGGCAGCGCGAGATGGCCAATGCCGTCTATGACCCCCGCTGGCTGCCCTGCCGCACCGGCCAGGGCACGGTGCAGGCGCTGGCGTTCACGCTGTCCCGTCAAAGCCCCAATCACACGGGCGAGCTGGCGCCCGAAGACTATCGCCGCATCTTCAGCGAGGCTAAGGGCATCTATGGCAGCACGCATGACTATGCGCGCGCAACCTTCGATGAGCTCAAGCGCCTCGGCATCCGGGACCGCGCCTTGCAGCGCCTGCTCAGCTACGCGGGCCAGCCTGAAGCGGGTGCGCAAGCCGCGCGCTGACGCTTTGATGCGATTGATACGCTGATGCGCGCAGGCGCACAACGCTGCCCTCTCCGACATATCCACCGTATTGCACGCTGCAAGATGGCGGCTGCGCGCAATGCGCCTCACAACTTTTCCAGCACGGATATCAACCAGGAGATTGCCACCATGCGTTTGAACGCTTCCCCATCCACCCCGTCCACCGCCGTGAAGCTGCTGATGGCAACCGGCATGGTGCTGGCCCTTGGGGCCTGCGGCAGCCAGGCCAAGCCTCCTGCCGCAGCCGCAGCGTCCACCCCGGCAGCCGTCACCGCAGCCCCTGCCGCCCGCAACGTGGCCATGGCCCAGCTGCAGCCCACGCAAGGCAGCAAGGTCAGCGGCAGCCTGCAGTTCACTGCCCAGGCCGATGGCAGCGTGCGCGTTCAGGGCTCGGTTCAGGGGCTGGCGCCCAACAGCGAGCATGGCTTTCATGTCCATGAGAAAGGCGATTGCTCCAGCCCTGATGGCCTGAGCGCGGGCGGCCATTTCAACCCCACCGGCCACGCCCATGGCCGCTTCGATTCCGCTGTCCACCACGCAGGGGATCTGCCCAGCCTGCGGTCCGACGCGCAAGGCATGGCCAGCATAGATTTCGTTTCGCGCGGCCTGGCACTGGATCAGAGTCCCAACAGCGTGGTGGGCCGCGGCCTGATCGTGCACAAGGACCCTGACGACTACACCACGCAGCCTACCGGCAATTCGGGGGCGCGCCTGGCCTGTGCGGTGATCACGCGCGGATGATGTGCTCGGCCGGGTCTGCGTTCAGCGCAGGCAGTCGCGCAGCCACGCCGCGCACTGCTCGGCGCGCGCGCCCGGCCATTGGACGCTGACCGTGGTATCGCCACGGCGCAGCTCGACATGAATGGTGTCGGCAGCGCCCGCGCTGCCCTCACCGCTCAAGCTGCCGATTAGCCGTCCCCACCAGCCACGGCCCCGCAGGTCTTGGGCCGTGGAGGAGAGCTCCGAAGCTGGCGCTGGTGCTGGCGAATTCCGGGCCTGCACCACCGTTTCCCCGGCTGGCTCGGAGGCCGGCGCGGGCGCGACAGGTGCAGGCGCCTGCACGGTCGCCTTGCCCGCAGCGGGCTCCCCTCCCCCGCCTTCGAGCCGCGCGGCCAGATTGTTACCGAACTCCTCCCATATTCGGTCGGCCTTGGTCTTCATCACGCTCAGGCCGAATGCGCCCAGACGGCCCAGCAGGTCCACGTCGATCTTGATGCGCAGGTCGGTGCCTCCATCCGGCGTGGCGCTCAGGAAGATTTCACTGCGCTGCTTGAGCGAGCTGGCCACCGAGGTGTCTTCTCCCGTTCCTTCCACGCGCAGATACTCGGGAGCGCGTTGCTCGACGATGCGTGTGCGCAGCTTGAATCTGGCGCTGATGAAGGAGATCTTCTGGTGCATCACCGCCACGTATTCGGTGGGGCTGACCACTTCGATGGACTGCATGCCCGGCACGGCACCTCCCATGACCTGGGGATCGAGCAACAAGGCCCACACCCGCTCTCGCGAGGCCGAAACAGTCAGGGTTTTCTCAATTTCCATGCATTTTCTCCGCGGCCACAAGGACCGATTCCACGATCTGGGTGTAGCCCGTGCAACGGCACAGGTTGCCGTTGAGGCCATGGCGAACTTCGTCCGCGCCGGGAAGGGGGTTGCGCCCCAGCAGATCGCAGGCGGCCATGATGAAGCCTGGTGTGCAGTAGCCGCACTGCAGGCCGCCGCATTGCATGAAGCTTTGCTGCAGCGGGTGCAGCCGTTGTGACGGGTCTGCGCCCGCACCCCCAGCAATACGGTCGGCCAGGCCTTCGATGGTGGTGAGCGCGCGGCCCTGGACCTGCACGGCCAGCAGCAGGCAGGACTTCACCACTTCGCCATCCAACAGCACCGAGCAGGCGCCGCACACGCCCGTCTCGCAGCCGCGCTTGGTGCCCGTCAGGTGCAGGTCATCACGCAGAAAATCCGACAGCAGCCGGCGCGCAGGCACGTCCACGCTGCAGGGCTCGCCGTTGACGGTGCATTCGATGCGATGTCGGCTCATGCCAGCTCTCCTTGTTCCAGTGCCAGGTCCAGGCCAAACAGTTCGGCCACGGTGCGCCGCACGTTGACGCGCACCATTTCTCGGCGGAAATCCGCCGAGCCGCGCAGGTCCGAAACCGGTGTGATGTCGGCCGCGACGATGTCACCCGCCTCGGCCGCCAAGGCCCAGGTGAGGGCACGGCCTTCAAGAAAGCCCTCGGCGCGCCGCTGGCGCACGGGTATGGGGGTAGAGGCGCCCACGACGAGACGCGCGTCGCGGCAGATGCCCCCGGCGGTGTGCGCCACCAGGGCCACGCTGGCCAGCGGCCGGTGTTCGGCCGCTGTGCGCAGAAAGCGCGTGTACACACCGCTGCGCCGGTCGTCTCCTTGCCCCATGGGCGGCACGCGGATCTCGCTGACGATCTCGTCGCCTTCCAGCGCCGTGGCGTAGTAGTCGACCAGGAAGTCCTCGATGTCCAACAGGCGCTCGCCTCTTGCGCTGGCCAGCACGATCTGGGCGCCCAATGCCATCAGGCAGCCGGGCGGGTCGGTGGAGGGGTCGGCATAGCAGAGATTGCCGCCCACCGTGCCCTGATTGCGCACCTGCGGGTTGGCCATGCGCTGCGCCATGCCGGCCAGGACAGGATAGTGATGCGACACCAGCGGCGAGGCCGCCAGTTCGGCATGGCGCACCAGGGCGCCGATACGCAGGCCCCGCACCGGGTCGAAGTCCAGGCCGCGCAACACATCGATGCCAGCCAGCGAGACCAGGTGCGTGGGCGCGAGCATGCGCTGGCGCATGCCCAGCATCAAGGCCGTGCCGCCGGCGATCACGCGGCAGTCCTCGCCCAGTTCGGCCAGCAACCGGCTGGCCTCCGCCACCGAGGTGGGCTCCAGGAAGTCGAAGTCATGCATGACGGCCCTCCTCGGCGCGTGCGCGCAGCGCCGCCAGGATTTTTTCGGGCGTGATCGGCAGATCGCATATGCGCACACCGATGGCGTCGTACACGGCGTTGGCGATGGCAGGCGCTCCCGGCAGGATGGCGGTTTCGCTGGCCCCTTTGGCGCCATAGGGGCCGTTGGGGTCGTTGGACTCGACAAAGCCGCCGCGCAGCAAGGGCACGGCGTCGGCCGTTGGCATGGTGTAGTCGGCGAAGTTGCCGTTGGCCAGGCGCCCGCCTTCCAGGTGCAGTTGCTCGTAAAGGGCCCAGCCCATGGCCTGGACGGTGGCCCCGTTGGTCTGCCCATGGATGGCGACGGGGTTCAGCGCCTTGCCGCAGTCGTCGGCCACATAGCTGTCAAGCACCCGGACCTGGCCGGTTTCCGTATCGACCTCGACCTCCACTGCCTGGGCCGCGAAGGAATAGGCCGGCGCGATGTTGCCGTGCAGCTGGGCGTCGTGCATCTGCGTCTGGGCATCCCAGGTGTGGCTGACCTGTATGCCCTCGCCGCCATGGCGCCAGATGTGCTGGCGTGCGAGCTCGGCCATGCCTGCCGCACGGTCGGTGCCGCGCACGCGCACCTGACCATCGGCCAGCTCCAGGTCGTCTACCTGCGCCTCCAGCACGACGGCGGCCAGGGCCAGCAGCTTGCTGCGGGCCGCCTGCGCGGCACCTATGGCGGCATTGCCTGCAGCCATGGTCACGCGCGAGGCCAGCGAGCCTATGGCGAAGGGCGTGCTGTCCGTGTCGGGTGCGGCCACGCGGACCTGCGACAACGGCAGCGTGAGTTCATGGGCGACGATCTGGCTGAGCATGGTGGCCGCGCCCTGGCCCATGTCGCACTCGCCACTGAGCACAAGCACCTGGCCATCCTCATGGATGCGCACCACCACGGTGGAGCCGTCCCAGTTGCCCATGGTGCGGTTGCCGCTGACATGCATGGCTGCGGCCATGCCCACGCCCCTGCGGCGGGCGCCAAGGGCCTGGCGGGGGCGGGCGCGCTTGCCGCGCCAGTCGATGGCATCGGTGGCCTGGTCTATGCACTCCTTGAGGCCGGCGCTGCCGATCTTCCAGCCATGCACTGTCACGTCGCCGGCTTGCACTGCATTGAGCTTGTGGACTTCGGCCGGATCCAGCCCCAGCTGCTCGGCCATGATGTGGATGTGGCTGTTGAGCGCGAACAGCATCTGCGTACCGCCAAAGCCGCGGAACGCGCCGTGCGGCGGGTTGTTGGTATAGACCAGGGTGGCGTGCGATCGGACGTTGCCCTGCCTGTGCATGTTGTCGCTGCGCATGGCACTGACGTGCATGACCTCGGCCGACAGACCCGCATAGGCACCGCACTCGGCAACGATGTGCACCTGCTTGGCGAGGATGCGGCCATCACGCGCCATGCCCAGCTTGAGCGTAATGCGCTCGGGAACGCTGGAGCAGCAGGCCAGGAAGTCCTCCAGCCGGTTGTTGACCAGGCGCACGGGCCGCCCGGTGCGCAGGGCCAGCAGGCCCGCCACGAGCTGGTTGTCGTCCTCGACGATCTTGCCGCCAAAGCCGCCGCCCGTGGTGGCCTGCACCACGCGGATGGCGGACACCGGCAGCTCCAGCGCCGCCGCCAGCCGGGCACGCGCCAGGAAAACCGACTGCGTGGAGGTCTGTACCAACAGGCGGCCATCGGCGTCGATGGAGGCCAGGGTGGCCATGGGTTCCAGGTAGCCCGGGTACTGCGCATGCGTGGTGTACGTGGCTTCGTGAACCAGATCAGCTGCGGCGAATCCGGCATCGGCATCGCCGCGCTCGAAGCGGATCTCGTGGGCGATGTTGCCCCGGCCCGGATGAACGCCGGGCGCTTCTTCATCCAGGGCTTCCTCGGGCGACAGGATGGCGGGCAGTTCTTCGTACTCGACCTCGATCAGGTCCAGCGCATCGCGGGCGATCTCTTCTGTGGCGGCAGCCACGGCTGCCACCTCTTCCCCCGCAAAGCGCACCAGGCCGTCGGCCAGGATGCGCCGCTCCTTGTGGCTTACGCCCCAGGGCGTGCGCGGTGCATCTGCCCCGGTCAGCACGGCTTTCACACCGGGCAGCGCACGCGCTGCAGCAATGTCGATGCGCACGATGCGCGCATGCGGATAGGGGCTGCGCAACAGCTTGGCATGCAGCATGCCCGGCAGCTTGAGGTCGCCCGCGTACTGGGCACGACCTAGTACCTTGGACAGCGCCGTGACCTGGGCCGTCTCGCGGCCCAGCGTTGAATTCGAGGTATTCATGTCATTCAGCGGTGATGCCGAGTTCGCGGATCACCTTGCCCAGGCGCTCGTAGTCGGCGGCGTTGACATCGGCCAGCACCTGCGGCGACCCGCCCACGGGCACGGCACCGAAGGTGGCCATCTTTGCCGCCACCTCCGGCATCCTGAGGATCTCGTTGAGATGGGTGTTCAAGGTCTGCACCACGGCGGCCGGCGTGCCCTTGGGCGCGAAGAAGCCATTCCAGGCACCCGCGGCGATGTCCCTGTAGCCCAGTTCCGCCAGCGAAGGCACATCGGGCAGCAGGGGCGAACGCTTCGGGTCGGTCACGGCCAGCGCGCGCAGCTTGCCCGCCTGGATGTACTGGGCCACCGGCCCCAGCGTGACGTAGGCCAGTCCCACATGACCCGCTGCCACATCGTTGACGGCCGGTGCCACGCCGCGATAGGGCACATGCTGAATGCTCACTCCGGCAGCGCGGTTCAGCCACTCGGCACCTATGTGCATGGGCGAGCCTGCGCCGGGACTGGCGTAGCTGAGCGTCTTGCCGGCCTTGGCCGCAGCCACCATGTCGGCCACGCTTTTGAATCCCGTGGAGGGATGGGCCACGAGCAGCACGGCCTGGCTGGCGGTCTGCACCACGGGGGTGAAACCTTTCAAGGGGTCATAGGTCGCGGCAGTAGGGAGCCTCATCACCATGGGGGCGATGGTGAAGGGGTTGGGCGTGAACAGCAGCGTGTAGCCATCGGGCACGGCCCGCGCAACCAGGTTGTTGCCCACGGTGCCGCCCGCCCCGGGCCGGTTGTCCACCACCACGGGCTGGCGCAGACGCACCGTGAGCTTTTCGGCGAACAGGCGCGCCATGGCGTCCGTGTCACCACCTGCGGGATAGGCGACCACCACGGTGATCGGCCTGGCGGGGTAGTCCTGTGCAAATGCCGGACCACAGACAGCGGTGGCAAAAGCCAATGCTGCAATGGTCAGGCCTTGCCGACGATGGAGGGTCATCACTGGCTCCTTTGAAAGCGCGGACATGCATCGGTCAGATACGGGCATGGCAGCTGGGGCTGGCTATGGGATGAATTCATACGATTCACGCATGAAACATTGATCCTCAAAAGAATCAATGACGATTTTCTCCGGCAAGTTGATGAATCAACTTACTGAAAACACCGATTGACCTTTATTGATTTCTCAAAAGAAATTCCACAAGACAAACATCAGGCAGCCTGTGAAACAATTGATGGGAACATGCCCATCCCACCTTCTCCTCTCCCTGTGCCCAGCACGCCCGCAGGCAATCCCTGGACCCACCTTGACGAGGCAGGCAGCAGCCTGACCGTCGATGCCTTTCTGACCACGCTGATGAGCCAGGTGGGCAATGCGCTGCGGCGCACCATCACCGTGCCCTATGCCGATACGGCGGGCTTGACGGTTTCGGAGTGGCGGCTGTTGGCCCTTGTCGCGCATGCAGGCGAGTTGCCGTTCAGCGCGCTGGTGGTGCAATCCACTTCGGACAAGGCCCTGGTGAGCCGGGCGCTGCGGCTGCTCGAGGAACGCGGCCTGGTGGCCCTGCTGGCGCAAGGCTCCACTCCACGCAAGAAGATCCTGTGCTCCATCACGCCTGCGGGCCGGCAGTTGCATGACGAGGTGATGCCCGTGGCCCGACAACACCAGGCCGCTGCTCTGCTGGCGCTGACGCAGGAGGAACGGGAGGTGATGTATCGGGCCTTGCTCAAACTGCGCGGTTATTGCCAAGACAGCCAAGCCGACCCAGCGACCGAAGGCGGCCCCGCTACGGCAGACGGCGAAGCCTGAATTCAGCCCACTTCAGGCCGGTTCTGCAGCAACACCTCAGCGCGCGCCAGATCGTCCAGCGTATCGATGTCGGTGAGCACACCAGCATCGTCCACATCGACCTGAACCACGTGTCCGGCTTCGCGCAGCGCCTTCAGCACAGGCGCCCCGCCCTTCTCTCCGCTCAACGCCATGAGCGCCGCGCCGCATGCGGCGCCGAAACCCACGGGATGTCCACGCTCGCCTTGATGGACAGGCTGGGCGGCTCGGGCACCCGCATGCAATGCATCGGCCACTTTCAGCAAGGTCTGTGGACTCACCAGCGGCAGATCGGCCGGCAAGACCAGCCAGCCTGGCGCATCGGCTGTGGCACGCACGGCCGCAGACAGCGAATCGCCCATTCCGGGGTGGCCCGCATCTTCCAGATGCCAGGGCAGGCCGCTGGCGCGGACGGCGGCCAGTGTGTGTTCCAGCACGGTGCTGCCGCCCAGCGGCGCGGCGAGCTTGTGCATTGCGCCGCCCGACGCGCGGAAACGCTCGCCACGGCCCGAGGCGAGGATGATCACGCAGGGGCGACCTTTGAAGTCTCTGAGCATGCGCAACTCTAGCGCAGCAAATGGGAGGTCGGGCGCAGGCACAATGCAGGCCATGAGCAGCATTTCCACCTCGATCGCCGATCTGCGCAAAAGCTACGAGCGCGCGGAACTCAGCGAATCGGCCTCCCTGGCCGATCCGCTGCAGCAGTTTGACCAATGGCTGCAGGAAGCCCTGAGCGCCCAGGTGCCCGAGCCCAATGCCATGACGCTGGCCACCGTGGGCGGCGACCTGCGGCCCAGCACACGCATCGTGCTCATCAAGGGCTATGACGAGCGCGGCCTGGTCTGGTACACGAACTACGACAGCCGCAAGGGCCAGCAACTGGCGGGCAACCCCTTTGCCGCGCTGCAGTTTCACTGGGTGGAGCTGGAGCGCGTGGTGCGCATCGAAGGTCGGGTGGAAAAAGTCAGCGAGGCCGAAAGCGACGCCTACTTCAACAGCCGTCCGCTGGACTCTCGCATTGGCGCCTGGGCCAGCCCGCAAAGCCAGGTCATCAGCGGGCGCAGCGTGCTGGTGGCCAATGCGGCCAAGTACGGCGCGCAGTTCCTGCTGAACCCGCCACGCCCGCCGCATTGGGGTGGATTCAGGCTGGTGCCCGAGCGCTGGGAATTCTGGCAAGGCCGCAAGAGCCGGTTGCACGACCGCCTTTGCTACCAGCTTGAAGCTGGAACCTGGCTGCGCCAGCGCCTGGCGCCCTGATCCCCTCGATTGCTGGCGCTGCTGAAACCCATCAGCCCGGCAGGCGCTGGGCCAGCCACAGCATCAGCGGCACGGTAAGCAAGGCCAGCGCAGTGGACACCGCGATGCTGGCGGACACCTCCTCCTGCATCACGCCATAGCGCTGCGTGAACAGGAACACGTTGGCCCCCACGGGCAATGCAGCCGCCGTGAACATCACGGCCACGGGCAGGCCACCCAGGCCGAAGGCCCAGGCCAGCGCAAGCATCAGCAGCGGATGCACCAGGTTCTTGACCAGCGCGATGCCAGCAGCCTCTCGCAAGTTCTGGCCCACCCTGGTGTAGGCCAGTGTCACGCCGACCAACAGCAGCGCCATGGGGCCCAGCGCCTGGCCCAGGACCTGCAGGGACCGGTCCACCGCTTCGGGCAGCACCAGCCCAGTCTGAGCGAACAGCAAGCCAGCGAGTATGGGCAGCGGCACAGGATGCACGATGCCGTTGCGCACGGCCTGCAGCACCGTGCGCCACATGGGGCGCGGTGCTCTTTGGCCGCAGCGCTGGCGTTCGTGGGCCTCGGCCAGCTCGAACACGATGGTGGCTGCGGTCAGCAGGATCAGCGCATGCAGCGAGACCAGGGTGAACAACGTGACAAGCCCTTCCTCCCCGTAGACCAGCCCCACCAGCGGCACGCCGATCATGACGGTGTTGCTGAACATATTGGCCAGCCCCCGCGCGGCCGAGCGCGTGGAAAAACCGCCCAGCACCATGGACACCACGAAGATCAGCGCAGTCGCCAGGAAATACAGGGCCACGGGCTGAAAGTCCAGCTCCTGTACCCGCACCGCACCCATGGTGCGAAACAGCAGCGCCGGCGTAAGCACCAGAAACACAAGGTTGGACAAATCCTTGATGGCTGTGGCACGCACCCAGGCCAGCCGGGCGGCAAGAAAGCCTGCTCCTATGCAAAGAATGACAGGGATGAGGGAGGCAAAGACGGGAGAGTTCACTGAAGCAGGACCGGGAAGCTGCGCCTGCGCAGGCTTGCGGCGCGCGCAGATTATGCGCCGCAGACCCGGCCCTGCCTCGTTCAGGCATCGTCCCGGGCCTCGAAGGCCCGGCCAGCCTCCACGGACGTGCCAAGGCTCAGATTCATGCCGAACAGCCCCCTTTTCTGGCGACTTGTCGCCACTGACATTCATCAGTCGATAACAAGGTTGCCACTCAACTTCATGTAAGTTACATTGATCATCCCTATTGGTTGATTCGTTTTGCTCTAGACGTCCATGACTTCATCACCATCCCAGGCACCCGCTGCCGGCAAGCCGCCGTCCACTGTCCCCGACGGACTGGCCCTGTTCCGGCATTGGCTGGAAACCGAGGGCACCAAGGGCTGGGATGCCCTGGACACGGCGCCCGACAGCGGCTACGAAAAGGTATGGCGTGCCTGGCTGCGCAGCCTGGGCGATGCGGGCATCCCAGCCAAAGAAAGTTCCCCCTCCCCCACCACGCCGAAAGGCAAAGTCAACGCAAAGGCCCGCGCCTGGCAACAGGCCACCGCCGTGGATGTCCAGAATTTCCTGTGCCCGCGCGAAGGCCAGTTGTCGGGCCACCAGCCCGGCCGCCGCATCAGCGAGGTCACGCGCAGGCGCTACTGGCGCCTGCTGGAACGCATCTACGACCATGCGCTGGACCACGGCTGGGTCAGCGCCAATCCCGCCGCAGGGTTGGCGCCGCAGGAGCGCCCCCCTGCCGAAGACGGCCAGGGCCATTGCCTTCCCGCGCCGCTGTGGAATGCCCTGCCCCGCCACATACCGATGGCCGACGGCTTTCAGTCGGCGCGCGACCGCGCCATCTTGCTGCTGCTGTACGAACTGGCGCTGGCGCCCGAGGAGGTGCGCGGCCTGTGCTGGCGCGATGTGCAATGCGCAGGACCAGGCGATGGCCTCCCCTGTCAATTGCATATCGATGGCGCACGCGCCGCGCAGCAGCGCACGCTGGATCTGTCGGAAACGGTGGTGAAGGCGCTGCAGGACTGGAAAGGTTTCAGCGCCGGCCAGCGCGGGCCGGAGGCCGTTCAACCCGATGCCACGGTCTTTTATTCGCGCGAGGGGCAGCCGCTGTCGGTGCGCGTGCTGTTCCATGTGGCCTCGCAGCTGATACAGCGTGCCCATGCGGCCCAGCCCGCTTCTGCCCAGAAGGCGCCGCTGCACCGGGTCGGGCCGCAGGTGCTGCGCAACACGGCCATCGTGCAGTGGTTGCGCGCGGGCCGTGCCGAGACCGAAGTGGTGCAGTGGATAGGCGTCGACAGCGCACGCGCCCTGCGCCATCTGCAGCATTACCTGTAGCAGACGGCGCGGGAGCGCAGCGCGGGCAACCCGCCTTAGAACGACACCTTGACGCCCACGGTGATATTGCGCCCCATCAGCGGCGCAGCGTTCTTGATGAACGATGTGTGGGCGAAGGCCAGGCGGTTGGTCAGGTTGTTGCCCTTGATGAAGAACTGCCAGGGCGTGCCACCCGAGGTGCGCAGCGTGTAGCTGGCCGAGAGGTTGAGCATGCCGTAGCCGTCCGTCTCGGTCTCGTAGGCGGTGACGCGGTTCTGGCGCAGCACCTGCACCCACTCGGCCTGGGCATCCCAGCCCTTGTAGAAGGTGTCCACGCGCAGGCCTACGCGCGCCGCGGGAATGCGCGGCAAGGCGGAGCCGTCTTCCAGCCGCGCACGCACGGCGTCACCGAACAGGGTCACGCCCCACTGGCGCGACAGCTTCTGGCGCACCTGGCCCTCCACGCCGGTGAAGCGCGCATCGGCCTGGGTGTATTGCAGCAGTTGCAGGCCGTCATGCTCGTCCAGCGTGGCTCCGTAGATGTAGCCCTTGACGCGATGGTGGAAGGCATTGACGCTGAACGTGGTGTCCCCCGAGGTCTTGCGCAGGCCTATGTCCAGTGCCTGGGAGCGTTCACGCTTGAGGTCGGGATTGCCGCGCTCATAGGTGGATGTGGCCATGTGCAGGCCATTGGCATACAGCTCCTCGGCCGTGGGCAGGCGGTTGCCCTGCGTCAGCGAGGCCGACAGGCTGTAGCCCGGGGTGAACTTCCACACCGAGCCCAGCGAGAACGATGTGCCGCTGTGGCTGCGAGAGATGGCGCTTTGCTGGGCGTCCACGGTCTGGCGCTCATGGCGCAGCGCAGCCTGCCAGCGCCAGTCCTGCCAGCGGTATTCCTCCAGCAGGTAGATGCTGTTGCGGCGGGTTTCGGTGGGCTGCACATAGGCCTCCTCACCCTCGGCACTGAATTTGCGCTGCACGGTCTGCAGGCCGATGACGCCGCGCCAGCCGGCGATGGGCTCCAGCTCGGCCTCCACGCGCAGGTCATGGGCGCGGTTCTTGAAGGTGGTCGAGACCTGGCCGTCCTCGATCTCGTCATGGCGGTAGTCGGTCCAGCCGCCGCGCACGCGCAACGCCGCAATGCCTGCCGTCGGATTGCGCCATTCGCCGCGCAGATCCCAGCGCTCGCTATTGAGGTCGACCACCGGCACGCTGCCATGGTCGTGATCGTGTTCTTCGTCGCCATGGTCATGTCCGTCCTCGTCGCCGTGGTCATGGCCGCCGCAGTGCAGATGGTCGCCATGGGTGTGGCAGCCCTCGAAGCTGTGGTTGTGGCCCGGCAGGCCATAGCGCGCGGTCTGGCGCGTGTAGGCCAGGCCCAGGTAGCCTTGCGTGCCGATCCAGGACAGGCCCAGGCTGCCCGTATCCGTGCGGTTGAAGCTGCCGCCCACGCGCCCCTGCGACTGGCCGTTGGGCGCCCAGCCGCTGCCCACGCGGTAGTCGCCGGCATCGCGCGCCATGCCCTCGGCGTGGATGGCCAGCTGGCCGGCGCCGCCCGTCAGCGAGAACGCGCCGGCCGTCTCGCCCGCGCCCGTGCTGCCGCGCAGCTGGGCCGAGCCCGTGATGCCGTTCTTGGGAATGGACGTGGGGATCTTGTCGTCCAGGATGTTGACCACGCCGCCCATGGCACCGCCGCCGCCGTAGATCAGCGCCGAAGGGCCGCGCAGCACTTCGATCTGCGTGGCCAGCATGGGCTCGCTGGCCACGGCATGGTCGGGGCTGATGGTGGAGGCGTCATGCAGCTCCGAGCCATCGCTGAGGATCTGCACGCGCGGGCCGTCCATGCCGCGGATGATGGGGCGGCTTGCGCCCGCACCGAAATGGCTGGCGTGGATGCCGGGCTCGCCGTCCAGCGTCTCGCCCAGCGTGGCGGCCTGGCGCAGCGTCAGCACATCGCCTTCCAGCACCGTGGCTGGCGTGGACATATCGGCCGAGGTCAGGCCCAGGCCGCTGGCCTTGACCGTCACCTCATTGAGCACAGGCGTGTCGCTGCGCGGGGCATCCGCCTGGGCGCCGGTGGCAGTTCCGGGCGCGGCGGCGACTCCAGCCTCCGCAGGCTCTGCTGCCATGGCCAGCCCTGCCATCGCGGGGCCGAGCACGCCCGCCAGCAGCAGTTGCTGCAGCAGCGGGCGCAGCTTCATCCTCTCCCCCTGCACCTTGGCGTCCTGGTGGTATTGCTTTGTTGTCACTCTCATCACTGGTCTTCCCGGCAGCGGCCGGCCACGGCCCGGGGACGTGGGAATGCGGGCGCTGCAAAAAATGGCGTCGGAAACGGACAACCGGGGTGCGCCATGCAGGCGCACGCAGCCATCCGATCGGATATGCATTCAGGATCTGTCCAACCTGGGCACAGCGCCTCTTGCGTGCAATGCAGGAAGGCGCGCGCAAACAGCTTCAATGGGCGGGCGCATGCAGCGCCGCCGCCCAAGGTTCAAGCCGCCAGGCGGGCAGTGATGGGATGCGGGGGACCACGCGCATCGAAGAAAGCCGCCAGCACGCGGCCATCGCGCACGATGGGCGGCTGGGCGGGCTCGGCCTGTTCGCCCCAGAAAGGCGGCAGCGCCACGGCGGGCGGTGGCCCCGCCATGCCTTCGTGCAACTGGTCCAGCAGTTGGCAGTCCGCCGGGCCGTGGCCCGAGAACAGCGCATGCACCCAGTCGACGGGTGCAGCGCAGGAGGTGGCCACCACCTCGACCGGGCCATGGGCCGTGGCCGAGGCCAGGCCGCCAGCATGCACCACACGGTGCATCTGGCCCAGCAACGGCGCCAGTGCGATGGACCAGACCAGCAACCAGGCCAAAAGCCAACCCCGATTCGGCACGGCACCGCGCAACGCAAGCCGTGAGGCGGGCGCAGGCGAGTGGCGACTCGGGAGTTTGAAGGGCATGGATGAATCAGTAGCGGGTCAGGCAGCGCAGAGTGTATGCGCCAATTGGCGGGGCAGGTTCCAGCATCCCGTCACAAAGACGGGCGACTGCTCACAGCAGTGCACGGCGGGCAATGCCGCGCTCAATGCGCATGGCGCATGCCGCAGAACTTGCCCAGCGCCAAGCCCTTGCAGTCGGCCTGCAGCTGCTTGTGGCATTGCGCATGGTCACGCCCTGCCGCCAGACACTGTGCGGCGGCCTCGTGGGCCTTGGCCATCGAGCGGTGGCGCTCCATGTCGGCACGGGCATGGGCATCCAGTTGCACCGGGCCACCCTGTGCCTTGGCGTCCGCCGGGGTCTTGGCATGGTCATGGTCTTGGTCTTGGCCGTGATCGTGCGCCTGGGCCGCAGCGGCCAGAAAGACAGCGGCCAGGATCAGGGAAACGGAACGGAAGGGGGAAAAAGTCATGCGAGATCCTGAAGGGCTATGCAAGAGAAAAAGGGAAAGGCGGCCACCTCACACGGACGGATCATTCCGGGAGTGCCCGGTGCCGCTGCAGACCTGGCACCGCCCCGTCACCGACACATCGATGGCCTGGCCCTGCAGGCCGCTGGCTGCCAGCGCCTGCCGCAATTGCAGCAAGGCGGCCTGCAGTTGCTCACCGCCCCCGCCTGCCTCGCCGCCCAGACGAAAGGCGCTGTGGCAATCCGCACACTCGAAGTGCGCAGCGGCGTCGCCTTCGCAGGCCGCGCCCTGAAGGGGCCTGCCGTACCGGGCCACGCGTGCCGCATCCACGCTGCGGCGCAACACGCCGGCTGCGGCCAGCCGGTCCAGCAGCCGGTAGACGGTGACGCGGTTGACCTGCACGCCCTGGGCATGCAGGGCGGCTTCCACATCCGCCTCGCTCAACAGCGCATCGGCGCGCGCCTCCCACAGCGCCAGCACGGCCCGCGTGGCGCGGGTCGAACGCATGCCGCAAGGCAAGAGCAAGGGGGAGGGAGTCGGCGATGACATGGGCAATGCAAGAGCGGGCTGCAGAGCGCGACAGGACACCGTTATCGCAACCGAGTTGCATTATGCCCGCAAATCACAACCGCTTACACAACCCGCCCACCTGGGCTCATTGCTTGACCCAGCGCGCAAAGGCACCCCGGAATTTCTGCACCTTGGGCCCCACCACGAAGGCGCAGTAGCCCTGGCTGGGATGGTTCAGGAAGTAGTCCTGGTGATAGTCCTCTGCGGGCCAGTAGCTGGCCAGGGGCTGGACCTCGGTCACGATGGGAGCGTCATACGCGCCCGCCTGGGCCAGCTCGGAGATCAGCGTACGTGCGACCTCCGCCTGATGGTCATTCGTGGTGTAGATCGCGCTGCGGTACTGCGTGCCCACGTCGTTGCCCTGGCGGTTGAGCGTGGTCGGATCGTGCGTGCCGAAGAACACGGTCAACAGGTCGCGCAGCGGAATCACAGCAGGGTCGAACTGCACGCGGATGACCTCGGCATGGCCGGTCTGCCCGGTGCAGATGTCTTCGTAGCTGGGATCGTCCAGATCGCCGTTGGCGTAGCCGCTTTGTACGTCGCTCACGCCGCGCACGCGGTCGAAAACGGCTTCGGTGCACCAGAAACAGCCGCCGCCCAGATAAATGGTTTCAGTCGTCATATGCGCCTTTTCTGTGAGAAATCGAAAAAATGACCACACGCAATGCATGCAGGCCGTTGCGCCTACAGGTTAGCCCATGCACAAGCCAGGTGACGACGAACGGTTCTGCGGTTACGATAACTAACCCATCAGTCATTAATTTTCCGTGACCGACTCCCCCGCCTCTTCACCCGCCCCCACCGAGCCTTCCGGAAAGCGCAGCCGCCGCAAGCACGAGCGTCCGGGCGAGCTGCTGGAAGCCGCGCTCGACCTCTTCGTGGAAAAGGGCTACGCCGCCACCCGCGTCGAAGAGGTCGCCGCCCGGGCCGGGGTTTCCAAGGGCACGCTGTTCCTCTATTTCGCGAGCAAGCAGGAGCTTTTCAAGGCCGTGGTGCGCCACAGCATCGCGGGCCGCTTCGGCGAGTGGAGCGAGGAACTCGACAACTACTGCGCACCGTCCACCGATCTGCTGCGCTACTGCTTCAAGTCCTGGTGGGAACGCATCGGCAGCACCAAGGCGTCGGGCATCACCAAGCTCATGCTCAGCGAGGCGGGCAATTTTCCCGAGCTGTCGCAGTTCTATCACCAGGAAGTGGTTCTTCCAGGCCATGAACTGATCCGGCGCATCCTGCAGCGCGGCGTGGAGCGTGGCGAGTTCCGGCCCATGGATCTGGACCTGTCCGTGCACTGCGTGGTCGCCCCGATGATGTTCCTGATGATCTGGAAGCATTCGCTGGGCGGCTGCCTGCCGCACGGCGACTTCGATCCCGAGCGGTTTCTGGAATCCCAGATCGACTACCTGCTGCATGGCATGTGCCAGCCCCTTGCAGCCACCACACCACCCTCCTCCCCGCCCACACCATGAAGCGTCGCACCGGCTGGCTGATCGGCCTGGCCTTACTGATCGCCATCGGCGCCAGCGCATGGCGCGCCGCATCCACCCGGCACAGCAAGCAGGCCGCCATTGCCGCGGCCACCCAGCCGCGCGAGATGCCCGTGCGCGTGGGCCCGCAGGAGGTGGTGCAGCTGCAGCCGCGCCAGTTGCAATTGACCGTGCCTGTCAGCGGCGTGGTGCAGGCCGTGCGCAGCGCCGTGGTCAAGGCCTATGTGGCCGGCGAGCTGCGCGGCCTGCAGGTGCGCGAGGGCGACAGCGTGCGCAAGGGCCAGGAACTGGCCCGCGTGGATGCCACCGAGGTCGAGGCCCGCTGGCGTCAGACCCGCCAGCAGGCCGACGCGGCCCAGGCGCAGCTGCAGCTGGCCCAGCGCCAGCACGACAACAACCAGGCCCTGGTCACCCAGGGCTTCATCTCGACCACGGCACTGGCCACGTCCCAATCCAATCTTGACGCCGCCCGCGCCAACCTGGCCGCCGCCCAGGCCGCCGCCGATGTGGCACGCAAGAGCGTGACCGACAGCGTGCTGCGCAGCCCCATGGACGGGCAGGTCGCCCAGCGTCTGGTGCAGGACGGCGAGCGCGTGGGCGTGGAAACGCGGGTGCTGGAGATCGTCGATCCCTCCGAGCTCGAGGTGGTGGCCCAGCTCGCGCCCGCCGATTCGGTGCGTGTGCAGGTCGGCCAGCAGGCCCTGTTGCAGGTCCAGGGCGCGGGCGACGATGTGGCCGCCGTGCCCGCGCGCGTGGTACGCATCAACCCCAGCGCCCAGGCAGGTTCGCGCAGCGTGGCCGTCTATCTGCGTGTGCAGGCTGCACCGGTCAACGCAGGCGCCGCCGGCAGATCCATCCCCATCGTGCGCCCGGGCCTGTACCTGCAGGGCAGCATCGTCACGGGGCAGACCGAACAGCTGGCCGTGCCCCTGACCGCCGTGCGCACCGACCAGCCCCAGCCCTATGTGCAGCTGCTGCAGCCTGCGGGCGAGTCCGAAGCGGACAAGAGCCTGCTGCGCGTGCAGCACCGCCCGGTCACGCTGGGCAGCCAGAGCGCGCAGGATGGGGCCACCTGGATTGCCGTGTCCACCGGCCTGCAGGCCGGTGACAGGGTGCTGGCCGGCAGTGTGGGCGGCCTGCGCGCAGGCACGGCGGTGCAGATGCAGCAAATGCAGCAGGCCCCGCAGCCCCAGGCTGCGCCAGCCCCCGGAGCCCGCTGACCATGTGGTTCACGCGCGTCAGCCTGGCCAACCCTGTGTTCGCCACCATGCTCATGCTGGCCCTCATGGTGCTGGGTGTGTTTTCCTACCAGCGACTCAAGGTGGACCAGTTCCCGAATGTGGACTTCCCCGTGGTCGTGGTCACGGTGGACTATCCGGGCGCCTCGCCCGAGATCGTGGAGTCCGAGGTCACCAAGAAGATCGAGGAAGGCGTCAACTCCATTGCCGGCATCAACGCGCTGACCTCGCGCAGCTATGAAAGCACCAGCGTCGTCATCATCGAATTCCAGCTGCATGTCGATGGCCGCCGCGCTGCCGAAGACGTGCGCGAGAAGGTGGCCTCGGTGCGCCCCACCCTGCGCGACGAGGTCAAGGAGCCGCGCGTGCTGCGCTTCGATCCGGCCAGCTCGCCCATCTGGTCCGTGGCCGTGCTGCCCCAGGCCGATGCCGGCGCCAAGGCGCCCGATGCCGTCGCGCTGACCAGCTGGGCCGACCAGGTCCTCAAGAAGCGGCTGGAGAACGTGCGCGGCGTGGGCGCCGTCAACCTGGTGGGCGCCACGCCGCGCGAAATCAACATCTACCTGCAGCCCGAGGCGCTGGAAGCCTATGCCATCACGCCCGACCAGATCGTGAACGCCGTGCGCAGCGAGAACCAGGACCTGCCGCTGGGCGCCATCCGCTCGCGCGAGCAGGAGCGCGTGGTGCAGATCGACGCACGCATGAAGCGCCCGCAGGACTTCGAGCGCATCATCGTCGCCCAGCGCGGCGGCGCTCCCGTGCGGCTGGGCCAGCTGGCCCGCGTGCAGGACGGCGCGGGCGAGCTGGAGACCGTGGCCCTGTACAACAGCAGCCGCACCCTGCTGCTGTCCGTGCAGAAGGCCCAGGACGAGAACACCATCGAAGTCGTGGACGGCCTGAACGCCACGCTGCGCGAGATCGCCGCCGAAGTGCCGGCCGGCGTGCGGCTGGAGCCGATTGCCGACAGCGCCCGCCCCATCCGCGTGGCCGTCAACAACGTGCGCCAGACGCTGATCGAGGGCGCGGCACTGACGGTGCTCATCGTCTTCCTGTTCCTGAACTCCTGGCGCTCCACGGTGATCACGGGGCTGACGCTGCCCATTGCGCTGATCGGCACCTTTTTGTTCATGTACTGGTTCGGCTTCTCGATCAACATGATCACGCTGATGGCGCTGTCGCTGTGCGTGGGCCTGCTGATCGACGACGCCATCGTGGTGCGCGAGAACATCGTGCGCCATGTGCAGATGGGCAAGGACGCGCATGCCGCCGCGCTCGACGGCACGCAGGAGATCGGCCTGGCCGTGCTGGCCACCACGCTGTCCATCGTGGCGGTGTTCCTGCCCATCGGCTTCATGGGCGGCATCATCGGCAAGTTCTTCCACGAATTCGGCATCACGATCGTGGCGGCCGTGATGATCTCCATGTTCGTGAGCTTCACGCTGGACCCCATGCTGTCCAGCGTCTGGCACGACCCGACCATCCACGCCCATGGCGAGCAGCGCGGCCGCAGCCTCTACGACCGCACGCTGGGCCGGGTCACGGCCTGGTTCGAGCGCGCCACCGACTCGCTGTCCCACTTCTACCAGGACGTGCTGGGCTGGGCGCTGCGCCACAAGATCGCCACGCTGGCGGCGGCGCTGGCCATCTTCGTGGCCAGCATCTTCCTGGTGCCGCTGCTGGGCACGGAATTCGTGCCCAAGGCCGATTTCTCCGAGACCACGGTGAGCTTCAACACGCCCGTGGGCTCGTCCATCGAGGCCACCGAGGCCAAGGCACGCCAGGTCGATGCCATCATCCGGGCCCTGCCCGAGGTCCGCTACACGCTGGCCACCATCAACACCGGCACGGCCCAGGGCAAGATATACGCCAGCATCTACATCCGCCTGCTGGACCGCCATTTGCGCCAGCGCAGCGGTGACGAACTGTCGGGCGTGCTGCGCGAGCAGTTGCAAAGCGTGCCCGGCATCACCGTCACCCATGTGGGCCAGCGCGAGCCCGTGGGCGGGCAAAAACAGGTCGAATTCTCGCTGCAGGGCCCGGACCTGGGCGAGCTGGAGCGCCTGAACCGCGTGGTGATGGAACGCCTGCGCGGCATTCCCGGACTGGTGGACCTGGACAGCAGCCTCAAGCCCGACAAGCCCGTGATCGACATCACCGTGCGGCGCGATGCGGCCGCCGACCTGGGCCTGTCGGTAGGCTCCATGGCCACCGCGCTGCGCACCTGGGTGGCCGGCCAGACCGTGGGCAACTGGCGCGCCAGCGACGACCAGACCTATGACGTCAAGGTGCGCCTGGCGCCCGAGTCGCGCAGCACGCCCCAGGACCTGGAGCGCCTGCCCTTTGCCCTGCCCTCCACCTCGGGCGACGGCGGCATGCGCATCGTGCGGCTGAACCAGGTGGCCACCGTCACGCCCGCCACCGGCCCCAGCCAGATCAACCGCCGCGACATGACGCGCGAGGTCGCCTTCAGCGGCAACGTCTACCTGCGCTCCAGCGGCGAGGTCTCGGCCGACATCCGCAATGCCCTGGCCGACATCGCCCTGCCGCCCGGCTACCGCACACAGTTCAGCGGCGCCACCAAGAGCATGAACGAATCGTTCGGCTATGCCGTGTCCGCCCTGGCGCTGGCCATCATCTTCATCTACATGATCCTGGCCAGCCAGTTCAAGAGCTTCCTGCAGCCGCTGGCGCTGATGACCTCGCTGCCGCTGACGCTGATCGGCGTGGTGCTGGCGCTGATGATGTTCGGCTCGGCCCTGTCCATGTTCTCCATCATCGGCGTGGTCATGCTCATGGGACTGGTCACCAAGAACGCCATCTTGCTGGTGGACTTCGCCATCCGTGCGCGCGGGCCGCACAGCGACCCGGACACCGGCCAGATCCGCGACGGCCTGCCGCGCGAGCAGGCCCTGCTGCTGGCGGCGCGCGTGCGGCTGCGCCCCATCCTGATGACCACGCTGGCCATGATCTTCGGCATGGTGCCCCTGGCCTTCGCGCTCAGCGAGGGCTCCGAGCAGCGTGCGCCCATGGGCCAATCGGTGATCGGCGGCGTGGTGACTTCCTCCCTGCTGACCCTGGTGGTCGTGCCCGTGGTCTATTGCTACCTCGATGACTTCTCCCAGTGGCTGCGGCGTCTGTGGAACGGCAACCAGCACGACGCGGCCCCCGGCCAAGGCGCCGCCAGCGCCCCCACCCTGCCGCGAGACTCGTAGAATCAAAGGTTTGTCCTGACAAGTCTTTCTCCGGAGATACCCCATGAGCCTGCCCCTGAACAGCCTGCCCGAACACCACAGCGCCCAAGCGCACGCGCGCTACAACATGATCGAGCAACAGATCCGCCCCTGGAACGTGCTTGATGAAGAAGTGCTGGCGCTGCTGGGCAAGGTGCACCGCGAGAATTTCGTGCCGCCCGAGCATGCCGGCCTGGCCTTCATGGACCTGGAAATCCCCCTGGTCGCCCCGGCCGAGGAAGCCGCCGCCAAGGGCTGGTGCATGCTGGCCCCGCGCATCGAGGCGCGCATGCTGCAGGACCTGAAGATCAAGCCCACCGACCGCGTGCTGGAAATCGGCGCCGGCTCGGGCTATATGGCCGCCCTGCTGGCCGCCCAGGCCAAGGAAGTCGTGACGCTGGAAATCGTGCCCGAGCTGGCCGAGATGGCCCGCGAAAACCTGCTGGGCGCCGGCATCACCAATGCCGAGGTCAAGCTGGCCGATGGCGCCACGGCAGCGGCTGCCCTGGGCCAGTTCGACGCCATCGTGCTCAGCGGCTCGGTCGCCCAGGTGCCGCAGGCCCTGCTGGCCCAGCTCAACGACGGCGGCCGCCTGGCGGCCATCGTCGGCCAGCTGCCCATGATGCGTTTCACGCTGGTGCGCAAGAACGGCCACCAGTTCGAGACGAGCCAGCCCTGGGACGTGGTGACCGCCCGCCTGGCCAATTTCGAAGAGCCTTCGCGCTTCACGTTCTGAAACCCGCTGCAGCGGCCGATGCCCGCAGGACCATGGCCGCTGCCGCAACCCCATTCCATTCCGCAAGGATCTTTCCGATGCTTCCCCAAGTGCCTCCCGCGCAACTCAACGATTGGCTGACCCAGCACTCCAGCGGCTCCGATGCCCTGCCCCTGGTGCTGGACGTGCGCGAGCCCTGGGAAGTGGCCCAGGCCAGCGTACGCCCCGAGGGCTTCGAGCTGCGCTGCATCCCCATGGGCGAGATTCCCTCGCGCCTGCAGGAACTCGATCCGGATCACCCCACAGCCTGCCTGTGCCATCACGGCGCACGCAGCATGCATGTCGCTGCCTTCCTGATGAACAACGGCTTCGAGACCGTGGCCAATATCAGCGGAGGCATCGATGCCTGGTCGCGCGAGCGCGACCCAGGCGTGCCGCGCTACTGAGCGGCAACACGCAAAAGAAGCCCGGGACACGGCCAACCCGCCGTCCCCGGTGCTTCGTGACGACTGTGTTTTGATTCGAGGACCTCTATGCCCCTGCTTCGGCCCCTTGCCCCTGTCGCTTACGCCCCGCCCCGCCCACACGCCTGGCCCCTTCGCCAGATTGCCTTGCTGCTGTGTGCCTGCGGCATGGGAACCGCTCTGGCCCAGTCCACCGTCCCTGCCGCCCCGGCCTCGGGCTTGCCCGCCGTGACAGCCTCATCGGCCACGGGCCAGAGCCTGTCGGAGTTGGTCGCCAAGGCACGCGGCTACGACGCCCAGTGGCAGGCCCAGCAGGCCGACGCCCAGGCCGCCGCCAGCCGTGCCGAGCAGGCGCGCTCGGGCCTTCTGCCCAGCGTGGGCCTGCAGGCGGGCGCCAACACATCGCATGTGGAAGTCAGCGTGCTGCCTGGGAGCTTTCGCTCGCCCCAGCAGAACCTGCAGCTCAGCGCCCAGGAGCCGCTGTACCGCCCGGCCAACAAGATCGCCTACGACCAGGGCCAGCGCGGCGTGGACGTGGCGCGCGCCCAGTTGGACAGCGGCGAGCAGAACCTGCTGGTTCGCGTGGCCCAGGCCTACTTCGATGTCCTCGGTGCCCAGGACAGCCTGGCCGTGGTCAAGGCACAGAAGGCAGCCATTGCACAGCAGCTGGAATTCGCCAAGCGCAACTTCGAGGTCGGCACGGCCACCATCACCGACTCGCGCGAAGCCCAGGCCCGGTTCGATCTGGCCGGTGCCCAGGAAATCGCCGCCGAGAACGACCTGCGCGTCAAGCGCCTGGTGCTGGACCAGATCGTCGGCGCCGTGGGCACCGTGCCCCGCCCGCTGGCCCAGCCGCTGCAGTTGCCGGCCTTGATGCCCGCCGATGCCCAGGCCTGGGTGGACACCGCACTGCAAGGCCAGCCCCAGCTGCGCCAGGCCCGCCTGGCGCTGGACATCGCCCAGCTGGAAACGAAGAAAGCCGAGGCCGGCCACAAGCCCACCGTGGACCTGCAGGCCGGCTACGTGGTCAACCGCTATCCCAACGGTTCGGTCACCCCGCAGATCGGCACCAGCTACCGCACCAATGCCGCCAGCGTGGGCGTGGTCATGAACCTGCCGCTGTTCGCCGGCTTTGCCGTGCAAAACCGCATCAAGGAAACCCTGGCGCTGGAAGACAAGGCGCGGGCACAGCTGGACGACGCCCAGCGCAACGTGGAGCAGAGCACGCGCACGGCCTTCTTCGGCGTGCAGTCGGGCCAGGCACAGGTCAAGGCACTGGAGGCCGCGCTGGCGTCCAGCCAGAGCGCGCTGGACGCCAACAAGCTCGGCTACGAGGTCGGCGTGCGCATCAACATCGACGTGCTCAACGCGCAAAGCCAGCTCTACCAGACCCAGCGCGACCTGGCCCTGGCGCGCTACCAGGTGCTGCTGGGCCAGCTCAAGCTGCGCCAGGCCGCCGGCACGCTCAGCGACGACGACCTGCGCGCCATCGATGCGCTGACGCTCCGCGCGCCAGCCCCTTGAATCCCTGAAGCGCCCGCACGGCCGGCAGTGCCCCGGGCTGATGCCCGGCCGCCGTGGGCCGCGCGCCTGGCGCCGCAGCCCTGTGCTCTGGCAAGGCCGAGGCACGCAAACCCGCCACGACCAGAATCCAGGCAGCCAGCGCGCACAGCACCGCCAGGCGGCTCAGCAAGGAACAGCGGGAGAGTCTTGGCATGCGCGCCTTGCCTTCGTGGGAGTTGTCGAGCGGGCCACTGTGGCAAACCCGCCTGAAGACCTGCTCCGGCTTTCCTGAAGGGATGCTGAAGCGCATCGTCCCCGCCTTGACCGATACTCGCGGCAGCCCTCCCGCAGGCGCCGGTCCGCGGCATGGGAGCGGCACAGGGAACACACGATGAGACTGCTGCTGGTGGAGGACGATCTGGATCTGGGCAATGGCGTGCGCATCGCATTGGGCGATCACGCCATGGATGTGGTCTGGGTGCGCCGCCTGTCCGATGCGCTGCGCACGCTGGAGCAGCAAAGCTTCGAGATGGTGCTGCTGGACCTGGGCCTGCCCGATGGCGACGGCATCAGCCTGCTCACGCGCCTGCGCCGCGAATGGCGCCGCCTGCCCGTGCTGATCCTGAGCGCACGCGACAGCCTGCATGACCGGCTGCACGGCCTGGACAGCGGCGCCGATGACTATCTGGTCAAACCCTTTGCCCTGGCCGAACTGGTGTCACGCGTGCGCGCCCTGGCGCGCCGCAGCTATGGGCAGGGCGACGGAACGCTGCATCTGCGCGGCCTGTCGCTGCACGAGCCCACGCGCCGTGTCAGCGTTGCAGGCCAGAACGTCGAGCTGTCCCGCTGCGAATTCGACCTGCTGGCCCTGCTGCTGCGGCGAATGGACCGCGTGGTCACGCGCAGCGGCATCGAGGAGGAAGTCATCCCGGGCGGCAGCGCCAACGGCAGCAATGCGCTGGAGGTCCATGTCTCCAACCTGCGCCGCAAGATCGGGCCGGGCTTCATACGCACGGTGCGCGGCATTGGCTATGTCATCGACTCGCAGCCGATGGCCCCCCTGTCCTGACCATGACATCGCACACCCTGCAGGGGCAGCAGGCCAGCCCGAGATGGCGCCGCTGGCTGCGGCCCACACTGGGCCGGCGGATGCTGCTGGCCCAGATGGGCGTGCTCACCGCGATCTGGACCGCGTTGCTGGTGGCAGCCATCTACATGGCCCACTTCCACAATGAATTGCTGGTCAGCAAGCCTGTCTACGAACTTGTCATGGCAGTGGCCGAGGACCTGGCCGACCTTCCGGACCGCCAGCAGCACAGCCTGGCCGCGCTGGACACGGCCCTGCGCCATGAATACAGCGATGGAGACGACGACATCCGCTTCACGCCCACGCTGCTGGTCTGGCAGCGCGGCCAGCTCCTGTACCGCTCGCCCACGCCGGCACCCACGCTGCGCAACCGCGTGCTGGACACGGTCGAGGACATAGATTTCGAAGGGCAGACCTGGCGCATGAGCACGCTGCGCTCGGCCTCGGGCCAGACCGAAGTCACGCTGATGCTGCCGTCCTTCAAGGAACTGCTGATCACCCTCAACACCCGCAGCTACTACCTGCTGCCACTGCTGATCAGCCTGCCCTTCCTGGCCTTTCCGGCCTGGTGGTCGGTACGCGCGGCACTGCGCCCGCTGCGCCGTGTGGGCGACGAGCTGGCCACACGCGGCCCCGACGACCTCAGCGCGCTCACCTATGCGCCGCCACATGCCGAGCTGCGGCCGCTGGTGCAGGACATCAACGCCCTGCTGGCCCGCGTGCGCTCCAGCAGCGAGCGCGAGCGCAACCTCATCGCCGATGCAGCCCACGAACTGCGCACGCCGCTGGCCGCCATGCACGTCAACGTCGAGGCCCTGCTGCGCCTTGGCAGCGAACCGCGCCAGCAGGAACTCATGGACAGCCTGCTGCGCAGCAACCAGCGCGCCAGCCGCATGGTGGCCCAGCTGCTGCAGCTCATGCGCAGCGAGACCGAAGCGCCCGGCATGGCCATGCAGCCGCTGCGCCTGGACCTGCTGCTGGAAGACCGGCTCGCCGCACTCGACGCCCTGGCCTGCCGCCGCCCGGTGGAACTGGCCCTGGAAGCCAGCGAGCCACTGAGCGTGATGGGCGAACGCGAAGGCCTGGTCTCGCTGATCGACAACCTCGTGGACAACGCCATCAAATACAGCCCCGCGCACGCCACCATCAGCGTGCGCCTGCAGCGCCAGGGCGACCAGGCCGTGCTCCAGGTGCGCGACCGTGGCCCGGGCATCGCCGAGGCCTGGCGCCAGCGTGTCTTCGACCGCTTCTTCCGCGTGCCCGACCAGAGCCAGAGCGGCAGCGGCCTGGGCCTGGCCATCGCCAGGACCGTGACCGAGCGGCACGGCGGCAGCATCGAGCTGCTCAGTGCGGAGGATGGAGGGCTGCTGGCGAGTGTCAGCCTGCCCGTGCTGCAGGACGCCGGCTGATCCGGCCTGCGGATACCGCCAGCCGAAAACCTAGTGCTCAGCGCAACGGTTGGGACTGCACCAGCCCGGTCACCGCCTGCGCCGTGGCCTGTGCGGCCCCACGGTGCTGGTCCAGAAAGCCGCGCGCCTGGGCCACGGCATGGGCGTGGGACTGGCGGTCCCCGGCCAGGTCCACGGCCAAGCGCAGCCCGTGCTCCAGGTCGGGTGCGCGCAGCGCGGCGCCGGCCTCGCAGGCCAGGTCCGAGGCCTCGCTGAAGTTGAAGGTGTGCGGCCCCAGCACCACGGGGCAGTCGCAGGCCAGGGCCTCGATGAGGTTCTGGCCGCCCAGCGGCGCAAAGCTGCCGCCCATGAGCGTGGCGTCGGCCAGGCCGTAGTACAGGGCCATCTCGCCCAGCGAATCACCCAGCCAGATGTCGATGTCATCCGCCGCAGCTCCGCAGGGCGGGCCACCCACCCACTGGCTGCGGCGCGAGACATGCAGGCCGCCGCCAGCCAGCAGCGCCGCCACTTCGTCAAAGCGCTGCGGATGGCGCGGCACGACCAGCCATTGCACGGCCCGGCCTGCCGGCCCCAGCGTGCGCAGGGCGGACAGCAGCATGGCCTCCTCGCCCTCCCGGCTGCTGGCCAGCAGCACCACAGGGCGGGACAGGCCGAACTTCCATTGCCGGGCGCGCTCCAGCAGCGCCGCGTCCGGACGCGCATCGAATTTCAGGTTGCCGAGCACGCCGCGCACGGGCGCACCCAGCAGGCGCAGGCGCTGCGCATCGTCCTCGGTCTGTGCCCAGGCGGCGGCCAGGGCGGCATAGGTAGGGCGCGCCAGCGGTGCCACGCGCAGCGCCTGGCCCAGCGATTTGTCGCTGAGTCGCGCATTGGCCAGCGCCAGCGGCACGCCCTCTTCGCGGCAGATGGCGACTAGGTTGGGCCAGACCTCGGTTTCCATGAGCACGCCGACTGCGGGCCTGAACTGCTGCACGAAGCGGCGCACGGCCGCCGGCGTATCCCAGGGCTGCCAGACCTGCAGGTCGCCGCGCTGCAGCAGCCGGCGGCCTTCGGTGCGGCCTGTGGCCGTGCCATGGGTCAGCAGCAGGCGCATGCCCGGCAGGCGCTCGCGCAGCGCGGTCAGCAAGATGGCGGCAGCGCGCGTCTCACCCAGCGATACGGCATGAATCCAGATCCACCGGCCGCGTCCGTCCTGCCCCAGCGTGGCCGGCTGGTAGCGGCCAAAGCGCTCGGGAATGTGCTCGGCATAGACGGGCTCGGCCTCGGCGCGGCGCAGCAGCTTGCGTCGCAGCAGCGGCTGCGCCGCCCAGGTCACAGCGCTGTACAGCGCGCGCGCCCAGGACGTGGGAGAGCGGGAAGTCATCGCCTGGCGCGCAAATCAGTGCGCGGCACCGCCAACCTGCGCGCCGGGCTTGACGCGCTCCAGCAGCGCCAGCATCTGCGTCTCGATGCGCGACAGCGCCTCCTGGGTCTGGCCCTCGAAGCGCAGCACCAGCACGGGCGTGGTGTTGCTGGCGCGGATCAGGCCGAAGCCGTCGGCCCAGTCCACACGCAGGCCGTCAATGGTGCTGACCTGGGCCGGTGCGGCAAAGGTCTCGGCGGCCAGGGCCTGCAGTTCGGCGGCCAGGCGATGGGGCTCGCCCTCGGCGCAGGCCACATTCAGTTCAGGGGTGGAAAAGCTGGTGGGCAGCGCGTTGAGCAAGGCACTGGGGTCGGCCTCGCGGCTGACGATCTCCAGCAGGCGGCAGCCCGCGTAGGTGCCGTCATCGAAGCCATACCAGCGCTCCTTGAAGAAGATGTGGCCGCTCATCTCGCCGCCCAGCGGCGCGTCCAGCTCCTTCATGCGGGCCTTGACCAGGGAGTGCCCGGTCTTGAACATCACGGGCTCGCCCCCGGCCTCGCGGATGGCGGGCGCCAGGCGCTGCGTGCATTTGACGTCGTAGACGATGCTGCCGCCCGGCACGCGCGAGAGCACGTCCTTGGCGAACAGCATCATCTGGCGGTCGGGGAAGATGTTCTGGCCGTCCTTGGTGACGATGCCCAGGCGGTCGCCGTCACCGTCGAAGGCCAGGCCCAGCTCGGCGTCCGAGGTGCGCAGCGCCTCGATCACGTCGCGCAGGTTCTCGGGCTTGCTGGGATCGGGATGGTGGTTGGGGAATTCACCGTCCACTTCGGAGAACAGTTCGATCACCTCGCAGCCCAGGGCGCGGAAGATGCCGGGCGCCGAGGCACCGGCCACGCCGTTGCCGCAGTCCACCACGATCTTGATGGGGCGCGCCAGCTTCACATCACCCACGATGCGCGCCTGGTAGTCGGCCTGCACATCGGCGCGGCGCACGCTGCCGGTGCCCGTGATCGTCCAGTCATCGCTTTCGACGCGGCGGCGCAGGGCCTGGATTTCCTCGCCGTAAATGGCGCGGCCGGCCAGCACCATCTTGAAGCCGTTGTAGTCCTTGGGGTTGTGGCTGCCCGTGACCTGGATGCCCGAGCGCGCCAGCGTGCTGGCTGCGTAGTACAGCATGGGCGTGGTGGCCAGGCCGATGTCGATCACCTCGATGCCAACCTCGGTCAGCCCGGCGATCAGCGCCGCGGACAACGAGGGTCCCGACAGGCGGCCATCGCGTCCCACGGCCACCACGGTCTCGCCGACCGCCAGGGCCGCCATGCCGAAGGCGCGGCCCACGCCGAGCGCGACCTCCTCGTTGAGCGTGGACGGCACGATGCCGCGGATGTCATAGGCTTTGAAGATGGAAGATGCGACCTGCACGTCGAAAACGCTTTCTCGTCGGTTGAAAACAGGGCGCCGCAGCCTGGGGACCTGGCCCGGCTGCGGCCCAAGGCGCGATTGTAGGCGCGGCAGGCAGGGGCGCCGGCGCACATCACCCCGGCTCCAAGCGGTTGCGGCGCGTGCCCTGCCTCACAGCTGCTGCTGCACCTGGGCCAGCGCAGCCGGATCTTCCATGGTGCTGAGGTCGCCAGGGTCGCGCCCCTCGGCCACGGCCTGCATGGCACGGCGCAGCAGCTTGCCGCTGCGCGTCTTGGGCAACGCACTGACGAAGACCACGCGCGAGGGCCGGGCCACGGCGCCCAGCCGCGCATCGACCAGCTTCATCACGTCGGCCTCCAGCGCCGCGCGCTCGGCCTCGCCTTCCAGCGCCGTGCGCGGCACGGCAAAGGCCAGCGCCGCCTGGCCCTTGAGCGCATCGGCCACGCCGACCACGGCGACTTCGGCCACCTGGGGGTGGGCGGAGATGCATTCCTCGATCTCGCGCGTGCCAAGGCGGTGGCCGGCCACGTTGATCACGTCGTCGGTACGGCCCAGGATGAAGAAGTAGCCGTCCTCGTCGCGTATGCCCCAGTCGAAGGTGCTGTAGATCATGCGGCCCGGAATGCTCTTCCAGTAGGTGTTGATGAAGCGCTGGTCGTCTCGCCAGACGGTCTGCATGCAGCCCGGTGGCAGCGGCCCTTCGATGGCCAGCACGCCCTTTTGCCCGGCGCCGAGCAACTCCTCGCCCGTGGCCTCGTCGATCAGTTTCACGTCATAGCCATAGACGGCCTTGCCGGGACTGCCGAAGCGCGTGGTCTGCTGCTCCACGCCGTTGCACAGCGTGAGGATGGGCCAGCCGGTCTCGGTCTGCCAGTAGTTGTCGATGATGGGCTTGCCCAGGGCCTGGCTGATCCACTGCGCCGTGGGCTCGTCCAGCGGCTCGCCGGCCAGCCACAGCGCCTTGAGGCTGGAGATATCGTGGCGGTGCAGGTACTCGGCATCGTGCTTCTTGAGCACGCGGATGGCCGTGGGCGCCGAGAACATGTGGGTGACCCGGTACTTCTCCACGATGCTCCACCAGATGCCCGCGTCGGGGCGTATGGGCAGGCCCTCGTAGAGCACGGTGGCCATGCCCGCGATCAGGGGCCCATAGATGATGTAGCTGTGCCCCACGACCCAGCCGATGTCGCTGGTGCAGAAAAAGGTCTGGCCCGCCTCGGCCCCGAAGATCAGCGGCATGCTGGCGGCAAGCGCCACCGTGTAGCCGCCCGTGTCGCGCTGCACGCCCTTGGGGCGCCCCGTGGTGCCGCTGGTGTAGAGCGTGTAGCTGGGGTCGGTGGATTCCACCCAGGTGCAGGCGACCTGGGCGTCGGCGTGCAGGGCACGCAGGCTGGTCCAGTCGTGGTCGCGGCCGGCGCGCATGGGCGCAGGCGCCAGGCCACGGTCCACGATGAGCACGGCCGCTGGCTTGTGGCTGGCCAGTTGCAGGGCCTCGTCCAGCAAAGGCTTGTAGGCCACGACGCGCCCGCCGCGCGAGCCCGCGTCGGCACTGATGATGACCTTGGGCTCGGCATCGTCGATGCGCGAGGCCAGCGCCGCCGACGCAAAGCCGCCGAACACCACCGAATGGATGGCACCCAGCCGCGCACAGGCCAGCATGGCAAAGGCCGCCTCGGCAATCATGGGCATGTAGATCTGGACGCGGTCGCCCTTTTGCACGCCCAGCGACTGCAGCACGGCGGCCATGCGCTGCACCTCGGCATGCAGTTCGCGGTAGGTATAGACCTTCTCGGTGCCGGTCTCGGTGGAGATGGCGATCAGCGCATTCTGGTCGGCGCGCTCGGCCAGGTGCCGGTCCACGGCGTTGTGGCAAAGATTGGTCTGGCCGCCCACGAACCACCTGGCGAACGGCGGGTTGTCATAGTCGCAGATGCGCTGGGGCGGCACATGCCAGTCGATGCGGCCGGCCTGCTCGGCCCAGAAGGCATCGCGCTCCTGGATGGAGCGGCGGTGGAAATCGTCGAAACGCGGGGCCATTGTCTGTCTCCTGTCGTTGTCATGGATTGGCGGCTTCTGAATTCATAATTATTCATAATGCGCTTGCCCAAAGCTGACAAATCCTGCACAGCGCCCCGGGCCGGCCCCCCTCCGTCCCATTCGTCTTTCATGGCCCCGCCTTGCGACGGGCGTAAAAAAAGGCGCCGTGCAGGCGCCTCGACGAAAACCATCGCTTCAGTGGCTTACTTGACCAGGGCCAGCAGATCCTTGAAGGCCGGGTGCTCGCAGCTGCGCAGCCACTCGAAGGCCACCATCTCCGTGGTCACCAGTTCGGCACCCGCGCCGGCCAGGCGATCGAAGGCAGCATCGCGGTTGCGCTCGGTGCGCGAGCTGCAGGCATCGGTGACGACCCAGACGTCGAACTCGTCTTCCAGCAGTTCCAGCGCCGTCTGCAGCAGGCAGACATGGGCTTCGCAGCCGGCAATCACCACCATGCTGCGCTCGGGCGCCTGCTGCTGGGGCTTTTGCAGGTGCTTGGGCAGGCTGCGCGCATTGCCGCCCTGGGGACGTGCCGGCGGACGCAGCCACTCGCCCAGTCCTTCGGACACGGCGCTGAAATGCATCTTGGACAGTGTCCTGTCGCACAGCGCGCGCAATTGGGCATCGTTGGCACCCAGGCGCGAGGGGTTCTGTTCGGTGCCGAACACCGGCACTTCCACCAGATGCGCCAGACGAGCCAGTTTCACGGCATTGGCCAGG
This sequence comes from Delftia sp. WSY_12, assembly GCF_043104645.1. Lineage (NCBI taxonomy): Bacteria > Pseudomonadati > Pseudomonadota > Betaproteobacteria > Burkholderiales > Comamonadaceae > Delftia > Delftia sp. WSY_12. Next base: position 69,042 of record NZ_JBICKW010000016.1, read on the forward strand.
ACTGCCGGGCCCTCGAAGATGGCCGGCATCAGGCGCTCTTGGTAATCGACGAGTACAAGCTGGGAGTCGGAGGCTTCAAGCAGCATGGCGGATCTTTCTTGGAATACGAGGCAGCGCGGGCCGCCCTTCTTATCGGAAAACAGGACAGCCCGCTATTGTCGCAGCTTGGGGGCCATCACCGCCGGGCGACGGCGATTCCTGAGGTGGCTCAAAAACCCGGGCCTTCGGGGGTCTTATCGAATTTGTCCTACGTTTTTGCGTGGTAATCTCGCGCCCCATGTCCCGATGGCTTATCGCACTCCTGTTCGTCAGCGCCACTGCACACGCGGCTCCGCCCGAGCTGCGTGACGACGATATGAACCAGCTGCTGGTCAACCGCAGCCTCATCTCTCAGCTGCGCGAAGCCCGCCACCACATGGCGGAGCGCACTTCCGACTTCGTCAAGGAAGCACGACAGAGCGTCGCCGAAAAGACCTCCGACCTGGTCGTGACCGCCATGGGCTTCATCGGCGTTCCCTACCGTCGCGGCGGCAACAGTGCCGAGACCGGCTTCGACTGCAGCGGCTTTGTCCGTGCCATCTACTCCGAGACCCTGGGCAAGGTCCTGCCGCGTCGCGCTGACCAGCAGGCACAGGCCACGGAAAAAATCGACAAGAACGAACTCAAGCCCGGCGATCTGGTGTTCTTCAACACCATGCGCCGCGCCTTCAGCCACGTCGGCATCTATGTCGGCGACGGCAACTTCATTCATGCCCCCCGCACCGGTGCACAGGTGCGCGTGGAAAGCATGCAAAGCGCCTACTGGGCCCGCCGCTTCGATGGCGCCCGTCGCGTGCAGGACTCCGACGGCCTGGGCCTGGATGCCAGCAAGGCTGCCTTGGCCATGCAGATGCAGGCAAGCCAGCTGCAGTAACCACGGCGGGCTGTCTGCCCTCCCTCGGTCCAGGCGCCTGCAGATGCAGGCGTTTTGTTTTTCAGGGCACTGCACTGCCTTCGTCCCAGGTTGAGACGCTGTCCGACAGGGCCGGCATGCGCCGGGCCCTAGAGTCGCGGCATGGAAGCTTCAGTTCGGAGAAAAGCATGATGTCCTTGATTGGCACCCTCATCGTTGGCCTGGTCGTTGGCCTGCTGGCGCGCGCACTCAAACCCGGCGACGACAGCCTTGGCTGGATCATGACCATCCTGCTTGGTGTGGCAGGATCGTTTCTTGCCAGCTATGTCGGTGTCGCCATGGGCTGGTATGAAGCCGGGCAGCCCGCTGGCTGGATCGCCTCCATCGTTGGCGCCATCGTCATCCTCTTCATCTACAGCCTGGTGCGCAGCAAGAGCGCACGCTGACCGCACCGGCGCCAGCCGCCTCCTCCGGCTGGCGCATTCTCCTGATCGACATCTGCCCCGGACCCACTGGCACGCATGATCTTTCGCACATCGGACAAGACCCCTCCCCCTCCACCACCGCGCCACGATGTGGCGCAGGCTGCAGAGAGCGCGCGCAAGCTGCTGCACCGGCGTGCGCTGGTGGGAGCCGCAGCCAGCAGCCTGCCGATCCCGGGGCTGGACTGGCTGGTTGACGCAGCCCTGCTGGCGCGCCTGCTGCCGCGCATCAACCGTGAGTTCGGCCTCACGCCCGAACAGCTGGACAGGCTGGACCCCGGCAAGCGCGAGCAAGTGCAAAAGGCCGTGGCCATGGTCGGCTCGGTACTAATCGGCAAGCTGATCACGCGCGACATGGTGGTGCGCCTGGCACGCGCTGCCGGCATGCGCATGACGGCAACCCAAGCGGCAAAGTACGTGCCGCTGGCCGGCCAGGCTGCAGCGGCCGCCCTGGGTTACGCCACGCTGCGCTACCTGGGAGAGCGCCACATCCAGGACTGCATTCGCGTGGTCGAGCAGGCGGAGCTCGACATTCCCTCGCATCTGCCCACGCAGCTGGAACGCACGGCCCGCAAGGTCGAGCAGACCGGCAAGCAATTGCATGAGCACGGCAAAGGCAAAGGCGAGGGCGAGCCCGGGGCCGAGCCATCCGGCAAGCGCCCGCGCTTTTGGCGCCAGCCGGACCGCGGCCCCTGGGGCCGCTCCCAGTAAATGGCGATCAGCCCAGGTCCGAGGCGCGGTGGCGCTCCGGCACCTGGGTGGCCTCGTCTCCCCAGGTGCGATTGACGCGGCGGCCGCGCACCACCGCCGGCCGTTGGGCAATCTCGCGGGCCCAGCGCATCACATGCGTGTACTCATGGGCCGCCAGGAACTCGGCCGCGCCGTACACCTCGTTGAGCACCAGTGCGCCATACCAGGGCCAGATGGCGATGTCGGCAATGCTGTAGTGCTCTCCCGCAATGAAGGCGTGCTCGGCCAGCTGGCGATTGAGCACGTCCAGTTGGCGCTTGGTTTCCATGGTGAACCGGTTGATCGGGTACTCGAACTTTTCGGGAGCATAGGCATAGAAATGACCGAAGCCGCCGCCCAGGTAAGGCGCCGATCCCATCTGCCAGAACAGCCAGTTCAGCGTCTCGGTGCGTGCAGCGGGCTCGGCAGGCAGCAGCGCGCCAAACTTCTCGGCCAGGTACAGCAGGATGGAGCCCGACTCGAACACGCGCACCGGCGGCTCCACGCTGCGGTCCACCAGCGCGGGAATCTTGGAATTGGGGTTGACCTCGACAAAGCCGCTGGAGAACTGGTCGCCATCGCTGATACGGATCAGCCAGGCGTCGTACTCGGCGCCGCCATGGCCCAGCGCCAGCAGCTCCTCCAGCATGATGGTGACCTTCACGCCGTTGGGCGTGGCCAGCGAATACAGCTGCAGAGGCTGCTGCCCCACCGGCAGTGTCTTGTCGTGGGTCGGCCCGGCGACCGGGCGGTTGATGTTGGCGAAGGTGCCGCCCGAGGGCGCAGGCTGCCATACGGCGGGCGGGACATAGGTGGAGCGGTCGGACATGCAGGATTCCTGTGGTTCGCGGGCATGGGAAAGGCGCCCGGCTGAAGGCCATTGTCCAGCCCCTGACACACTCCTGCCGCCGCGCGCAGAACGCCGCCACGGCGTCCGGGGATTTGCCACAATCGTTGCATGACTGCCGCCCCCACACCCTCCGCCCGCCAGTTCTGGCTCATGAAGAACGAGCCCGACGAATACTCCATAGACCATGCGCTGGCCGCGCCGCAGGCCACCATTGCCTGGGACGGGGTGCGCAACTACCAGGCGCGCAACTTCATGCGCGATGCCATGCAGGTCGGCGACGGGGTGCTGTACTGGCATTCCAGCTGTGCCGAGCCCGGCATCTACGGCATCGCCCGCATTGCCGGCAATCTGCGCACCGACGCCTCGCAGTTCGACCCGGCCAGCCCGTACTACGACCCCAAGTCTTCTCCCGACAAGCCGCGCTGGCTCACGCTGGACGTGCAGGCGCTGCGCAAGACACGCACGCTGCAGATTGCCGAGCTGCGCGCGCATCCTGAACTGGCGCAGATGCGTGTGCTGCAAAAGGGCAATCGGCTGTCGATCACGCCGGTCACGCCCGAGGAATGGAGCTTCATCGAAGGCCTGCTCAGGCGCGGCTGAACACGCCTCGCACGGGCTGCTTTCTTACAAGCAAGAAGCCTCTTTCCTGCACTCCTGCCCTGCATCGGCCGCTATGCTTTTGGGCATTTGCGAACCTGGATTTCGCAAGCTGGAGGGACCATCTTCGTGCGCTGGCGAAAATCAAAAGCAAAAACAACCACTGGACCACTCAAGAGCGGCATGGCCGCGGCGCCAGGCCGCCTGCGGCTGGCGCTGCGCGATGCCATCGCCGCCTCGCTGGGCGCCATGCTGGCCTGGGAACTGTCCCACTACCTGCTGGGCCACCCCAGACCCGTCTTTGCCGCCGTCACCGCCCTGGTCTGCCTGGCGCCCGGCCTGCCCAGCCATCTCAAGCAAACCTGGGGCTTGGTGCTGGGCTGCGCCATCGGCATCATCGTCGGCGAACTGGCCTGGCTGCTGCCCGACACCATTCCCCTGCTGCGGCTGAGCCTGGCCTCGCTGGTCGCGCTGTCGCTGGCCGCCATGCTGGGGCAGCCGCCTGTGGTTCCGATACAGGCCGGCGTTTCCGTGGTGCTGGTCCTCAGCATGGGGCCCAGCGCGGCGGGCGAAACCCGGCTGGTCGACGTGCTGGTCGGCGCAGGCGTGGGCCTGATGTTCAGCCAGGTCATCTTCACGGCCAATCCGCTGCGTGCCGTATCACGTTCGGCAAGCGCGTTGCTGGGCCAGCTGGCCGACGGGCTGGACGCCACGCTGCGTGCCACCGCCACCCACGACACACCCGACGCCACCGTGGCACTGGGCCAGCTCACGCGCAGCAGCGATGCGCTGAGCGCGCTGCGCACCGCCATGGCGGAGGCGCAAAGCGCCAGCCGCTGGTCCGTGCGCGGACGCCTGGGTGGCGCGGCACTGCAGACCGTCACGGCGCGCTACGACCGCCATGCCGTGCGCCTGTACGCCAGCGCGCTGCTGCTGGGCGAAAGCCTGGTGCGCGGAATGTCGCATGACAGCGGCCTCATGCCGCGCGCCATCGTCCTGCACTGTGAATGGCTGATCGAAGCCTGCCGGCAACTGGCCGCCAATGGCAACGTGGTGGCCCTGCAGCCCGACGACGCCCTGGGCAGGTTGGCCGCCTCGGCCCCCCAGGCGCCCACCCAGCCGCTGCCTGAGGCCTGGCTGCCCGCGCTGGACCACGCACGACAGATGGAAGAGGCCCTGAAGGCGCTCACAGGTTCGCGCGACGCGTGATCAGGCGGCAGCGCGTTCGCGCTGCCTTGCAGGCGCCGCGCTGATGCGGGCAATGGCGCCGGCCAGCCACCAGCCGATGGCGCACATGGCCGCCGTCACCACCCAGGTCCACTGCCATCCGCCCGCCTGCACTGCCACGGCCGCGACCAGAGGCGGCCCTGCAAACTGGCCCACGCTGGACCATTGCTGCATGAAGCCCACCGTGGTCGAAACAGTGGACTCATCGGGGGCAAGCCGCACGGCCATAGAAAACAGCGTGCCCGGAATCAGTCCCCCCGCTGCCGAGAACACAACTACCGCAGCAAATCGCAGCCACAAAGGTGCCAACGGCTGGCCTTGCCATTGCACATAGGCCAGCAGCGCGCACAACGCCATGCAGCCGAAGCCCAGGCGCAGCGCTCGCGATGCGCTCCAGCCGCCTTGCAGCAGACGGCCCGATGCCACATTGCCCACCATGTTGGCCAGCGCCACCACGGCCGTCAGCGTGCCCGACAACGCCGCTCCCAGGCCCGCCTCGGCATAGACCGTGGGAAGAAAGCCGATGACGGCCATCCACTGTCCCGAATACACGGCAAAGCCCAGCGCCACGCACCAGGGGCCAGGGCTGCGCAAAGTCAGCGCCAGGCGCGGACGCCACCCCCCGCCAGCCGCCGACGTGCCAACGGGTGCCTTCGGGCCGTCTGCCGGCACGCCGTACCACACGGCGGCGCAAGCCAGGGCAGAGACCAGCCCCAGAAGCAGCCACCACAGCGGCCAGGAAGCCCATGCCATCACCCAGGGACCCAGCAGCAAGCCGATGGCACTGCCCAGCGGCATGTAGGTGCCCCACCAGCCCATGCGCGCGCTCAGATCGTGCGGCGCCACGCAGCGGCGAATCAGGCCTGGCCCCGGCATGGCGACCAGCAGAAAGCCCAGTCCTTCCACGGCGCGCAGGGCCAGCAACGGTGCAAAACCCGTGGCGATGGCGCCCAGTGCGCTGGCACCCGCCATCAACAGCAGGCCCGCCAGCATGCTGCGCCGCAGTCCCCAGCGGTCAGCCCCCAGGCCCACCACCAGGCCCAGCAGCATGCCGGCCACCTGCACGGTGGAAAGCAGAAAGCCGGCCTGCAGCAGGGACACGCCCAGCTGCTGCTGCAGCACCGGCACGGCCGGCGGCAGCTTGCCTACATGCAGGGCCGCGCTGACGCCGGCCATCACGACGATCCATGAGGGATGCACCCCCTGCCTTGTTGTTTCCATTGGATGCGGTTTCCTGGGGGCACATGCCGTGCGCCCTGTGGGTGATGTGTGAAGTATCGAAAGCATAGGCCAAGCGGCGCCCGCAAGCAGCGCCCCTGGCATCTGCCCACCAACCGGCTTGCGGCAGCGGGCATCGGCAGCGCATTCGACATAGCCCGTGGCACTGGAACGCCCAGGTGAGGCGCTCCAGCTGCGCGGCCAGGCATTTCCGCTGCCCCAGAAACAGCTTGGCCTGCGAGGCACCCCATGGCACCTCGCAGGCCTTGCATGCCGGGCAGAGGCCGCATGCGCTGCGGCCTTTCGCCCGTCCTCCCCCACCGATTCCTGTCAGGCCTTCATGGCATCACAGCCTCAACTTGGCACTGGCCAGCAACACACCGAAGCCCACCAACATGCCGCCAAAGGCCCGGTCTATCCAGTGCCGTACGGCCAGCAGCCGGGCACGAACCCGCTGCGCGGAAAAGCACAGCGCCACAATGCAAAACCAACCCACATGGGCCAGCGAGATGAACCCGCCGTACGCCAGTTGCGTGGCCAGTGATGTGTCCTGCCCCACGATCTGCAGGAACAGGCTCACCACAAACACCGTGGTCTTGGGATTGAGCGCATTCGTCAGAAAGCCCGTGCGCAGCGCCGCCATGTCGGACAGTACGGCAGCCGGCTGGCTGGCCATTTCTCCGTCCGGCCGGCTGCGCAGCATGGTCACGCCCAGATAGATCAGATAGGCTGCACCCAGCAGCTTGACCACATCGAACAGCCAGGTGGCCTGCTGCATCAGCAACCCCACACCAAGCAAGGTATAGCTGACATGGACCAGCACGCCCAGACCTATGCCCAGCGCCGTGAGCATGCCCGCGCGGCGCGAGCGCAGCAGGCTGTTGCGCGTAACCATGGCGAAATCCGCCCCGGGGCTGATCACGGCCAGCAAGGTAATGGTGACTACAGCTATCCATTCGGTCATGCATTCTCCGTTCGACTCAGTGCAACGCGGGATAGTATTGGCCTTCCATGAAAATACATAACGATGTTTTCTGACACAGTTAGTGAACTCAATTCACAGACTCCCAGCAAGCGGCTGCCGTCGTTGCAGGCCCTGCGCTGCTTCGAAGCAGCCGCCCGACGGGAGAACTTCAGCAAGGCGGCTGAAGAGTTGCATCTGACCCACGGCGCCATCAGCCGGGCCGTGCGCCTGCTGGAAGACGATCTGGGCGTGACCCTGTTTGACCGCCGCAGCCGCCGCGTCTTCCTGACCGACGCTGGGCGCCATCTCGCACAGGCCGTGCATGAAGGCCTGGAGCGCATGCGCCAGGCGACGCAGGAGTTGCGCGCACGCGCGCGGCATGCGCGCCGCTGGGTGCTGTCCTGCGAACCCACCTTGCTGATGCGCTGGCTGATTCCACGCTGGCCACAGTTCCAGCAAATGCATCCCGAGCTGCAACTGCACCTGGTGGCCGGCGGTGGCCCGTTCTCGTTTGCGGACGGGATCGACCTGGCCATACGGCGCGACGATTTCGCCCTTCCCGCAGGCTGCCATGCCGAAACGCTGTTCGCAGAGCGCATAGGCCCGGTCTGCCGGCCCGATCGCCTGGCGCAATGGTGCGACCGCCCCGCGCAAGAGCACACGCCCAGGCTGCGCGCCGATGCACCCTTGCTGCAAAGCCGCACGCGCCCTGGCGCCTGGGCCACCTGGGCCGAGTACAGCGGCCAGCCCCAGCCCTCGGGACCGCAGCTGCAGTTCGAACATTTCTATTTCACACTCCAGGCTGCCGTGGCCGGAATGGGCGTGGCCATAGGCCCCTGGCAACTGGTGCGCGACGACATTGCCAGCGGCGTGCTGGCGGCGCCCATGGGCTTTGTGGAGGATGGATCGCGCTATTGCCTGCTGTCCCCTGCCCCGCCTGCACCGAATGGCGTGCACGCGCAGTTGCTGCAGTGGCTGCGCTCCCAGGCCTGAGCCGGCCTGCGACCCGTACTACCCCCCAAAGCACAAAGGCAGCCGAAGCTGCCTTTGTGTCCTTGCCCGTTCCGAAGGCCGGGCGTTGCGCTTACTTGCGCTGCGGCGGCAGGTCCGTGCAGGAGCCGTGCGCCACCTCGGCCGCCATGCCCAGGCTCTCGCCCAGCGTGGGGTGAGGATGGATGGTCTTGCCGATGTCCACGGCGTCGGCACCCATTTCAATGGCCAGCGCGATCTCGCCGATCATGTCGCCCGCATGCGTGCCGACGATGCCACCGCCCAGGATGCGGCCATGGCCATGCGCCTCGGGGCTGTCGTCGAACAGCAGCTTGGTGACGCCTTCGTCGCGGCCATTGGCAATGGCGCGGCCCGATGCCGTCCAGGGGAAGACCCCCTTCTTGACCTTGATGCCCTGGGCCTTGGCCTGGTCCTCGGTCAGGCCCACCCACGCCACTTCCGGGTCGGTGTAGGCCACGCTGGGGATCACGCGGGCATTGAAGGCGCTGGCGGCCAGCTCCTTGTTGCCCTGCAGTTCACCGGCGATGACTTCGGCGGCCACATGGGCCTCGTGCACGGCCTTGTGCGCCAGCATGGGCTGGCCCACCACGTCGCCGATGGCGAAGATGTGGGGCACGTTGGTGCGCATCTGGATGTCGACTTCGATGAAACCGCGGTCCGTGACGGCCACGCCGGCCTTCTCGGCGGCGATCTTCTTGCCGTTGGGCGTGCGGCCCACGGCCTGCAGCACCAGGTCGTAGACCTGGGGCTCGGGCACGGTGATGCCGTCCTTGGCGGGCGCGAAGCTGACCTTGATGCCTTCGGGCGTGGCTTCGGCACCCACGGTCTTGGTGTTGACCATGATGTTGTCGAAGCGCGGCGCGTTCATCTTCTGCCAGACCTTGACCAGGTCGCGGTCGGCGCCCTGCATGAGGCCGTCCATCATCTCCACCACGTCCAGGCGTGCGCCCAGCGTGGAGTAGACGGTGCCCATTTCCAGGCCGATGATGCCGCCACCCAGGATCAGCATGCGTTTGGGCACGCTGGCCAGGTCCAGCGCGCCGGTGGAGTCCACCACGCGCGGGTCCTTGGGCATGAAGGGCAGGTGCACGGCCTGGCTGCCGGCGGCAATGATGGCGCGCTTGAACTGCACGATCTTCTTGCTGCCGGTCTTTTCCTGGCCGTCGCCCGTGGTCTCTTCCACTTCCAGGTGGTTGGCACCGACGAAGTTGCCGTAGCCGCGCACCACGGTGACCTTGCGCATCTTGGCCATCTGGCCCAGGCCGCCGGTCAGCTTGCCGATGACCTTGTCCTTGTGTCCGCGCAGCTGGTCGATGTTGACCTCGGGCGCGCCGAACTTGACGCCTGCCACTTCCAGGTGCTTGACCTCGTCCACGACGGCCGCCACGTGCAGCAGCGCCTTCGAGGGAATGCAGCCCACGTTCAGGCAGACGCCGCCGAGGGTCTTGTAGCGCTCGACGATGACCACGTTCAGGCCCAGGTCGGCTGCGCGGAAGGCGGCAGAGTAGCCGCCGGGGCCACCGCCAAGCACGACCACGTCGCAGTCATAGTCGGCCACGCCACCAGCGTAGCTGGCTGCCGCAGGAGCAGGGGCCGGGGCCGCTGGAGCCGGCACGGCAGGTGCCGCGGCGCTGGCGGCTGCAGGAGCCGCAGCGGCAGCCTGGGGCGCAGTGGCCGCCTCGCCGGCAGCCTCCAGCGTCAGGACCACGGAGCCCTCGGCGACCTTGTCGCCGATCTTGACCTTGAGTTCCTTGACCACGCCGGCATGGCTGGAGGGGATCTCCATGGAGGCCTTGTCGGACTCCACGGTGATCAGAGACTGATCCTTGGCGACGGTGTCACCGGGCTGGACCAGCAGTTCGATCACACCCACTTCGGCGAAGTCGCCGATGTCGGGCACCTTGATGTCGATGATTGCCATGTGTCGGGCCTCCGTTTACAGCAGGATGCGGCGGTAGTCCGCCAGCACCTGACCCAGGAAGGCATTGAAGCGCGCGGCCGAGGCACCGTCGATGACACGGTGGTCATAGGACAGCGACAGCGGCAGCGTCAGGCGCGGCACGAACTGCTTGCCGTCCCACACGGGCTTCATCTGGCCCTTGGACAGGCCGAGGATGGCCACTTCCGGGGCGTTGATGATGGGGGTGAAGTTCGTGCCGCCGATGCCGCCCAGCGACGAGATCGAGAAGCAGCCGCCCTGCATGTCGGCAGCGCCGAGCTTGCCATCGCGGGCCTTCTTGGCCAGCTCGCCCATTTCCTGGCTGATCTGCAGGATGCCCTTCTTGTCGGCATCGCGCAGCACGGGCACCACCAGGCCATTGGGCGTGTCTGCCGCGAAGCCGATGTGGAAGTACTGCTTGTAGACCAGGGTGTCGCCGTCCAGCGAGGCGTTGAACTCCGGGAACTTCTTGAGCGCCGCGACCACCGCCTTGATCACGAAGGCCAGCATGGTCACCTTGACGCCGCTCTTCTCGTTCTCCTTGTTGGTGGAGACGCGGAAAGCTTCCAGGTCGGTGATGTCGGCCTCGTCGTTGTTGGTGACGTGGGGGATCATGACCCAGTTGCGCGACAGGTTGGCGCCGCTGATCTTCTTGATGCGCGACAGGTCCTTGCGCTCGACCGGGCCGAACTTGGCGAAGTCGACCTTGGGCCAGGGCAGCAGGTCCAGGCCGGCGCCGCCGCCGGAGCCGCCCTTGGGAGCCGCCGCAGCCTGGGCCTTGGTCTGCACGGCACCGGCCATGACGGACTTGGTGAAAGCCTGGATGTCGTCGGCCGTGATGCGGCCCTTGTTGCCCGAGCCCTTGACCTCGTCCAGCGGCACACCCAGTTCGCGGGCGAACTTGCGCACGGAGGGCGATGCATGGGGCAGCTTGCCGGTGGGCGCCACGGTGGGGTTGTGTGCAGGTGCAGCGGCAGGAGCCGATGCTGCAGCGGCAGCCACCGGAGCTGCAGCGGCCGGGGCCGCAGTTGCCGGTGCAGGGGCTGCAGCAGCAGGTGCCGGGGCCGCAGCCTGGGCTGCAGGCGCGGCAGCGCCCTGCACGCTCATCTGGCCGACCACGTCGCCCACGTTGACCGTGTCGCCGATCTTGAGCGTCAGCGCCGTGATGGTGCCCGCTGCGGGCGAGGGGATCTCCATCGAGGCCTTGTCGGATTCGACGGTGAACAGCGATTGCTCTGCCGTCACGGTGTCACCGACCTTGACCAGCATCTCGATCACGGCCACGTCCTTGAAGTCGCCGATGTCGGGAATCTTGATGTCGATCTGCGTGGCGGCGCCCGAGGCCGCAGGCGCGGCAGCGGGAGCAGCGGCCGGCGCAGGCGCAGATGCAGGCGCAGCAGATGCAGGCGCTGCCACGGGAGCCGGGGCAGCAGCTGCCGGTGCCGGTGCCGGTGCCGGTGCCGCAGCGTCTGCGGTCTCGATCACGGCAATGATGCTGCCTTGCTTGACCTTGTCGCCCAGGTTCACGCGCAGCTCCTTGAGCACGCCGGCGTGGCTGGACGGAATCTCCATCGATGCCTTGTCGGACTCGACGGTGATCAGCGATTGCTCGGCCTTGATCTGGTCGCCGGCCTTGACCAGCACTTCGATCACACCGACTTCATCGAAATCGCCGATGTCCGGAACTTGAATGTCTACCAATGCCATAGGTGTCTCCCGTTCTTACTCAGGCGTGCAGCGGGTTGATCTTGTCGGCCTTGATGCCGTATTTGGCGATCGCCTCGGCCACGGTGGTGGCGTTGATCTTGCCTTCTTCGGCCAGCGCGCGCAGTGCGGCGACCACGATGTAGTGGCGGTCCACCTCGAAGTGCTCGCGCAACTTGCGGCGGAAGTCCGAACGGCCGAAGCCGTCGGTGCCCAGCACCTTGTAGGTGCGGCCCTTGGGCATGTAGGGACGGATCTGCTCGGCGTAGGCCTTCATGTAGTCGGTGGATGCGATCACCGGACCATTGTGCGACTGCAGCTGCTGCGTGACGAAGGGCACCTTCTGCGTTTCCAGCGGATGCAGCAGGTTCCAGCGGTCGGCTTCCTGGCCGTCGCGGGTGAGTTCGTTGAAGCTGGGGCAGCTCCACACGTCGGCGGCAATACCCCAGTCGGCCAGCAGCAGTTCCTGGGCGAAGAAGGATTCGCGCAGGATGGTGCCCGATCCCAGCAGCTGCACGCGCAGGCCGCTTTCCGGCACCTTCTGGCCGGGCTTGCACAGGTACATGCCCTTGATGATCTGCTGCTCAGTGCCGGGCGTGAGGCCGGGCATGGCGTAGTTCTCGTTGAGCAGCGTGATGTAGTAGAAGACGTTTTCCTGCTCCTGCACCATGCGGCGCAGGCCGTCCTGCATGATCACGGCGACTTCGTGGGCGAAGGTCGGGTCGTAGCTCACGCAGTTGGGAATGGTGTTGGCCAGGATGTGGCTGTGGCCGTCTTCGTGCTGCAGGCCTTCGCCGTTCAGCGTGGTGCGGCCCGAGGTGCCGCCCAGCAGGAAGCCGCGCGCCTGCATGTCGCCGGCCGCCCAGGCCAGGTCACCGATGCGCTGGAAGCCGAACATCGAGTAGTACACGTAGAACGGGATCATGATCCGGTTGCTCGTGCTGTAGCTCGTGGCTGCCGCGATCCAGCTGCTCATGCCGCCGGCTTCGTTGATGCCTTCCTGCAGGATCTGGCCGGCCTTGTCCTCGCGGTAGTACATCACCTGGTCCTTGTCGACCGGGGTGTACTGCTGTCCAGCGGGGTTGTAGATGCCGATCTGGCGGAACAGGCCTTCCATGCCGAAGGTACGTGCCTCGTCCACCAGGATGGGCACGACGCGCGGGCCGATTTCCTTGTCGCGCAGCAGCTGCGTCAGGAATCGCACATAGGCCTGCGTGGTCGAGATCTCACGGCCTTCGGGCGTGGCTTCGAGGATGGCCTTGAAGGTGTCCAGCGCAGGCGCCGTGAACTGCTCGCTGGCCTTGACGCGGCGGTGCGGCAGGTAGCCGCCCAGGGCCTTGCGGCGCTCGTGCAGGTAGCGCATTTCCGGCGTGTCGTCAGCCGGCTTGTAGAAAGGCAGGTCGGCGATCTGGCTGTCGGGAATCGGGATGTTGAAGCGGTCGCGGAAGGCCTTGATGTCCTCGTCGCCCAGCTTCTTGGTCTGGTGAACGGTGTTCTTGCCTTCACCGATCTTGCCCATGCCGAAGCCCTTGACGGTCTTGACCAGCAGCACGGTGGGCTGGCCCTTGTGCGAATTGGCCGCATGGAAGGCCGCATAGACCTTCTGCGAATCGTGGCCGCCGCGGCGCAGGTTCCAGATCTCGTCGTCGCTCATGTGCTCGACCATCTTCAGCGCGCGCGGATCGCGGCCGAAGAAGTTCTTGCGCACGTAGGCGCCGTCATTGGCCTTGAACGACTGGTAGTCGCCGTCGTTGCACTCGGCCATGATCTTCTTGAGCACGCCGTCCTTGTCCTTGGCCAGCAGCTCGTCCCAGCCCTTGCCCCACAGCAGCTTGATGACGTTCCAGCCGGAGCCGCGGAACTCACCCTCGAGTTCCTGGATGATCTTGCCGTTGCCGCGCACCGGACCGTCCAGGCGCTGCAGGTTGCAGTTGATCACGAAGATCAGGTTGTCCAGCTTTTCGCGGGCGGCCAGGGAGATCGCGCCCAGCGACTCGACCTCGTCCATTTCCCCGTCGCCGCAGAAGACCCAGACCTTGCGGTTTTCGGTGTCGGCAATGCCGCGGGCGTGCAGGTACTTGAGGAAGCGCGCCTGGTAGATGGCCATCAGCGGGCCCAGGCCCATGGACACCGTGGGGAACTGCCAGAACTCGGGCATCAGCTTGGGGTGCGGGTAGCTGGACAGGCCCTTGCCGTCCACTTCCTGGCGGAAGTTCAGCAGCTGCTCTTCGGAGATGCGGCCTTCCAGATAGGCGCGGGCATAGATGCCGGGCGAGACGTGGCCCTGGATGTACAGGCAGTCGCCACCGTGGTTTTCGTTTTCGGCGTGCCAGAAGTGGTTGAAGCCGGCCGCAAACATGTTGGCCAGCGAAGCGAAGGAGCCGATGTGGCCACCCAGGTCACCGCCTTCGGGTGGGTGCAGGCGGTTGGCCTTGACCACCATGGCCATGGCGTTCCAGCGCATGTAGGCGCGCAGGCGGCCTTCGATTTCCAGGTTGCCGGGACAGCGCGCTTCCTGCGAGGCCTCGATGGTGTTCACGTAGCCGGTGTTGGCCGAGAAGGGCATGTCCACGCTGTTCTGGCGTGCATGTTCGAGCAGGTCCTCGATCAGCTTGTGCGCATATTCGGCGCCTTCACGATCGATGACGGCCGACAGTGCGTCCATCCATTCGCGCGATTCTTGTTGGTCCAGGCCGGCGGGAACGCCTGCATTGCCTTGCGGGTCAGTCTGAGCTGTCATGGGAATGTCTCCTTGCAGAAGGTAGCGTCTTGGGGTCGAACCAGTGAGCGGCGCAGCGCGCCATCGCAGGCGGGTAGTTCACCACGCCTTGCGCGGCACAGACCCTGTCTGGCGAACTTGAAGATACCGATTCACTGCCTCAATGCTCGGCGAGTGTCGCATACTTTTTTCGAATTTCAAATGGTGCTTTTTGATTTCATAATTTGAAATTTTGCTGCAAACGCACATACAGTGAAGACCCCAAAGAACGTCGCCGAAGCGCCTGCGTGGCGACTCCAATACTCCTTAAAAACAGTCAGACTCTCCCCTACACTGGGCGCATGCAATCCTCCCCTTCCGAGCACGGCACGCACAGCCCTGCCCCCATGGCAGGCGTGGCCGCGCCAGTGCGCTGGTGGCGCAGCTGGTGGCGCAGTCTTTCCCCCACGCGCCAGGACCGCTTTGCGGCACTCGCCCCGCTGGCCGCCGTACTGATGTTCATGGCCGCCATCGTCGCGTCGTTCTGGTATCTGCGCATGGAGGAGATCGACCGCGAGAAGGAAGCGTTGCACCGCGACGTGGAATATGCCCAGCAGCGCGTGCGCCTGCGCCTGCTGGAGCGCCAGGAGCAACTGATGCGCATGGCGCGCGACATCAGCAACCACGATCTGGCCGAGTCCGATTTCGCCAGCCGCGCCGAAGCGCTCATCAGCCAGTATCCCGAACTGCAGTCCATCACCTGGATCGACTCCCAACGCCGCATTCTGGCCAGCCAGTCCGCCCCCACCGTGAGCAGCGACCAGTTGCGCATCCCCCGCGAGGTACTGCGCGCCGGTGACGCCCTGGAGGCCTACCAGCTCGCGCGCGAGATGCAGCAGCCCATCTATGTGCAAGGCCTGGCCCACAAGGGCGAGGCCGCGCCGCTGCTGCAGCTGCATGTGCCGCTGGCGCAGGACGGCCGCTACATCGGCGAGCTGCTGGGCGAGTATTCCGTGGACAGCCTGCTGCGCTACGGCACGCCCACCGAAATCATGGCCCGCTATGCCATGACCATGCTCGACAGCCGGGGCCAGGTTCTGGCCGGCACACCGCTGACGCCGCGCAAACAAAATGCCACCGACCTGCTGCGCTGGCGCACGGTGGCCAATGAGGACGAGGCTCCGGTCGCCCCCGTGGGCAACAGTCTGGTGCTGCGCGCACAGGCCTACCGCACCTCGCTGGGCGTGGTGGGCAGCGGCCTGTTCTGGCTGGTGGGCACGCTCAGCGCGATGACGGCATGGCTGCTGCTGGCCACCTGGCGCCACACGCGACGCCGCCAGCGCGCGCAGGAAGCCCTGGTTGCCGAAACCAATTTCCGCCGCGCCATGGAGAACTCGGTGCTCACCGGCATGCGCGCGCTGGACCTGCAAGGCCGCATCACCTACGTGAACGCCGCCTTCTGCCAGATGACGGGATGGAGCGAATCCGAACTCGTCGGCCAGATGCCGCCCTATTCCTACTGGCCCGACAACGACTACGACAACCTGCACTCCAAGCTGCGCGAGGAGCTGTCCGGCAAGACCATCGTCGGGGGCTTTCAGGTGCGCGTGCAGCGCAAGAACGGCACGCAGTTCGACGCGCGCCTGTATGTCTCGCCGCTGATCGACGCCCACGGCCAGCACACGGGCTGG
Source organism: Delftia sp. WSY_12 (assembly GCF_043104645.1). Classification (NCBI taxonomy): domain Bacteria; kingdom Pseudomonadati; phylum Pseudomonadota; class Betaproteobacteria; order Burkholderiales; family Comamonadaceae; genus Delftia; species Delftia sp. WSY_12. The sequence continues at coordinate 85,044 of NZ_JBICKW010000016.1, forward strand.
ATGTCGTCCATGACCGACATCACCGAGCCCAACCGCATCCGCGAGCAGTTGTCGGCCTCCTACGAGCGCTTCACCATCGTGCTGGAGGCGCTGGACGCCTCGGTGTCCGTCGCCCCGCTTGGCAGCGCCGAGCTGCTGTTCGCCAACAAGCTGTACCGGCAATGGTTCGGCTCGCAGACCGATGGCCATCTGCAGCTCGTCGCCCAGGCCGGCGTGCTGCCCGTGCGCTCTCAGCCGCAGGGCATGGACGATGAGGATGGCCTGATGGGCCTGCCCACCGACTCGCTGACCAGCGCACGCAGCGAGAACGCCGAGATCTATCTGCCCGAACTGGGCAAGTGGCTGGAAGTGCGCTCGCGCTACCTGAGCTGGGTGGACGGACGCCTGGCGCAGATGGTGATCGCCACCGACATCACGCCGCGCCGCCTGGCCGAGGAGCAGGCCGATCGCCAGGCCGAGCACGCCCAGTCCGTCAGCCGCCTGATCACCATGGGCGAGATGGCCTCCAGCGTGGCCCACGAACTCAACCAGCCGCTGACCGCCATCAGCAACTACTGCAGCGGCATGCTCACGCGCCTCGAAAAAGGCACGCTGACCGAGGAGCAGATGAAGTTCGCGCTGGAGAAGACCGCCCACCAGGCGCAGCGCGCGGGCCAGATCATTTTGCGCATACGCTCCTTCGTCAAGCGCAGCGAACCCAACCGCACCCTGGCCCAGGTCACCGACATGGTCAGCGAGGCAGTGGAGCTGGCCGGCATCGAGCTGCGCCGCCGCAATGTACAGCTGACCTACCACGTGGCCGAGCGCATGCCGGCCATCATGGCCGACACCATCCTCATCGAGCAGGTGCTGGTCAACCTCATGAAGAATGGCGCCGAATCCATCGAGCAATCGGGCCGACCCAGCCACCAGCGCAACGTGGAACTGCGCGTGGTGCCGCGCACCATCGAGGACCAGCGCGTCATCGAATTCAACGTGCAGGACACCGGCAAGGGCTTGCCGCCCGAGGTGCTGGAGCGCCTCTTCGAGGCCTTCTTCACCACCAAGAGCGAAGGCATGGGCATGGGCCTGAATCTGTGCCGCAGCATTGTCGAGTCCCACCAGGGCCGTATGCGTGCCGAGAACCTCTACAATGGTTCCGAGGTTGTCGGCTGCCGATTTTCATTCTGGCTGCCGCTGGCCCCGCCGGGCGACGCGACAACGCCGGCAGCGACCATTGAACCCACAACAAGGACGATTGCATGAGCTTGATCCCCAAAAAAGGCACTGTGTACGTAGTTGATGACGACGAAGCGGTTCGTGATTCGCTGCAATGGTTGTTGGAGGGCAAGGACTATCGTGTGCGCTGCTTCGACTCGGCCGAGACCTTCCTCTCGCGCTACGACCCACGCGAAATCGCCTGCCTCATCGTCGACATCCGCATGGGCGGCATGACCGGCCTGGAACTGCAGGACCGACTGATCGAACGCAAGTCTCCCCTGCCCATCGTCTTCATCACCGGCCACGGCGACGTGCCCATGGCGGTGAACACCATGAAGAAGGGCGCACTGGACTTCATCCAGAAGCCGTTCAACGAGGAAGAACTGCTGAACCTGGTCGAGCGCATGCTGGACCATGCCCGCGAAGCCTTTGCCGGCCACCAGCAGGCCGCCAGCCGCGACGCCCTGCTGGCCAAGCTGACCAGCCGCGAAGCCCAGGTGCTCGAGCGCATCGTCGCCGGCCGCCTGAACAAGCAGATCGCCGACGACCTGGGCATCAGCATCAAGACCGTGGAGGCGCACCGCGCCAACATCATGGAAAAGCTCAACGCCAACACCGTAGCCGACCTGCTCAAGATCGCCCTGGGCCAGGGCCAGACCGCTGCGGCGGCCAAGGCGGCCGTCGCAGGATAAGCACCGACGCCATCCCCTGCTTTTTTCAAAGGGCTGCTAGCGCTTGACCAACAAGCCCTAGCAGCATTTTTATTTTGGTATCCACTGCAATGACAGCCCAACTCATCGACGGCAACGCCCTCTCCCGCCAACTGCGTGCCGAAGTCGCACAGCGCGCCACTGCCCTGAAGGCCCGAGGGACCACGCCCGGCCTGGCCGTGGTCCTGGTCGGCGACAACCCGGCCTCCCAGGTCTATGTGCGCAACAAGGTCAAGGCCTGCGAGGACGCAGGCTTTCATTCCGTACTGGAGAAGTACGACGCCTCGATGACAGAAGCCGAACTGCTGGCCCGCGTCGAGGCGCTGAACAACGACCCCAGCATCCACGGCATCCTGGTCCAGCTGCCGCTGCCCGCACACATCGACGACCACAAGGTCATCGAGACCATCTCGCCGCTCAAGGATGTGGATGGCTTTCACGTGGCCAGCGCCGGCGCGCTGATGGTGGGTGAAGTCGGCTTCAAGGCCTGCACGCCCTATGGCTGCATGAAGATGCTCGAATCCATCGGCATGAAGGACCTGCGCGGCAAGCACGCCGTGGTCATCGGCCGCTCCAACATCGTCGGCAAGCCCATGGCCATGATGCTGCTGGCCGCCAATGCCACCGTCACCATCTGCCACAGCGGCACGGCGGACCTGGCCGCCATGACGCGCCAGGCCGACATCGTGGTCGCCGCCGTGGGCAAGCGCAATGTGCTGACCGCAGACATGTGCAAGCCTGGCGCCGTGGTCATCGACGTGGGCATGAACCGCAACGACGAAGGCAAGCTCTGCGGCGACGTGGACTTTGACGGTGTCAAGGAAGTGGCCGGCTTCATCACCCCCGTGCCGGGCGGCGTCGGCCCCATGACGATTACCATGCTGCTGGTCAACACCATGGAGGCGGCCGAGCGCGCCGCCGGCTGACCAGGAGCTGACAAGCATCGGGCGGCTCCCCGGGGAGCCGCTTGATTTCAATGCACCCGACGGCATCTGACACGCATGAGCAATCCCCTCCTCGAATCCTCCGACCTGCCCCTGTTCGATCGCATCCGCCCCGCCGACGTCGGCCCGGCCATCGACCATCTTCTGACCGGGGCCTGCGAGGCCCTGGAGACCGTCACGGCACCTGACTTCCCCGCGCGCTGGGATTCGATCTCCGCCGTGCTCGATGTCGCCACCGAGAAGCTGGGAACCGCCTGGGGCGCCGTCAGCCACCTCAACAGCGTGGCCGATACACCCGAGCTGCGCGCTGCCTACAACGAATCCCTGCCCAAGGTCACCGAGTTCTGGACGCGCCTGGGCGCCGACGAGCGGCTGTACGCCAAGTACAAGGCCATCGACCCTGCCACGCTCAACGTGGAGCAGCGCGCCGCCTGGGACCATGCCATGCGCAATTTCGTGCTGTCTGGCGCGGAGCTGCAGGGTGAAGCCAAGCTGCGCTTTGCCAAGATTCAGGAACGCTCGGCCGAACTCACGCAGAAGTTCAGCGAGAACGCGCTGGATGCCACCGATGCCTTTGCCTACTACGCCACGGCCGATGAGTTGGACGGTGTGCCCCAGGACGTGTGCCAGGCCGCCCGTGCCGCCGCCGAAGCCGAAGGCAAGCAAGGCTTCAAGCTCACGCTGAAGATGCCCTGCTACCTGCCCGTGATGCAGTTCGCCACCAGCAGCGCGCTGCGCGAGAAGCTCTACCGCGCCTATGTGACACGCGCCTCCGACCAGGCAGAGGGCGATGCCCGCCGCTTCGACAACACGGCCAACATTTCCGAAATACTTGCCCTGCGCAAGGAAGAGGCGCAGCTGCTGGGCTACCGCAACTTCGGCGAGATCTCGCTGGTTCCCAAGATGGCGCATTCGCCGCAGCAGGTGATCGACTTCCTGCGTGACCTCGCGCACCGCGCCCGCCCCTATGCCGAAAAGGATGTCGCCGACCTGCGCAGCTTCGCACGCAAGGAACTGGGCCTGGCCGATCCCCAGCCCTGGGACTGGGCCTATATCTCCGAAAAGCTCAAGGAAGCGCGCTATGCCTTCAGCGAGCAAGAGGTCAAGCAATACTTCCCCGCCCCCAAGGTACTGGCCGGACTGTTCAAGATCGTGGAGACGCTGTTCGACGTGGCCATCCGCCGCGACGTGGCGCCGGTGTGGCATCCCGCTGTCGAGTTCTATCGCATCGAGCGCAGCACGCCGCAAGGCCCCCAACTGGTCGGCCAGTTCTACCTGGACCAGCCCGCACGTTCGGGCAAGCGCGGCGGCGCCTGGATGGACGATGTACGCACCCGCTGGCTGCGCCCCGACAGCCACAAGCTGCAGACGCCGGTCGCGCACCTGGTCTGCAACTTTGCCACCGGCGTTGACGGCAAGCCGGCCCTGCTCACGCACGATGACGTGATCACGCTGTTCCATGAGACAGGCCATGGCCTGCACCACATGCTGACCCAGGTCAACGAGCGCGATGTCTCGGGCATCGCGGGCGTGGAATGGGACGCGGTGGAACTGCCGAGCCAGTTCATGGAAAACTTCTGCTGGGAGTGGGAAGTGCTCAAGCACATGACCGCCCACGTGGACACGGGCGAGCCACTGCCGCGCGCACTGTACGACAAGATGATCGCGGCCAAGAACTTCCAATCTGGCATGCAGACGCTGCGCCAGATCGAGTTCTCGCTGTTCGACATGCTGCTGCACACCGAGCACGATCCGAAGGCCGACATCATGCCGCTGCTGGCCCAGGTTCGCGCCGAAGTGGCCGTGCTGCCCTCGCCCGCCTACAGCCGCTCGGCCCATACCTTCAGCCACATCTTTGCAGGCGGCTACGCAGCGGGCTACTACAGCTACAAGTGGGCCGAAGTCCTCTCGGCGGATGCCTATGCGGCCTTCGAGGAAACCATGCTGGCCGATGGAACCCCCAACCCCGAGACAGGCCGCCGCTACCGCGAGGCCATTCTTGAAGCCGGCGGATCCCGCCCGGCGATGGAGTCGTTCAAGGCCTTCCGTGGCCGCGAACCCCAGCTGGACGCGCTATTGCGCCACCAGGGCATGGCCGAGGCCTGAGCCTGGCAACCCGGTCTGCAGCGCCCCGATGGGGCGCTTTTTCCTGGCCCGGCAACTCCACCGGATGCGCGCAGCCACATCCTGCGACTCCAGAAGATGGCCCAGGATGAATGGCACGCTATGCTTGCAGGCACTCCTGTGCGGGCATCCATCCGGCGAGTGGTCGCCGCCCCGGCACGAAACCCTTCTTCCGAAACCGAGATCGTCCATGCAGTCTTCTCCCAGCCTTGGCCACGGCGCCCTGCGCCACCTGATGCCATGCCTCGCCCTCGCCTGCCTTGCCGCCGCGCTGCCAGCCGCCGCACAGCAGGTCTACCGTATCGTCGGGCCGGATGGAAAAGTCACCTTCTCGGACCGCCCCGCCCCAAGCGCACAGCAGCAGGCAGCGCCCGCCGCCCAGGCAGTGGCGGGCGCCTCGGACAGCAACGCAGGCCTGCCCTATGCGCTGCGCCAGATTGCGAGCCGCTTTCCAGTGACGTTGTACTCCTCGTCCGATTGCACGCCCTGCGATAGCGCTCGTCAGTTGCTGCAGTCCCGGGGCATCCCCTATGCCGAGCGCCTGGTGCAGACCGAGGCGGACGCGGCAGCCCTGAACAAGCTCAGCGGGCAGACCGGACTGCCGTTTGCCACCATCGGCAAGCAGTTTCTGACCGGCTTCTCCTCCAGCGAATGGACGCAGTACCTGGATGCCGCAGGCTACCCCGCAAGCTCCCAGCTGCCAGCCCAGTACAAGCGGCCACCCGCGCAGCCCCTGACCACACCCAAGCCTGCCGCACCGGCCGCATCAGCGCCCGCCGCAGCACCCACCGCCGAGGAGCAGGCAAACAGGCGCGCCCCCATACCCGCCCCCGCGCCAGGTGCACGCACCAGCGACAACCCCGCAGGCCTGAGCTTCTAGGCAGACACTGCCGCCGTCAGGAGCCCGGCCGTGGATTCCATGCTGTCCGACGTGGCCTGGACCTTGGCCAGGCTGGGCATTCTTGTGGGCCTGCCTGCGCTCATCGGGTGGGTACTGGTGGCAAGGCCTTCGTGGCGAGAGCCGTTGCGGCTAACCTGTCTGGTGCTGGTGCCCTGCCTGATCACGCTGTGGTTCATGCATGACGGAGGCCTGGGCAACGGTCTCAACCGCCTGGCCTACTACATGACGACGGCTGGCTTCTTTGCCATCTACGCCGGGCTGGCGGCCGTCACCTGGCTCATTCAGCGCATCAAAAAGCAGCGCACGCAAGCCTCATTGCGCGCGCTGTGTCTCGGTGGCATGGCCCTGCTCGTCTGGACCGCAGGCGCTGCGGTGTTCGAGAGCATCGGCTAGCAGCCGAGAGGCCAGGACCGGGTTCCTGCCTCAATAGTCGAGCGTCTGCACGCCTTCAGGCGTGCCCAGCAGGCAGACCGATGCCTTCTGGTGCGCAAAAACGCCCACGGTGACCACGCCGGGCCACTGGTTGACCTCGGACTCAAAGGCCAGCGGCTCAGCAATCTTCAGGCCGCGCACATCAAGAATGTGCTGGCCGTTGTCCGTCACCAAAGGAGCGCCGTCCTTCATGCGGATCTCGGCCCGGCCACCCCTGGCCTCGAAACGCCGGGCAATCTGGGCAGCAGCCATGGGAATCACCTCCACCGGCAGCGGAAAGTCTCCCAGCACCTCGACGCGCTTGGAGGCATCGGCGATGCAGACAAAGCGCTCGGCCAGCGCCGCAACGATTTTCTCGCGCGTCAGTGCCGCGCCTCCACCCTTGACCATGTAGCCCCGGCCGTCGATCTCGTCGGCGCCATCGATGTATACCGACAGGCGGTCCACCTCGTTGGCATCCAGCACCTTGATGCCCAGCGCCTTCAGGCGCTCGGTGCTGGCCACGGAGCTGGACACGGCCCCAGGGATCTGGTCCTTGATGGTGGCCAGCGCATCGATGAACTTGTTGACCGTCGAGCCCGTGCCGACGCCGACGATTTCGCCGGGCACTACGTAGGCCAGAGCGGCTTGCCCGACCAGGGCTTTGAGTTCATCTTGGGAAAAAGAGGCAGCAGATGTCGTCATGAGGGAAAATCCAGGTAATCCTTCGATTATCCCCATGTCTTTGATCCCCTACGCCCTGACCCGTCCCTTTCTCTTCGGCATGGACCCCGAATCCGCCCACGATCTCACGATGAACCTGATGGCAAAGGGGCAGAACACGCTCCTGCAGCAGGCCTGGGCCCAACCCATGGTGAGTGATCCCGTCGAGCTTGCCGGACTCAGGTTCCCCAATCGCGTCGGCATGGCTGCAGGCCTGGACAAGAACGCACGCTGTATCGATGCGCTGGCCGCCATGGGCTTCGGCTTCGTCGAGGTGGGCACCGTGACTCCGCGCGCGCAGCCCGGCAACCCCAAGCCGCGCATGTTCCGCATCCCCGAACGCAATGCGCTGATCAACCGACTGGGCTTCAACAACGAAGGCCTCGATGCCTTCCTGAGCAACGTCAAGCGCTCACAGGCCCGCGCCATGGGCAAGCCCATGCTGCTGGGGCTGAACATCGGCAAGAACGCCAGCACGCCCATCGAAGAAGCCACCAGCGACTACCTCAAGGCGCTCGATGGCGTCTACCCGCATGCCGACTACGTGACGGTGAACATCAGCTCGCCCAACACCAAGAATCTGCGTGCCCTGCAAAGCGACGAAGCGCTGGATGCCTTGCTGGGAGCGATTGCCGAGCGGCGCGAGCAACTGGCCACGCAGCACGGCAAGCGGGCGCCGGTGTTCGTGAAGATCGCACCCGACCTGGATGAGGAGCAGGTCGGCGTCATCGCCACCTCGCTGCAGCGCCACGGCATGGACGGCGTGATCGCCACCAACACCACGATCAGCCGGGATGCCGTCAAGGGCCTGCCCCACGCCGAGGAAACGGGCGGCCTTTCCGGCGCGCCGGTGCTGGAGGCCAGCAACCAGGTCATCCGCCAACTGCGCTCTGCGCTGGGAAGCCGCTACCCCATCATCGGCGTGGGAGGCATTCTCAGCGGCGAAGATGCGGTCAGCAAGATCCGGGCGGGCGCCGATGTGGTCCAGATCTACAGCGGCCTGATCTATCGGGGCCCCTGCCTGGTACCAGAGGCCGCACGGGCCATCGCGCAACTGCGTTGACTGCCGCGTTATCCGCGTGCTGACCAAGGAAAACGCCCGGCATGCCGGGCGTTTTTTGTGCAAGAAGCCTTGCAAGGCCTTATCTCAGCCCCTGCGCTGCTGAAGGCGTGCCAGCAAAGGCATGAGTGTGGTGCCGATGCGGATCAGTTTGCGCGGCCCCATGACCAAGGCAGCGGCAGCCGCCACGCCCACGGCCACGGGGTGCAGACGCGCAAACGTTGCGACGCGCTCGATCAGCGGTGCATCCGGGCGCACGCGTGTGGCGGCACGGCTCAGCGCCCGGGCCTGGGCCACGGCCGCCGAGCGCGCCCTGAGGCGCTCGCGCTGCTGGGCAATGCGCTGCATCACCTGCTGCTGCTCCACGGTGGAAGTGGGCCACAGCGCCGCATTGGGGCCCGTGGGCCTGGGCGGCGCAACCTCGTCGCGGGACTGGGAAGCATTGGAAGCATTGACCATGGTTACAGCCTCTTCTTCAGCGCCTGCCAGTCCTGGCTCAGCTCGTTGCGGGTGAGGATGAAAGGGCGTGCCAGGCGTCGTACGGCCGCAAGCAACTGCCACAAGGCAATTGCAAGGATAGCCAGCCAGCCGCCAAACAGCAGCCAGGCCACCATCACGCGGTGCTCGGTGTCCCAGAACTGCACCAGCACCGCCACGGACAGCATGAGCATGACCACGACGCTGAGTCCGGCCAGCGCGATCAGCAGCACGACCACGGTCTGCATGCTGCGCTTGTGCTGGACCCATTCAAGCCGAGCCAGGTCGGTACGGTCCTCGGCGGCAATGGCCAGCTCGATCACGGCAGCACGCCAGCGCGCCACCCAGGCATCCAAACCCAGAAGGGAAATCCAGTTCACAGGCATCCTTTTCTGGTCAGGCATGCCGTTGATCAGCGACGGCCCAGCATGAAGCCCAGCAAGGCGCCCACAGCCAGGGCTGCGCCAGCCACACGCCACGGCTCGTCGTGGGCATAGCGATCCGCCGCATAGGCGGCATCCTTGGCTTGGCGGGCCGCTTCCTGCGCGGCGCGCACAGCCGAGTCACGCACATTGGACATGCCGTCATCGATGCGCTGGCGCAGCATGTGGATTTCCGGCACGGCATCCAGCTCCTTGGCAGACAGCAGGCCACGCAGGTCGCTGACCAGTTTTTCAAGATCGGCTTGCGCGGTGGAGACGGTTTCAGTGATCGACTTCGTCATGATGAGCCTTTCTATTGAGGTGAAAACAAATACAGCGGGGAGCAGGCAATCATGTCGCCCGATACCTGTCACGCAACATGGGCAGGCCCTTGTTACATGCAAGCATCTTATCCAATTGTTCCCTGGCTTCCGGGAAGCGAGGGGGCCTGAGCCTTGTCAGACAAGGCCTGCCGTGGCCGTGTGTCGTGGACCGGCAGACCATCAGGCCAGCAACTTCGCCACATGTGCGCCGATGGCCAGGCAGCTGGTCAGCCCCGGCGATTCGATGCCCAGCAACTGCACCACGCCCGCAACGCCATGGACCTGCGGTCCCTGGATCGTGAAGTCTGCCGCCGCCTCGCCAGGACCGCTGATCTTGGGACGGATGCCAGCGTAGCCGGGCACCAGCGCGCCATCGGCCAGGGCCGGCCAGTACCGGCGGATCTCTGCATAGAAGGCGTCGGCGCGCGCTGGATCGACCTGCAGATCGCTTGCGCTTTCCACCCACTGCACATCGGGGCCGAACTTGGCCTGTCCACCCATGTCCAGGGTGAGATGCACGCCCAGACCTGCAGCCTCGGGCACGGGATAGATGAGGCGCGAGAACGGCGCGCGCCCCGACAGCGTGAAATAGTTGCCCTTGGCATAGAAGGCGCGTGGAACCAACTGCTGCGGAAAGCCTTGCAGGCGCGCCGCCAGCAACGGGGCATTCAGGCCTGCCGCATTGACCAGGCTACGCGCCTGCAGCTGCGTGCCGTCGGCGGTGCGCAGCCACACGCCGCCAGACGTGGCGGCGGCCTCCTGCACCTCGGCATGGCAGACCACCATGCCGCCTGCGTTTTCGAGATCGCCCTGCAGAGCCAGCATCAGGCCGTGGCTGTCGATGATGCCGGTGCTGGGCGAATGCAGTGCCGCCACACACTGCAGCGCAGGCTCCAAGGCCCGTGCCTCGGGGCCATCCAGCCAGCGCAGATCATTGACGCCATTGGCCTCGGCCTTGCGCGCAATGGCCTGGAGCTGGCCGCGCTGCGCCTCATCCGTTGCCACGATGAGCTTGCCGCAGCGCTGGTGGGCAACGCCGCGTTCCTCGCAATAGGCATAGAGACGCTTGCGGCCTTCGACGCAAAACCGGGCCTTCAGCGAACCCTGGGGATAGTAGATGCCGGCATGGATGACCTCGCTGTTGCGCGAACTGGTGCCCGTACCAATGGCTTCAGCTGCCTCCAGCACCATGACTTCCCTGCCCTGCAACGCCAGGGCCCTGGCCACGGCCAGCCCCACGACGCCCGCCCCCACCACCACGCAATCGACCTGCTCGCTCATCCTGCCTGCCCTTTCGTCGTTCAGCCACTGATTATCAGACCGCGCCAGATACGAATACGCCGCAGATCACCGGGCTGCACTGGAATATCCAGGACCTGGAACAAATGGGAGCAACCAAAACGGAAAAGCCCTCCTGAACAAGTTTCAGGAGGGCTTGAATGGTGGGTGATACATGGATCGAACATGTGACCCCTGCCGTGTGAAGGCAGTGCTCTACCGCTGAGCTAATCACCCGTGAAGCACGGCTGCGAGGCCGTACTTCCTTGGAAAAAATTGGTGGGTGATACATGGATCGAACATGTGACCCCTGCCGTGTGAAGGCAGTGCTCTACCGCTGAGCTAATCACCCGTGAAGCATGGCTGCGAGGCCATGCTTCCTTGGAAAAAATTGGTGGGTGATACATGGATCGAACATGTGACCCCTGCCGTGTGAAGGCAGTGCTCTACCGCTGAGCTAATCACCCATGAAGCCGGCTGTGAGGCCCGCTTCCCTGGAAAAACTGGTGGGTGATACATGGATCGAACATGTGACCCCTGCCGTGTGAAGGCAGTGCTCTACCGCTGAGCTAATCACCCATATGTCGTTACTGCGACAAGACTTAGATTATGTCATAACTTCTAGGACTGATTTTCGAAGCTGCGCCAAATTGTCTTGCCGCCGCTCGATTTATCCATCTGCACCATCACGTCCTCGTGCGCGGCCAGCTCCTGATCATTGGCGCTCACCACGCGCAGCCTGAAGCTGCGCAGATCGACCTGCGCGACCACCAGGCCGCCCTCGGACTGGGCCGGCTCCTCCACCATCAGCAGGGCCTCCTGGCCTCGCGTGAGGTTGATGTAGACATCGGCCAGCAGTTCCGCATCCAGCAAGGCGCCGTGCAGCGTGCGCCCGGAGTTGTCCACTTCCAGGCGGTCGCACAGCGAGTCCAGCGAGTTGCGCTTGCCTGGGAACATTTCCTTGGCCATGACCAGGGTGTCGATGACACCGCTCACGCACTGCCTGATCGGCGGGCGGTTGGCAAGCTCCAGCTCCTTGTTCAGGAATCCCAGATCGAAAGGCGCGTTGTGAATGATGAGTTCAGCGCCTTGCAGATACTCCCAGATCTCATCGACCTTTTGCTCGAAGCGAGGCTTGTCCTTGAGGAACTCGGTGGTGATGCCGTGCACGCGCAGCGCGTCCGGATGGCTGTCGCGCCCCGCATTGAAGTACAGATGCAGGTTGTTGCCGGTCAGCTTGCGGTTGACCATCTCCACGCACCCCAGCTCGATGAGCCGGTCGCCGTTGTCGGCGGACAGGCCCGTGGTTTCCGTGTCGAGAATGATTTGACGCGACATGTGCTGGGTCCTCAGTGGTTTTCCTTGGCGTGGTTGAGCGAGTACTTGGGAATCTCGATGGTCACGTCCTCGCGCGCCAGGATGGCCTGGCAGGACAGGCGGGACTGCGGCTGCAGGCCCCATGCGCGGTCCAGCAGATCTTCTTCCTCTTCCTCGGCCTCGTTCAACGAGTTGTAGCCTGCCTTGACCACCACGTGGCAGGTGGTGCATGCACAGCTCATGTCGCAGGCGTGCTCGATCTTGATGTTGTTGTCCAGCAGTGCCTCGCAGATGGAGGTGCCGGCAGGCGCCTCGATTTCGGCACCCTGAGGACAGTATTCGGCGTGGGGAAGTATTTTGATAACGGGCATGGCGGATCTGCGTTCGGATCAGAAATCAGGAAAGGGATTGCACGCTCTTGCCGGCCAGGGCCTGCTGGATGCTGCGGTTCATGCGCTCGGCGGCAAAGGACTCCGTGCCCTTGGCCAGCGCCTGTGTTGCGGCCTCGATGACGGCGGCATCCTCGGAGCCCACGCTGGCGCGCAGGGCGTCGACCAGAGCGTCGATGGCTGCGCGCTGGTCTGCAGCCAGCACATCGCCATCGGCCTGCAGCGCGCTCTCCGTGGCCATGAGCATGCGGTCGGCATCGACACGCGCCTCCACCAGCGCGCGCGCCTGAATGTCCTGCTGGGCCGTGGCAAAGCCGTCCTGCAGCATGCGGGCAACCTCGTCGTCCGAGAGGCCGTACGAGGGCTTGACATGGATATGCGCCTCGACGCCGCTGATCTGCTCCTTGGCACCCACCGACAGCAGGCCGTCGGCATCCACGGTGAAGGTCACGCGGATGCGCGCCGCGCCGGCTGCCATGGGCGGGATGCCGCGCAGTTCGAAACGCGCCAGGCTGCGGCAGTCCGCCACAAGATCGCGCTCACCCTGCACCACATGAATGGCCAGGGCCGTCTGCCCATCCTTGTAGGTGGTGAAGTCCTGAGCGCGGGCCGTGGGAATGGTCTCGTTGCGCGTGATGATGCGCTCCACCAGACCGCCCATGGTCTCCACACCCAGCGACAGGGGAATCACATCCAGCAGCAGCATGTCGCCGCTGGAACTGTTGCCCGCGAGTTGATTGGCCTGAATGGCAGCGCCCAACGCCACGACTTCATCGGGATTGAGGTTGACGAGAGGATCGCGGCCAAAGAACTGGGCCACTGCCTCACGCACCTGGGGCATGCGGGTGGAACCACCGACCAGGACCACGCCCTGCACCTCGTCGCGCGTCAGGCCAGCGTCCTTGAGTGCGCGGCGCACCGCCGCCAGCGAGCGAGCCGTCAGATGGGCCGTGCTCGCATCGAAGTCGCCACGCTTGACATCGAAATGCACAGTGCCGGTGGACAGCTCTGCCGTGAACGTGGCGGCCTGAGCATCCGTCAATGCCTGCTTGCAAAGGCGTGCCGCCATGCGCCAGCGGGCCTTGTCCTCGGCGGTCTGCGGAACCACGCCGGTCTGCTGGGCCACCCACTCAGCCAGTGCCGCATCGTAGTCATCGCCACCCAAGGCCGAGTCCCCCCCCGTGGAGACGACCTCGAACACACCCTGGGACAGGCGCAGGACCGAAATATCGAAAGTGCCGCCACCCAGATCGTAGACGGCGTAAACACCTTCGGAGCCGTTGTCCAGGCCATAGGCAATGGCGGCAGCCGTGGGCTCGTTGATCAGGCGCAGCAGGTTGATGCCGGCGAGCTTGGCCGCATCCTTGGTGGCCTGGCGCTGCGCGTCGTCAAAGTAGGCTGGCACGGTGATGACCGCGCCATGGATGTCGTCGTTGAAAGTGTCCTCGGCGCGAAAGCGCAGCGTGGCCAGGATCTCGGCGCTGACTTCCACGGGGGTCTTCGTGCCATCGATGGTCTCGATCCCGATCACGCCACGACCGGCTTCTTGCTCAGCAAAGCGGTAAGGCAGCTTCTCCGGCGCGTCGATGTCCGCCAGCGTACGGCCCATGAAGCGCTTGGCCGAGGCGATGGTGTTGCCCGCATCGGTGGACAGCGCCGCCTGCGCGGCGTAGCCGATCTCGCGGCGTCCCTGGGGCAGATAGCGCACGACGGAAGGCAGCAGTACCTGGCCCTGATCATCCGGCAGGCATTCGGCCACGCCATTGCGGACTGCGGCGACCAGCGAATGGGTGGTGCCCAGGTCGATACCCACGGCAATGCGTCGCTGGTGGGGATCGGGGGACTGACCGGGTTCGGAAATCTGCAAAAGCGCCATGGAAATACTCGGGGAAATTGCAGGTCCGGGCCGGCCGGCCTGCCTTGTGAATGAGGGACTCTCGTGGGAGGTTCGGGTCGCGGACTATTGTCCCAGTTGATCGCGGCGACGCTCTATGTCCTGCGCAAATCGCGCAACAAACATGAGGGCTCTGACCTGCTGCACGGCCGCCTGGGCATCGTGCAGTTCATCGAGCTGGCGGCCGCATTCGGCCAGCATGCTCTTTCTGGCCTGCGACACTTCGCCGTCCAGCGCGTCCAAGGCGGCCTCGTCCTGCGCATCGTCCAGCGCCTCGCGCCATTCCATCTGCTGCATCAAAAAGGCGGTGGGCATGGAGGTGTTGTCTTCGGCACGCACGGGTGCACCCAGCAATTCGCAAAGATAGGCTGCTCGCCTGAGCGGCTCTTTCAGCCGTTGATAGGCCTCGTTGATGCGTACCGACCATTGCATGGCCACACGCTGCGCAGCTGCGCCCTGGGAGGCAAAGCGGTCAGGATGGGCCTCGCGCTGCAACTCCTTCCAGCGCGCGTCAATGGTGCTGCGCTCCTGCGCAAATTGGCGCGGCAGCGCAAACAGCTCGAAATCGTCCGATTGCAGGTTCATGTCGATAAAAAGCCGCCAGCACCGAAGCGATGGCGGCCTCTTGAGGGAGTAGAAAAGTCAGGGCCTGCCGGGCATGCCGCCAGGCCACCAGAGCCTGGCCCCCCGGCAAATGCCGGTCAGATGCGAAAGCTCTCGCCGCAGCCGCAGCGATCGCGCTCGTTGGGGTTGTGGAACTTGAAGCCTTCGTTCAAGCCCTCACGCACGAAGTCCAGTTCCGTGCCATCGATATAGGCCAGGCTCTTGGGGTCGACCAGCACCTTGATGCCGTGGTCCTCAAAGATCACATCCTCGGGCAACTGTTCGTCCACATACTCCAGCTTGTAGGCCAGGCCAGAGCAGCCCGTGGTCTTGACCCCAAGGCGCACGCCGATGCCCTTGCCGCGGCGCGACAGGTAGCGGCTCACATGGCGGGCCGCGGACTCGGTCAGCGAGATCGCCATATCAGGCGGCCACCACCGCAGTGCGCTTGGCACGGTAGTCGTCCACTGCGGCCTTGATGGCGTCTTCGGCCAGGATGGAGCAGTGCACCTTGACGGGAGGCAGGGCCAGTTCTTCGGCGATCTGGCTGTTCTTCAGCGCAGCCGCTTCATCCAGCGTCTTTCCCTTGACCCACTCGGTCACCAGCGAAGACGAGGCGATTGCCGAACCACAGCCATAGGTCTTGAAACGGGCATCTTCAATGACGCCGGTTTCGGGGTTGACCTTGATCTGCAGCTTCATCACGTCGCCACAGGCAGGCGCGCCGACCATGCCGGTGCCCACCGATTCGTCGCTCTTGTCGAACGAACCCACGTTGCGGGGGTTTTCATAGTGGTCTACCACTTTGTCGGAATAAGCCATGATGTCTACCTCTTCAATACTTGATTCGCGTGCCGGCCGACGCTCAGTGCGCCGCCCACTGGATGGTGCTGAGGTCGATGCCGTCCTTGTACATCTCCCACAGCGGGCTGAGTTCGCGCAGCTTGACCACATTGGTGCGGATGGTGCTGATCGCGTAGTCGATTTCTTCCTCGGTCGTGAAACGGCCGATGGTCATGCGCAGGCTGCTGTGCGCCAGCTCGTCACTGCGGCCGAGGGCACGCAGCACATAGCTGGGCTCCAGGCTGGCCGAAGTGCAAGCGGAGCCCGACGACACTGCCAGCCCCTTGATGCCCATGATGAGCGACTCGCCTTCGACGAAGTTGAAGCTCATGTTCAGGTTCTGAGGCACACGGTGCTCCATGCTGCCGTTGATGAAGACCTGTTCCAGATCCTTCAAACCGTTGAGCAGGCGCTGTTGCAGCGCATAGGCCTTGGCATTGCTCTCGACCATCTCTTCCTTGGCGATGCGGAAAGCCTCGCCCATGCCGACGATCTGGTGCGTGGGCAGCGTACCCGAACGCATGCCACGCTCATGACCACCGCCGTGGATCTGCGCCTCCAGGCGCACACGCGGCTTGCGGCGCACGTACAGGGCACCCACGCCCTTGGGACCGTAGGTCTTGTGCGCGGTCATGCTCATCAGGTCGATCGGCAACTTGGACATGTCGATCTCCACGCGGCCCGTAGCCTGCGCAGCATCCACATGGAACAGGATGCCCTTCTCGCGGCACAGCGCGCCAATCGTGGGAATGTCCTGGATGACGCCGATTTCGTTGTTCACGAAGAGCACGCTCACCAAGATGGTATCGGGACGCAGCGCGGCCTTGAAGGCCTCAATGTCGAGCAGACCATCAGGCTGCACGTCCATGTAGGTCACCTCAAAGCCCTGGCGCTCGAGTTCACGCATGGTGTCGAGCACGGCCTTGTGCTCGGTCTTGAGCGTGATCAGATGCTTGCCCTTGCCTTGATAGAAGTGCGCCGCACCCTTGATGGCAAGATTGATGGACTCGGTCGCGCCACTGGTCCACACAATTTCACGGGGATCCGCGCCAATCAGATCCGCCACCTGGCCGCGGGCCTTCTCGATGGCCTCTTCGGCCTCCCAACCCCAGGCATGGCTGCGCGATGCAGCGTTGCCGAAGTGCTCACGCAACCATGGGATCATGGCGTCCACCACGCGAGGGTCCACGGGAGTAGTCGCGCCATAGTCGAGATAGATGGGGAAATGCGGGGTCATGTCCATGACTGGCTCTTATCAAAGTTCCGGCTGGCAAAAATCGGGAAGGCGATGAACTCCGGTGAATCCATCCGGGCGGGCAGCACCGCGCCACACAGCCATGCGCAGCGGCGCCCTGCCCTCAGGGTGTCAAAAGTCGATCAGGACTTGGCGAAGGCGTTGCCCAGCGCGAATACCGAGTTCGGTGCATTCACGCGGATGGGCTTGACCACGGGAGCCGTGGAAATCGCACGACGCACTACGGGCTTGTCCTCGATCTGGATGCCCTTGGCCAATTGTTCGTCGACGAGCTTTTGCAGCGTCACGGAATCGAGGAACTCGACCATGCGCTGATTCAATGCCGCCCACAGTTCATGCGTCATGCAGCGGCCTGCTTCGCCCAGACAATTTTCCTTGCCGCCGCATTGGGTGGCGTCAATGGGCTCGTCCACGGAGACGATAATGTCGGCCACGGTGATGTCGCCAGCCTTGCGGGCCAGCGTGTAGCCGCCGCCGGGTCCACGGGTGGACTCGACGAGTTCATGGCGGCGCAGCTTGCCGAACAGCTGTTCGAGATACGACAGGGAAATCTGCTGTCGCTGGCTGATGGCAGCCAGCGTAACAGGGCCATTGTTCTGGCGCAGGGCCAGATCGATCATGGCAGTGACCGCAAAACGGCCTTTGGTGGTGAGACGCATTACGAGCTCCTTCAGTCAGGCTTGTACGTTACAGAAACACCCGCTCCAGCGATTTGACTGGAGTTGGGCACAGTCTCCGCCCTTACTCCGTCCTGTTCAAAAGGTTCAGAGCCCTTCTTTTCATCGAAGTTTTTGTTGTTGTTGAGTGTTGACCCTGAGTGTACCACATTCCCCATCAATTTTGTCGGGTAACAAGAGCCAACAGGCTTCAGACAAGGCACCGCCTCAGGAAACCTGCGCGGAAGAGCCTCCGAACAGTTGCTCCTTGAGCAGTGCCAGCTGATCGCGCACCCGCGCCGCCTGTTCGAACTCCAGGCTGCGCGCATGTTCGAGCATCTGCTTCTCCAGACGCTTGATTTCCTTGGCCACATCTTTTTCGGACATGTCCTCGACACGCGCTCTTTCGAGCTGATTGGCTTCCAGACGTTCCGCTTCCTTGCCGCTTTTTTCGCTGTAGACACCATCAATCAGGTCTTTCACCCGCTTGACAATCTGCTTGGGTTCAATGCCGTTTTCCTCGTTGAACGCCATTTGCTTGGCGCGGCGGCGCTCGGTCTCGCCGATGGCCTTCTTCATCGACTCCGTGATCCTGTCCGCGTAGAGGATGGCCTTGCCGTGCAGGTTGCGTGCGGCGCGGCCGATGGTCTGGATGAGACTTCGCTCGGCGCGAAGAAAGCCTTCCTTGTCGGCATCGAGGATGGCGACCAGCGAGACTTCAGGGATGTCCAAGCCCTCTCGCAGCAGGTTGATGCCCACGAGAACGTCGAAGACGCCCAGACGCAGGTCACGAATGATCTCCACGCGCTCCACCGTCTCCACGTCGGAGTGCAGATAGCGCACCTTGACCCCGTTTTCGCTCAGGTAGTCGGTGAGCTGCTCGGCCATGCGCTTGGTGAGCGTGGTGATGAGAACACGCTCCCCGCGCTCGACGCGCAGGCGGATTTCCTGCAGCACGTCATCCACCTGGTTGGTGGCTGGGCGCACTTCGATTTCGGGGTCGATCAGCCCCGTCGGGCGCACAACCTGGTCCACGATCTGACCTGAGTGGGTTTTTTCGTAGTCTGCCGGCGTGGCCGAGACAAAGATGACCTGGCGCATGCGCCGCTCGAATTCCTCGAATTTCAGCGGCCGGTTGTCCAGCGCCGACGGCAGCCGAAAGCCGTACTCCACGAGCGTGGTCTTGCGCGAGCGATCGCCGCTGTACATGGCGTTGAGCTGACCGATCATCTGGTGGCTCTCGTCCAGGAACATGAGCGCGTCGCTGGGCAGGTAGTCGGTCAATGTGCTGGGGGGCTCGCCCGGGGCTGCGCCGGAGAGGTGGCGCGTGTAGTTCTCGATGCCCTTGCAGTGGCCGACCTCGGTGAGCATTTCAAGGTCGAAGCGCGTGCGCTGCTCCAGGCGCTGGGCCTCGACCAGCTTGCCGTCACCCACCAGTTGCTTGAGCCGCTCGGCCAGTTCCAGCTTGATGGTTTCCACGGCGGCCAGCACCTTGTCGCGCGGCGTGACGTAGTGGCTGCTGGGGTAGACAGTGAAGCGCGGAATGCTCTGGCGCACGCGGCCCGTGAGCGGGTCGAACAGCTGCAGGCTTTCAACCTCGTCGTCGAAAAGTTCGATGCGGATGGCCAGCTCGGAATGCTCGGCGGGGAAGACATCGATGGTGTCGCCGCGCACGCGGAACTTGCCGCGGCTGAAGTCCTGGTCGTTGCGCTGGTACTGCATGCGGATCAGCTGCGCGATGACGTCGCGCTGGTTGATTCGGTCGCCAGTACGCAGCGTCATGATCATGCGGTGGTAGCTTTCGGGTTCGCCGATGCCGTAGATGGCCGAGACCGTGGCCACGATGACCACGTCGCGCCGCTCCATGAGACTTTTGGTGCACGAAAGCCGCATCTGCTCGATGTGCTCGTTGATGGCGCTGTCTTTTTCGATGAAAAGGTCGCGCTGGGGCACGTAGGCCTCGGGCTGGTAATAGTCGTAGTAGCTGACGAAGTACTCGACGGAGTTCTTGGGAAAGAACTCGCGGAACTCGCTGTACAGCTGTGCGGCCAGTGTCTTGTTGGGTGCGAAGACGATGGCCGGACGACCCAGGCGGGCGATCACGTTGGCCATGGTGAAGGTCTTGCCCGAGCCCGTCACGCCCAGCAGGGTCTGAAAGGATTCACCGTCCTGGATGCCCTCGACCAGCTTCTCAATGGCGGCGGGCTGGTCGCCAGCCGGTGGATAGGGCTGGAACAGCTCGAAGGGGGAGTCCGCGAAATGCACGAACTGGCCCGAGGCCGCAGGTGCTGGAGAGGAATCAGAGACTTCGTGCATGACGTGGGTTCGCAAAAGTGGGTATCGGCCGGCGAGATCGCTAGAATTCATGGGTTAACCCGAAAGCCTACCGCAGCTTGGGGCTAGCCGCGTTTTTTCCACCTCCCAAGACATCCCAAGGACGCTTCATGTCTCTGTTTACCGCCGTCGAAATGGCCCCCCGCGACCCCATCCTGGGTCTGAACGAGCAGTTCGCTGCCGACACCAACCCCAGCAAGGTGAATCTGGGCGTGGGCGTGTACTTCGACGACAACGGCAAGTTGCCCCTGCTCGAGTGCGTGCAGGCCGCCGAGAAGGCGATGATGGACAAGCCCACGGCCCGCGGCTACCTGCCCATCGACGGCATCGCTGCCTATGATGCCGCAGTCAAGGGCCTGGTGTTCGGCGCCGAGTCCGACGTCGTCAAGTCCGGCCGCGTGTCCACGGTGCAGGCCATCGGCGGCACCGGCGGCCTGAAGATCGGCGCCGACTTCCTCAAGAAGATCAGCCCCGCTGCCAAGGTGCTGATCTCCGACCCGAGCTGGGAAAACCACAAGGCCATCTTCACGAACGCCGGTTTCGAGGTGGGCACCTATGCCTACTACGACGCCGTCAACCGCAAGGTGAACTTCGAAGGCATGCTGGCCGACCTGAACGCAGCGGCCCCTGGCACCATCGTGGTGCTGCACGCCTGCTGCCACAACCCGACCGGCTACGACATCACGGCCGAGCAGTGGGACCAAGTGATTGCCGCCATCAAGGCCAAGGGCCTGGTGGCCTTCCTTGACATGGCCTACCAGGGCTTTGGCCACGGCATTGCCGAAGACGGCGCCGTGATCGGCAAGTTCGTGGCCGCCGGCCTGAACATCTTCGTCTCGACCTCGTTCTCCAAGAGCTTCAGCCTGTACGGCGAGCGCGTGGGCGCACTGTCGGTGGTCGCCAACGACAAGGAAGAGGCGGCCCGCGTGCTGAGCCAGCTCAAGATCGTGATCCGCACCAACTATTCCAACCCGCCCACCCATGGTGGCGCCGTGGTGGCGGCCGTGCTGAACAACCCCGAGCTGCGCGCACTGTGGGAAAAGGAACTGGGCGAGATGCGCGTGCGCATCAAGGCCATGCGCCAGAAGCTGGTCGATGGCCTGAAGGCTGCCGGCGTCCAGCAGGACATGAGCTTCATCACCACGCAGATCGGCATGTTCAGCTACTCCGGCCTGAGCAAGGACCAGATGGTGCGCCTGCGCACCGAGTTCGGCGTCTACGGCACGGACACGGGCCGCATGTGCGTGGCCGCGCTCAACAGCAAGAATATCGACTACGTCTGCCAGTCGATCGCCAAGGTGGTCTGACCGCCACTCCAGCCACCTGGCCCTGCGCCGGGTGACAAGGCATGCCGCCAGCGCTCCCTGCCCTGGCGGCATTTTCTTTGTGCGGGCGGTTTTTGCATCCTGGCAGTCCGGTATGCGCCAGGTCTGCGCAGGTACCGGTGCGATCATCCGGGCAGCCGAAACATCGAATGAAGAACGAGACGCTCCATTCCCATGCCAGATCACGCCTGCCTCACTCCCTTCACCTCCTCGCCTGCAGACGGGCTGCCCCTGTCCGGCGTACGCATTCTGAGCCTGGCACTGAACCTGCCGGGTCCCGCCGCCCTGATGCGCTGCGCGGCCATGGGCGCGCAGTGCAGCAAGCTGGAGCCGCCCTCTGCGCAGCCAGGGCCTGCCGGCGCGGACCCGATGGCGCTCTACAGCCCGCAGGCCTATTCCGACATGCACCAGGGCATCGCAGTCTGGCAGGCACAGCTCAAGACCGAGGACGGACAGGCCGCGCTGCACAAGGCGCTGGACAGCGCCGACATCCTGCTGACCTCGTTCCGCCCCGCCGCGCTGGCCAAGCTGGGGCTGGACTGGGCGTCGCTGCAGCAGCGCCATCCGCAGCTGTCGCTGGTGCGCATCGTCGGCAGCGCGGGAGCCCTGGCCGATGTGCCGGGCCATGACCTGACCTATCAGGCCGAGGCGGGGCTGGTACAGGGCGGCGCCATGCCACCCAGCCTGTTTGCCGACATGGCTGGCGCGCTGATGGCCAGCGAGGCCGTGCTCAAGGCCTGGCTGCTGCGCCAGCGCAGCGGCCACGGCAACCTGCAGGAAACAGGACTGGCACAGGCCGCGCAATGGCTGGCCCTGCCCTGGCACTGGGGCCTGACCCGGCCCGACGGAGATGTGGGCGGAGCACACGCAGGCTATCGCGTCTATGCCTGCGCCGACGGTTCGGTGGCCGTGGCGGCACTGGAGCCGCATTTCGCGGCACGCCTGTGCGCAGCAGCATCGGTGCCGGGCGATGGCAGCATCGCCTGCATGCGCAACCCGGCCACGCATGCGGCCCTGGAAGCCTTCCTGGCTGCCCTGTCCTGCGCCGAACTGGCAGACCTGGCCGAGCGCCACGACCTGCCCCTGCATCCGCTCGCCGCTCAGCCAGCGGCCTCGCGCCGCTTGTAGGCGAATGCCGAAAGGCAGCATCTGCGCACGACCTACAAGCCGCCTGGGTCGCGGCTGCCCGCTGAGTATGAACATGCTGCTGCCGACGACCCTCTTTACCGCGATAGCCTGCTCCTCTTAAATCAGAGCTGCGCATACAACCAGACAACCCGAACACATCTGGAAACACCCATAATCGGCTCATCTGGAGGCAGCCCCATGGTTCGAGAACATCCATCGACCGCCCCGCTATCCGGGATGCGTCAGCCACCTAGCCACTCAGCGCCTGGCCTGCAGCGCATCGGCGCCAGCGCCTAAGGCCGCCGCTGGGTCCCCCTTCCGTCCACCGCCTATGCAAAGCCAGCCCCCAGCCCATGTGCCGGTACTGCAGCTGGTGCAGCGCATCTGGCCCCTGGTGCTGGTGGTCGTGGTGCTGGTGGTCATGGCCAGCGGCAGCCTCTACCTTGTGTCTGCGGTGCGCGCCTTCGTGGCCGGAGAAAGCCTGTGGTCCAAGGCACAGAAGGATGCCATCTACGCCCTGAGCCGCTATGTGGACAGCGGCTCGGCGCGCGACCTGGCGCGCTTCGAGCAGGCCATGATCGTTCCTGCAGGCGACTGGCAGGCCCGCATGGCGCTGGACGATGTGCCGGCCAGGGTCAAGGACGCGCGCGCCGGCATTCTGCTGGGAGGCAACCACCCGGACGATGCCGACGCGCTGATCTGGCTGATGCAGACTTTTCGCCATGTCGAACTGCTGGAGGAGCCCTATCGTTACTGGAAGCAGGGCGACCAGTACCTGCAGCAGCTCGACCGGCTGGCGCAGGAGATAGAGCAGCGCCACACCGTGGGAAGCGTGAGCGCCGAGGACGTCATCACCTGGAAGCGCGAGATCGAGCAGATCAACGCCGGCGTCACACCCGCCACCCAGCAGTTCAGCGCCTCGCTGGGCCGCAGCTCCCGGCAGATGGTGATGTGGCTGCAGTGCATTCACCTGATGCTGGGCGTGGCGCTGATCCTGGTGGCGCTCTGGCATACGCGGCGCATGCTGCAGCAGCGCCAGCAGGTGCAAAACGACCTGCTGACCGAAAAGGAAAGGGCCCAGACCACGCTGGCATCGCTGGGCGATGCCGTGATCACCACGGACGCCCAGGGCGTGGTGGACTATGCCAACCCTGCCGCGCTGGGCCTGCTGGGCAGCAGCGAGCAGCAGCTCAAGGGACGGCACCTGGCCAAGGGCCTGCATTTCAACAGCATCGACACCACCCAGACGGCGGAAAGCCTGCTGACCCATCTGCTGTCGGGTCGGCAATTGCGCGAAGAGCACACGCGGTGGCTGCGGCGCCATGACCGCAGCATCGTGCCGGTCAAGCTCATGGGCTCGGCCATCAGCGGCGGCGGGGAGCGCCCGGCAGGTGCGGTGATCGTGCTCAGGGATGTCTCGCGTGAGCAGCAGTATCTGGACCAGCTTTCCTGGCATGCCAGCCATGACGGCCTGACCGGGCTGGAGAACCGCGTGGAATTCGAGCGCCGCCTGCAGCGCCTGCTCAACCAGGGCCAGCACAGGCTGCGGCCCGCAGCCCTGCTGTACATGGATCTGGACCAGTTCAAGCTCATCAACGAGACCTGCGGCCATCCGGCGGGCGATGAAATGCTGTGCGAGGTCAGCCGTCTGCTGCTGCACAACCTGCGCGAGACAGACACCCTGGCCCGCCTGGGCGGCGACGAATTCGGCGTTCTTCTGGAGAACTGTCCGCCCGAGCCCGCGCTGCGCATTGCCGAAAAGCTGCGCCAGGCTGCCGAAGCCCTGCACGTGCACTGGGGCAAGCAGGTGCTGCGCACAGGACTGAGCATTGGACTGGTCCACATCGGCGGCGAGGTCCAGTCGGCCCAGGACCTGCTGCGCATGGCCGACATGGCCTGCTACCGCGCCAAGGAGCGCGGCCGCAACCGCATCTATGTCTACCGCAGCGACGACGGCGAATACACCCGCCACGTCAGCGAGATGGAATGGGTCACGCGCATACGCACGGCGCTGGAGCAGGAGCGCTTTTGCCTGTACGCACAAAGCATTGCACCGCTGCAGCCCGATGGCCAGCGCGGCCTGCATTTCGAGGTGCTGCTGCGGTTGCGCGACGAGCAGGGCCAGATCATCTCGCCAGCCGCGTTCATACCCGCGGCAGAGCGCTACGGCATCATGCCCACCGTCGACCGCTGGGTGATCGCCAGAACGCTGGCCACGCTGGCCGAGCATCCGGCCGCGCTGCGCCATATCGACACCTGCGCCATCAATCTGTCAGGCCCCAGCCTCGACGACGACGGGCTGCTGGACTTTGTGCAGGCGCAGCTGAGCACGCACGGCATCGCGCCGCAGCTGCTGTGCTTCGAGATCACCGAGACCAGCGCCATCGCCAGTCTGTCCAGCGCCACCCGGCTGATCCAGGCCCTGCGCACGCTGGGCTGCCGTTTTGCGCTGGACGACTTCGGCGTGGGCATGTCCTCGCTGACCTATCTGAAGCAGTTGCCCGTGGACTATCTGAAGATCGACGGCGGCTTCGTGCGCGACATGCTCCAGGACCCCAGCAACCACGCCATGGTGGAGATGATCAACCGCATAGGCCATATCCTGGGCAAGCGCACGGTGGCCGAGTATGTGGAAAGCCGGGAGATCGCCCAGGCCCTGCAGGCCGTGGGCGTGGACTACGCACAGGGCTTTGCCCTGGCGCGGCCCGTGCCGCTGGACACGCAGTACTTCGAAAGCGGTGCCCAGGCCGCCCGCCGCGAATGGCAGGGCACGCTGGCGCCGGCAGTCGGCTGAGGCGCCTCAGCGCGGCTTGCGCCCGCCCGGCGCGGCCTTGCGGCCGGCCCCGGCAGCGCCTGCGGAGCCGCCCACGCCAGGGCGCGGTGGCAGGCCCGTGTGCTGGGTCAGCATGCGGCCGGGCTTGGGCTGGCTGGAGCGCAAGCGCACGTCGCCTCCGGGGTCGCGGGCCTGTGCCTGCGCCTTGCCCGGCCCCGCACTCTTGCCACCGGCCTTGTTGAGGGCATAGGCCTTGCCCTGCTGGGAGACCACGGCACGCGCGGCCACGCCCGTTCCCTGGGTGCTGTTCTTGCGGCGCGCGCTCTGGTAGCCGCCATCGACCAGGGGCTGGAAGGTGGGGATCAGGTGCTGCTTGCCGTTGCCGATGAGGTCGGCACGGCCCATGGCCTTCAAGGCCTCGCGCAGCAGCGGCCAGTTGTTGGGGTCGTGGTAGCGCAGGAAGGCCTTGTGCAGGCGGCGGCGCTTTTCACCGCGCACGATGTCCACCGACTCCTCGCTTACGTCGCGCATCTGGCGACGCACCTTGGTGAGGGTGTTGCGACCCGAGTGGTACATGGCCGTGGCCGTGGCCATGGGGCTGGGGTAGAAGGTCTGCACCTGGTCGGCGCGAAATCCGTTCTTCTTCAGCCAGATGGCGAGGTTCATCATGTCCTCGTCGCTGGTGCCCGGGTGGGCGGCGATGAAGTAGGGAATCAGGTACTGCTTCTTGCCCGCTTCCTCGCTGAACTGCTCGAACATCTGCTTGAAGCGGTCATAGCTGCCTATGCCCGGCTTCATCATCTTGGTCAGCGGCCCGGATTCGGTGTGCTCGGGCGCGATCTTCAGGTAGCCGCCCACATGGTGCTGCACCAGTTCCTTGACGTACTCGGGCGACTTCACGGCCAGGTCGTAGCGCAGGCCCGAGCCGATCAGGATCTTCTTGATGCCCGGCAGATTGCGCGCGCGGCGGTAGATCTTGACCAGCGGGGCATGGTCGGTGTGCAGGTTCTGGCAGATGCCGGGGAACACGCAGCTGGGCTTGCGGCAGGCGGCCTCGATCTCGGGGCTCTTGCAGCCCAGGCGGTACATGTTGGCCGTGGGGCCGCCCAGGTCGGAGATGGTGCCGGTGAAGCCCTTGACCTTGTCGCGGATGTCCTCGACCTCCTGGATGATGGACTCCTCGGAGCGGCTCTGGATGATGCGGCCTTCATGCTCGGTGATGGAGCAGAAGGTGCAGCCGCCGAAGCAGCCGCGCATGATGTTGACCGAGGTGCGGATCATCTCCCAGGCCGGGATCTTGGTCTCGCCCTCATGGCTGCCGTTGGCGTCGGCATAGCTGGGATGGGGGCTTCGCGCATACGGCAGGCCAAAGACCCAGTCCATCTCGGCCGTGGTCAGCGGGATGGGGGGCGGGTTCAGCCACACATCGCGCGCGGTCACTCCTTCGCCGTGGGCCTGGACCAGGGCGCGGGCGTTGCCGGGATTGGTCTCCAGGTGCAGCACGCGGTTGGCGTGGGCGTAGAGGATGGGATCGGCCTTGACCTGCTCATAGCTGGGCAGGCGCAGCACGGTCTTGTCGCGCGGCGGCTGCTTGCCCTTGCCGCGCAGCGACGGGTTGGGCACGAACTGGATGGTCTGAACAGCGGCGACCGAGGCGCCGTCCGGCTTCGCGTCGGCATCACCCTCTTCCTTGGAGCAGGTCTGGCCCTGGGCCTCGGCCTGCTCGCTGGTGGTCATGTAGGGGTTGATGTGGGGCTCGACCACGCCGGGCTCGTCCACCACGGAGGAATCCAGCTCGAACCAGCCCGCCTCCGACTCACGGCGGAAGAAGGCCGTGCCGCGCACGTCGGTAATGCTTTCCACGGGCTCGCGCGCAGCCAGGCGGTGGGCCACCTCGACCAGGGCGCGTTCGGCGTTGCCGTACAGCAGGATGTCGCACTTGCTGTCCACGACGATGGAGCGGCGCACCTTGTCGCTCCAGTAGTCGTAATGGGCGATGCGGCGCAGGCTGCCCTCGATGCCGCCCAGCACGATGGGCACGTCCTTGTAGGCCTCGCGGCAGCGCTGGCTGTAGACGATGGCCGCCCGGTCCGGGCGCTTGCCGCCCACGTCGCCCGGCGTATAGGCATCGTCGGAGCGGATCTTGCGATCGGCCGTGTAGCGGTTGATCATGGAATCCATGTTGCCCGCCGTCACGCCCCAGAACAGGTTGGGCCGGCCCAGGGCCTTGAAGGCCTCGGCGCTTTGCCAGTCAGGCTGGGCAATGATGCCCACGCGAAAGCCCTGTGCCTCCAGCACCCGGCCGATCACCGACATGCCGAAGCTGGGGTGATCCACATAGGCGTCGCCCGTCACCAGGATCACGTCGCAGCTGTCCCAGCCAAGCTGTTCCATCTCGGCCCGGCTCATCGGCAGGAACGGGGCCGTGCCAAAGCGCTTGGCCCAGTAAGGACGATAGCTGGTCAGCGGCTTGGCGGCGCGATGGAAGAAGGAAACGTCAACGGGGGCGTTCATGATGGGCGGTTCGGCTTCTGGGAGCCTGTGCGGAAGGAACCGGCCAGTGTACGTTTCGGCACTCAACCCTGCTGGTCAAGGGTCTTGCTCCAGCCCCCTGATACGGCCTTCCTGCTGCTGCCAGCCCGACCTCTTTGCGGCCTCCTGCGCCAGCCAGGCCTTGGGCGTGTGCCCGGACCAGCGGCGAAATGCCCGCGCAAACACCTTCGGCGAGTCGTAGCCCGCGTTCTCGGCGATGCGGGCCGATGACAGCCCGCCGGCTTCCATCTGCTGGGCCGCCAGCGCCATGCGGTGCGCCGTCAGATAGCCGATGGGCGTGGCACCCACCAGCTCCTTGAAACGCATGCTGAAGCGGGTGCGCGACATGCCGGCCTCGATGGCCAGCGTCTCCACGCTCCAGGCCCGCTGCGGTTCGCGGTGCATGCACACCAGGGCACGCGCAACACAGGCATCGCCCAGGCCCCGCAGCCAGCCTTCGCCAATGGCAGTCTCGCGCGCCAGGTGCTCGCGCAGGATGTTGACCAGCAGCAGCTCGCCCATGCGCGCGGCCGACAGGCGCCAGCCCGGGCGCCGCGCCAGCGTCTCCAGCGTGAGCGACTCCATGGTGGTGGCCAGGCAGCCGGCCAGCGGCAGGTCGCTTGCCCGGATGTGGATCAGCGGCGGCAGGATGCGGAACACCGAATGACGGCAGTAGGCGGAAAACCACAACAGGGCCGAAAACATGTCCGTGGCCTCGCCGCCGCCGCCATGGCTGAAGACCAGGGGATTTTCGTCCCGCGGTCCTTCGGCGTGGCGGGCGATCATGCGCGAGAACAGCTCGCTGGCAACGTCCATGTCGGACGCCACCACATGCGCGGCGCCCATGGGCAGCATGACCAGATCGCCGGGCTCGACCCGCAGCGCCGGCATGCCCTCCACCTGGATCCAGTAAGGCGCGCCGCGCGCCATGCGGATCATGGCGCCAGTGACGCCCGTGGACTTCAGGCTCCACGGCGCCGTCAGCGCAAAGCGCGCCGTGACGGCGCGCTCCGAGCGGCAAATATCGAGAACTTCACTGAGTACATCCATGGCTCGCGGGACCCTTGTTTTCGGGCCGATGTTAGCCAGTGCCGGCCATGCCACGGCCCGTCGGCGCCCCGACAGCGATAGCGGTTTTCCCTGGAGCGCGACTACGCACTAGAGATCCTGCTGCGCCGCCTGCACCAGCTCCGAGAACACGGACGCGCTGCCCAGCCGTTCGGCCGCCAGCAGCGCCAGCTTGACCAGGAACAGCTCGGACCGCTGCGGGCCCGCCGTGTCGATGGCTGTGGCCAGCTGGTCGTAGACAGTTTCCAGGCCGGCGATATCGAGGGTGTGGGGTGATGTCTGTTCTTGGCTCATGCCGGAACTCCTTGCGTGCAGGTGGCGTTGTCGATGGCCGATTGCAGGCGCCGGGCATCCAGCGCCAGCCAGCGCGCGCAGACATGCTGATCGGGCCGCAGCAGATAGGCGGCACCAGGCGGGTGCCCTGCCGGCACGCCATGGCGTGCACGGCAGCGGCCATCTGCATCGGCCAGGGTCAGATCGGCACCCTGGACCGGCTGCGCGGCCGCCTGGCTGGAGATGGCCACGATGCGCAGGCCCACGCCACGGCCGCGCACCATCCTGGCAACTTCGCACCACTGGGCAGGCACGGGCGTGCCATCGGTGAAATACAGCAGGTCGAATCCACCGCCCAGGTGGTCCAGCAAATAGTCATCGGGCCCCAGGCGCAGGTTCAGCGGCGGTGCGCCATGGCCAGGGCCGGCTTCAAACAGGTGGTTGTCGTCATCCGCGCTGTTGAGCGGCGAGTGCGCGTATTCGTGCGGCCGGGAGGTGCGCCAGTGGTACAGCGGCCGCACGAATTCCTGGGTGAGCGACAGCGACAGCACGGCATCGCGCAGCAGCCGGAAGCCGCGCGAGGGCGGCGCCATGAAGCGCGTGCTCTTGCCGGCCTCTTCGACAATCTCGCGCGCCGCGCCCACGCGCTCGCCGCTGTAGCTGTCCAGCAGCCTCACCGGCGCCACGCCGCGCGCCACCAGGGCCAGCCGCCAGGCCAGGGCCTGGGCATCCTGAAAACCCGTGTTGGCACCGCGCACGCCGAAGATGGGCAGCATGTGGGCCGCATCGCCCGCGAAGATCACGCGGCCGTGCACATAGTCCGGCAAGGTCAGCGCGCGGGCGGAGTAGACCGAACTCCAGTCCATTTCCCAGGGCGTGCCGCCGAAGCCGATCATCTCCAGCTGCGCGTCGATGCGCGCCTTGAGCGATTCGGGCTGCAGCGCCTGCTGCGCGTCCTCGCCCGCAGGCAGTTGGTAGTCCACGCGCCAGATGCCATGCGGCTCGCGGTGCATGAGGATGGTGTTGCCGGGGTTCCAGACCGGGTCGAAGAAGGCCAGGCGCTCCGTGGGCAGTGGCAGGTCGATGCGGATGTCGGCGATCACGAAGCGGCCCTCGTACGACGCCCCCTCCATCACCAGGCCCATGGCCGTGCGTATGCCGGAGCGGGCGCCATCGGCGGCGACCAGCCAGTCGGCCTCCATCGCATACGGGCCTTGCGGCGTGTCCACTTGCAGCCGCGCCTTTGCGGCGGCGCCGCTGCCGACCTGCTCCACCCGGTCCACGCGGTTGCCCCAGCGCAGCTCGATCAGCGGATGGGCCAGCACCGCATCGACCAGGTATTCCTCCAGGTACTGCTGCTGCAGATTGGTCATGGGATGGAAGCGATCGTCCTCGCTGTGCGGCGCCTCCATGCGGAACACGCGCTGCCCCCGGTAGAACGAGTTGCCACAGCGCCAGGGCAAGGCGTTCGCCATGACCCGCTCGGCCACGCCCACCTGCTGCAGGATCTCCATGGAGCGGCGCGTGAAGACGATGGCGCGGCTGCCTTCGGACACCTGCAGTTCGGACTCCAGCAGCACGCAGCGCTGGCCGTGGCGCGCCAGCTCCAGCGCCGTGGTCAGCCCCACAGGGCCCGTGCCGACGATGACGACAGGATGGCGCTGCACCCCTGGATGCTGCGAAGGCAGCCAGGGCTGGTGCACCCGGTACCGGTAGTAGATGGAATGCCGCGGCTGGGCATGGGGCTGGTGCATGGATGTCTCCGTCTTGCGTCTTGCGTCTTTGTGAGGCCGCAGTGTAGGCAGCCCCCGCTCCGGCAATGTCCCCGGATGGGGACAGACAGGACCCTTCAGCCCCCAGGCTCAGGACAGCGCCTCGGGCTCCATCAGCAAGGCAAACAGCTCGCGCTGCCCCTGCACGCCCAGCTTGCCGCAGACGCGCTTGAGATAGGTCCGGGCACTGGCCACCGTGATGCCCAGGCGCTGCGCCAGCCGCTCGGTGTCCAGCCCCTCGACCACGCAGCGCACCACGTCCATATCGCGTTGCGTGAGATGCGCAAAGCGCCGCGCCAGGCGCGCCAGCACCAGGCCCGCCAGATCGTCCTGCAGGGCCTGGCCCGCGTAATGCAGGCGCATGGCCTGCATGACCAGCGGAGCAAAGGCCCCGATGCGTGCAATGGACTGCGGGTCAAAGCCGCCGTGCTCCTCACCCCGGTACAGATTCACCGCCAGCCAGCGTGCGCCGGTCTGCAGGGTCAGCAGCGAAAGCCGCTCCACCAGGCGGGGCAGGTCATAGCAGACACGGCGGTACTCGGGATGGCTCACGTCCGAAGGCTTCTGGCGATGGAGCCAGACGCGCGCTGGCGCCTGGGGATTGCGCTGCTGCCGCGCCAGCTCGGCCTGCATCACGCGCTGCGCGCCGTCCAGTGGATAGAAGCGCTCGCTGTAATCCTGGGAAATCAAAGGCAGTGCGCCTGTGCGTGCCCGGTCCCCGAACCCCACGATGCGCGGCCGAGATCGCCCCTGGAACGAAAAGATCGTGCACTGCGCCAACGGCACATGCCGGCCCAGCAGGTGCAGCAGCTGCCCGGCCACCTCGTCGCTGCTGCCGCTGGAACGGCCCACCTGCTCCAGCAGCGCCGTCACATCGCCCAGCGGCACAGGCAGGCTGGCATCGCTGGCGCAGGCAGGTGCCAGCAGCCAATGGCTGCGGACGGTGTCATTGCTCATGGGTGCGGGAACAGGCTGTGGCAGGAATGCAAAAAGGCCGGTGCATTGCGCAGCCGGCCTGGGTGAAGATGTTGGAATGATAAATCCAGCGCAGCGAGGCCATTGCCTGCTGCGTTCCCGTCGGCGGTCGTTGGAGCCGCTCAGCCTGGCCGGATGGCCCTTGGCTGCACGGCTGCAGCCATCACCATTCGCCTACGTTGCGAATGCGCTGGTCCAGGTCCAGAGGAAGGCCGCCACCGGCGGCTTCATGGTCCTGGCCTGCCTGCTCCAACGCCATGGGCGGAGGACTGAAATGATCGCGGCCAAAGGTGTGTTCGGTGAGAACGGGATCGCGGGAAGGTGGGGTGTTCATGGTTGCGCCTCCTTGACAGAAAGCTTACTGCGAATCTTTCACGATTTCTGTAGGACAAACCTGGATGCAACCCTCTGAAGCTGAAATGACACAAGGTACGCATGCTCACAAATGTGTAGCGCTTCGTAATAAAGGCGTAATGAATCCATGCGCCAAACACCGAGCCAGGGGCAATCGGGTAAGCTTGCCGCCCTCCATGCCACAGACACTCCGCGCGCCTGCGCACAGCGAACTCCTCATCAAGAAAAGCCGTTTCATCGGCTGCGTGCAGCCCATGGCCGACCGCGCCAGCGCCCAGGCGGTGGTCGATGCGCTATGGCACGAGCACCCCGGCGCCGCCCATGTCTGCTGGGCGCTGCTGGCAGGCGGCCAGTCGGCAGCCGTCGATGACGGCGAGCCCAGCGGCACGGCAGGCCGCCCCATGCTGGACGTGCTGCGCCACCAGGACCTGGAAGGCGTGCTGGCCACCGTGGTGCGCTACTTCGGCGGCGTCAAGCTGGGCGCCGGCGGCCTGGTCCGTGCCTACACCGATGCCGTGGCCCAGGCCTTGCTGACCGCCGAGAAGGTGACGCTGCAGCGCATGCAATTGCTGCGCTGCAGTGTCCCTTATGCGCTCGAAGGCCTGGTGCGCCGCGAGATCGATGCGGCAGGCGCCGAGCTGCTCCAGGTCGAGCATGGATCGCTGGTGCAGTTCGATCTGCGCCTGCCGCAGTCGCAGGCTGAAGGCTTTGTGAGCCGCCTCAACGAGAGCGGTCAAGGACGCGTGGGCTGGCTGGAAGTCCACCCCAGCGAATGAGATGCGCCGGGCTCAAGCAGTTCAACCGGCCACCAGAAACCGCTGCGCCAGCAGCACCCAATAGGCGGCTCCCACGGCGATGTTGTCGTCGTTGAAGTCATAGCCCGGGTTGTGCACCATGCAGGCGCCTTGCTCGCTTCCCTCGCCATTGCCAATCAGCAGATAGCTGCCTGGCACGCGCTGCAGCATGAAGGCAAAGTCTTCGCTGCCCGGCAAGGGTGGCGCCTGCAGCGTGACATGTTCCGGGCCCAGCAGCTCCAGCGCGATCTGGCGCGCGAAGTCCGTCTCCTTGGGCGTGTTGACCAGCACGGCATAGCCGGGTCGCCAGTCGAGTTGCGCCTGCACGCCGAAGCTCTCGGCCTGCGCACTCACCAGGTCGCGAATGCGCTCCTCCAGCAGCCTGCGCACATCGGCATCCAGCGCACGCACGCTCAACTCCAGCACCGCGCTGTGGGCGATCACGTTGTTGGCCTTGCCCGCATGGATGGCGCCCACGGTCACCACCGCCATCTGCAGCGGATCGATGTTGCGCGAGACGATGGTCTGCAAGGCCATGACGATGCTGGCGGCCGCAACGATGGGGTCGGCCGCGCGGTGCGGCATGGCACCATGCCCGCCCACCCCGGTGAGCGTGAGCGTGGCGTAGTCGGAGGACGCCATGGCCGCGCCCTCGCGCAGGGCCAGCCTTCCCTGGGGCAGGCCCGGCATGTTGTGCATGGCAAAGATGGCGTCGCAGGGATGTCGCTCGAACAGCCCGTCTTCCATCATGCGCAAGGCCCCGCCGCCGCCCTCCTCCGCAGGCTGAAAGATCAGCGTGAGCGTTCCGTCGAAGCCGCCGTGCTCGGCCAGATGCCGGGCCGCTGCCAGCAGCATGGCGGTATGGCCGTCATGGCCGCAGGCATGCATGACGCCGGCATGCGTGCTGGCATGGGCGAATTCATTGGCCTCGGCGATGGGCAGCGCGTCCATGTCGGCGCGCAGACCCAGACGCCGGCTGCCGCTGCCGCGCACCAGCCGCCCCACCACGCCCGTGCCACCCAGGCCGCGTTCCACCTCGTAGCCCCATTGCTCCAGTTGCTGCGCGACCAGGGCGCTGGTGCGGTGTTCCTCGAAGCCGAGCTCGGGGTGCCTGTGGATGTCGCGGCGCAGCTCGACGAAGGCTGCGGCCGAGCCGCGCAAAGTGTCCAGAAGGGTGTTCATGTGCGGCGTCTCACTGGGGTTGCAGGCGGATGGAGCGGGCAATGCTGCGGTAGCGGGCCGTCTCGGCCTCATAGAACTGCGCCGCTTCGGCCAGCGACATGGGCGCCGCGGCCAGTTGGGTCTGCAGGGCCAGTTGCTCGCGCACGCCCGGGTCCTTGAGCATGGCGCCTATCGCCTGGTGCAGCCTTTGCACCACCTCCTGCGGCGTGTCCTTGCGCACCAGGAAGCTGGTCCAAGTCTTGTAGGCGAAGTTTTTCAGCTCCCGGCCCTCACGCACCGTGGGCACATTCTTGAGCAGCTCCGATCGCTGCTCCCCCAGCTGGCCCAGGATCTTGAGCCGGCCCTGCTCGGCCAGCGCGCCCATGGCAGCGCTGTAGACGAGCACAGCGAAATCGACCTGCCCGCTGCCGATGTCCTGCAGCAGCGGCGCATTGCCCTTGTAGGGCGCATGCATGAGTTGTATGCCGGCGTCCTGCTGCACCTTCTCCAGGATCAGGTGGTAGAGCGAGCCAATGCCGACACTGCCGTACGACAGCGGCCGGCTGGCGCTTTTGCGGGCCAGCGCGATCAGCTCATCCACATTGCCGGCCTCCAGGTCCTTGCGGGCGACAAACACCATCACGGCCTCGGCCACGGGATGGACCAGGCGGAAATCCTCGGCCTTGAGCCGCACGGCGGCATTGGCCAGCGGCGACAGGATCACCTCGTTGGGCGAGCCCTGGAAGACGTAGTGCCCGTCGGGCGGCGCTGCCAGCACTTTCTGAGCGGCCATGGCGCCGCTCACGCCGCCCAGGTTCTCCACGATGACCTGCTGGCCCAGCGCCTTGGACAGCGGCACGCTGAAGATGCGGGCAATGGCGTCCGAAGGGCCGCCGGCCGGATAGGGAACCATCAGGCTCACGGGCCTGGAGGACGGGCTCTGCGCACAGGCCAGGCCCGCGCTCAGCAGCAGGCCGGCGCCCGTCAGCCAAACGCGCTGGAACAAAAATCTCATCATGTCTCCTTGGTGGATGGCTCCGGCTCGGTCGGCCGGATACGCGGCATCCTAGGAGCCGGGTCATCGAACGTCCAATGCATTGTTGGCTGCATTAGCATGAGTTTCATGCAGACTTCAGGGCGCGAAAAATCATGACGCTGGTGCAGCTCAGACATCTCATATCGGTGGCGCAGACCGGCTCCTTCAGCCGCTCGGCCGAGGCCATGCATCTGACACAGCCGGCCCTCAGCCGCAGCGTGCGCGCGCTGGAGCAGGAGCTGGGCATACCCTTGTTCGACCGCATCGGCCGCCACAGCGAACTCACAGCATTCGGCCGCGAGATGCTGGGACGGGCACGCGCCCTGGTGACTGAAGCCGACGAGCTGCGTGACAGGGGGCGCCAATTGCGCGAGGGTGCGGCCGGCACTGTGCGTGTGGGCCTGGGATCGGGCCCCGGCGCAATATTGATGACGCCGTTCCTGCAGCACATGACCGTGCACCACCCCGGCGTGCGAACCGAGGTGGCGCGCGGCAGCACCGATCTGCTGGTGCACTCGCTACGCGAGCGCCTGCTCGACGCCCTGGTCGTGGACCTGCGCGCGCTGCGGCCCGCACCCGACCTTGCGTTGGACGTCGTGCACGAAATGCGCGCCGCCTTCAT
Source organism: Delftia sp. WSY_12 (assembly GCF_043104645.1). NCBI lineage: Bacteria > Pseudomonadati > Pseudomonadota > Betaproteobacteria > Burkholderiales > Comamonadaceae > Delftia > Delftia sp. WSY_12. Next base: position 120,721 of record NZ_JBICKW010000016.1, read on the forward strand.
GTGCCGCACCGACCATCCACTGGCCCGCCTGCAGCGGGATCTGCGCTTCGAGGATGTGCAGCGCTACCCCGTCGCCTCCACCCCGCTGAGCGACCAGGTGGCCTGGCTGCTGGTGGAGACCTATGGCGCCACAGCACACCCGGCGCGGTTCGTCACACTGCAGTGCGAGGAGTTGCCCAGCCTTGTGGACGTTGCGCGCAACAGCGACACCGTGCTGCTGGCCGTGCGCGCCGTCGCCCCGGACCTGGCCGAATTGCCCATGGACCCGCCCATGCGCAGCACCGCCCGCTTCGGGCTGGTCACGCTGCGTCAGCGCAGTGAGGCGCCGACGCTGGCAATCCTGCGAGGCCTGATGGTCGATTTGATGTGCGATGGCCCTCCAGCCGTCGCATAGACAAGGCCTCTGCCCTGCACGGCCGGGCAGAGGCGTCTGCAAGGGCCGACAAGGACCACAGGCAGCGCTTCAGCGGCGGTCTTGGGTCGGCCACCAGGGATATGCGAAATCGGCTTGAAACGAAGGCAGCTGTGCTCAAAACAGAAAATGATCATCGATCAGTTTTTGCTGGACATCTTTACCCATTCCAACCAATGAAGAATGTCCACCAAAAGAGTAAATTGGATTTTCCAATGACCACATCCCTATACTATTTGCTTGGACTCCACATGACCAAAAAGCCGCAATGGCAACTGACACTGCCGCTGTAAATCTTGCATATCGCTTTTTCATAAATCACCTTTCTTGGATTTGAAATGATTTCAAGCTTTCATGGCGCACACAGGTTCTGTATGAAAGCGTGCGTCGCAAGCTGCGTGACTTCGCTTTTGCCTGTCATATAGCAGCCATCCTGGCTCAACGCCGAGGCAGTGCTGTTCTCACCGCCCGCGAGGGTTCCCCGGTCCACCGTGCCGCCCGTTGGCGTCCAGGTGATGGCGTGGGAGCTTCCGTCGGCCAGTTCGCTGTGGCCTGCCACCGTTCCGTTGTCACCGATATCCACCACACGTGCATTCATGCCGCCAGGCAGCGGAGGAATATCGCGGATGACACCGGTCTGGCTGTTCCAGTAATAGGGCATGCTGCGCCCGTCTGCCAACTGGTAGTGCCCAATCACCTCGCCGAGGATGTTGAGATCGACGCCGCTGTTTCGCGCGGGCGGGGACGATATGGACAACACCTGCGGACTGGAGGACGAGTTGAGCCAGACGACGGTGCGTCCACCCTGGGCACCGAAATCGCAGTAGCCCATGATGCGGGTATTGACGACGGTCTTTGCGCGGCAGAAGACGGCATTGAGAGGCAGGTTCAGGGCCGTGGCCATATAGCCGCCCAGAACTGCGGCAGACCAATAGACAGGACGCGGATGCCCGCTGTTGTCGGGACAGTTGCCCACGATGCCCGGCATGTTGCCGCCCACCACGAAATTGTCCACATCGGACGGAATGCAGTTGGTGCTGTTCAGGCCCAGCAGGCCCGCCGGCAGCGCGCGTGCCGTGGTTTCATTGTTGCGCCACATGACAGGGCGGGCCGTGTTGCTGCCGCTCAGGCTGACGCCTGCCACATAGCCGCCCTGGTTGAATGCCGTGGGCATGCTGCGCACATCGAGCGTCAGCGGCTGCAGTGTCTGCACCGTGGCCGGCGTGGCCGCATTCCAGAACACGCCCACGGACACCGAATTGCCGTCCAGGCAGCTGCCCACCACCTGGCCGCTGTTGGTGATGGCCGCCGCGTTGCAGTTGCGCCCCGGCGACAGGCGCACAAGGTCTGCCGCACTGCCCGGCGCCAGCGACACGAAGCCTGCGGACGAGCCGTCGCTCTCTGCACAGGCGCCCACGACATGGCCGCTGTTGTTGATGTCCAGGCCCACGCATTGCGGGCCTGCCGACGTGCCCACGTCCTGCATGGGCAGGGCCTGCGCGGCCGGCAGTGCCAGCAACGCAAGGCACGCAACGGAAAAATTCAAATGCTTTGGCTGAAGGCGCATGAAGGGTTCTCCTGAAAAAGCAAAGAAGTCGTTCATGTAAATCGGGCACCGAACAGGAAATCCGCATGGGGCTTGGCATATGCGCGCCGGTGCAGACGCTATTTCCGTGATCCGCATCCCGGCCCCACGATAGGCATCGCGGTATGGAGCCGTCCATCCGAGCAGCAATCAAAACAACAAAAACCATCAACAAAATCAAAAGCTTGCAAAAGAATCCCCCATCAATAATTGTCTCATCGGCATCCGGGATTCAGGCCATGCCATAGCGCAGCGCCATATGAATGGGGGCTCTCCATGGCAATCACACACTGCCTGACATCCGACAGCGCACGGCCGAATGGCGCAATCCGCCGCCGCTGGAGTCCGGCAGAACTGCTGGCACTCGAACGCTGGGCCGGCGTCCTGCCCGTGCAGGTGATCTGCCGCCGGCTGGACCGCAGCGAACGCTCCGTTCGCTGCCAGATGCACAGGCGCGGCCTGAGCACCCGAGTCCGCGAGGGCGTCGGGCTGCGGCAGGTCTGCGAGGACCTGCAGCTGTCCGCACGGTCGGTGAAGGCCTTCATCCTCGATGGCCGCCTGCGCCTGCACAGCGCACAGGTGCATGGCGGGGTGATGGCCCAGCTTCATTGGTCCCTGCGCCGCTGGCTGCAAACAGCGCAAAGCCGCTTGTGCCGTGTCAGCCATTTGAGGGTTACCGAGACATCCCTCAGGCGCTTTGCGCGGGAAGCGGATTTCGGCGCATCAGGCAGCCGCACGGGCGCGGCATGGCAACACTGGGCATCCGGCTAGCCCCTGCGCGGCACGGGCCGGGCCCTGGATGTCCAGCAGCGGTTTCGGCCCTTCGCCTACGACTGCCGCGAGCGCCAGCATGCAGACTGGCACGCATGTCCCATGGCAGGCGAGGCAGTCATCTCGACCATCTGTCGGTACTTCAGTCGGCACTTCAGTCAGCACTCCCGTCGGCACACCTTTCGGCACATCCACCGGCGGCGGAGACCTCCACGGGACCTGGTGCCACAGTCAAAGGAATCAGACAGCATGAAAAACCCACCCACCACCGCCCTCGACGTGATCATCGTCGGTGCCGGCTCGGCCGGACTGTCGGCACTGCGCGAGGTGCGCAAGCACACGGAGCATTTCGCCATCGTCAACGACGGGCCCTGGGGAACGACCTGTGCGCGGGTGGGATGCATGCCGTCCAAGTTGCTGATCGAGGCGGCCAACGCCTTCCATGCACGCCATCACTTCGATGCCTTCGGCATACGCGGCGCGAGCGGGCTGCAGCTGGACCTGCCCGCCGTTTTGCGCCGCGTGCGCAAGCTGCGCGACGAGTTCGTGGCAAGCACGATCAAGGCCACGGAGGGCCTGGGCTGGCGGGCCATCGACGGGCGTGCCAGGCTGCTGGCAGCCAATCGGATCGAAGTCAACGGCAAGGTGCTGGCTGCGCGCAAGCTCATCCTCGCTCCAGGCTCCAGCCCCGTGGTGCCGGAGGAATGGAAGCGCTTTGGCAAGCGCATCCTGACCACCGACACCTTGTTCGAACGCAAGACGCTGGGCCCGCGCGTGGCCGTCGTCGGCCTGGGTCCGCTGGGCGTGGAGATTGCACAGGCGCTGGCACGGCTGGGACTGGAGGTCACCGCACTGGGACGCGGTCCGAAGCTTGCCGGCCTGTCCGACCCGAATGTCACCGACGCATTGCGGCATCTGCTTGAGAAAGAGATGACGGTGATCACCGACCATGAAGTGCAGTTGAGCAAGGGCCCGGACAGCAGCATCGTCGTGCGTGCAGGCGACACCCGCATCGTCGTGGACCACGTGGTGGCCGCCATGGGCCGGCGCCCGCAGCTGGAAGGCCTGGGGCTGGAGACGCTGGGACTTGAGCTGGACGAGCACGGTCAGCCGCCCGTGAGCCGCGAGACACTGCAGGTCGGCGAGCTGCCGCTGTTCCTCGCGGGCGATGCCAATGGCGACCGCCCCTTGCTGCATGAGGCCGTGGACGAAGGCCATATCGCGGGCACCAACGCCATGGCAGAGAACGTGGCCTGCTTCGAGCGGCGCGCGCCGCTGTCCATCGTCTTCAGCTCGCCCAACGCGGCCGTCGTGGGCCAGCCCATGAAGGCGCTGCTGGGGCAGGACTTCGTGGTGGGCCGCGTGGATTTCGCGCACCAGGGGCGTGCGCGCGCTGCGCAGCACAACGCGGGCCTGCTTCACGTCTATGCGGACACGGCCAGCGGCCGGCTGCTGGGCGCGGAAATGTGCGCACCGGGCGGCGAGCATCTGGCCCATCTGCTGGCCCTGGCCGTGCAGCAGCAACTGACCGTGCAGGAGTTGCTGCGTGCGCCCATCTATCACCCCGTGCTGGAAGAGGGCCTGCGCACCGCCCTGCGCGACGCGGTGCGCCAGCTGCCCCAGCAGCCGCCCTCCGACCTGGGCAACTGCGATTCTTTGCCCATGGACGATTGATCGCGCGCGGCCCAGGGCCGCACGCGGATCAATCCTGGGGCGCGCTCTGCGGTGCGCTTACTTCCGACAGCGTCCACCCGCCATTGCCATCGACCGCCAGCGCGTGGGTATGGAAACCCGCCAGCGTGCTGCGGTGGCCCACGCTCACCAGCATGGTCGAGCGCATCTGCTCGCGCAGCAGCGTGTACAGCGCATGCTCCAGGCCCTCGTCCATGGCCGAGGTGGATTCATCGAGAAAGACGATGGCGGGCCGGTTGAACAGCACGCGGGCAAAGGCCAGGCGCTGCTGCTCGCCAATCGACAGGATGCGGGACCAATCCTGGTTGACATCCAGCTTGTCGGCCAGATGGGCCAGGCTGACCTGGCGCAGCGCCTGTTGAAGGTGCTCGTCGTCCTGCGGTGAAGCATCCATCGGATAGGCAATGGCCGTGCGCAGGTCGCCCAGCGGCAGATACGGGCGCTGCGACAGGAACAGCGCCTGGTGGCCGCCCGGGCGGCCCACCGTGCCCTGGGCATGCGGCCACAGGCCGGCAATGGACCGCAGCAAGGTGGTCTTGCCACTGCCCGAAGGCCCCTTGATCAGCAGCGCCTGGCCGGGAATGAGCTTCAGTTGCAGGCCGCTGAGCAGGTGGTGGCCGTCCGGGCGGCTGACCTGCAGGTGCTCGATGTCCAGGGCGCCGGGCTGCTCTCTGTGGACGACCTGGGGCAGTTCGCGGGTCTGCGCATTGGCATCCAGAAAGCCGCACAGGCGATCCAGCGCAGCGCGGTACTGGGCGAAAGTGTCGTAGGAGGTTCGGAAGAAGGACAGCGCATCCTGCACCTGCCCAAAGGCCTGCGAGGTCTGCATCACATCACCGAGCTTGATGGCACCGCTGAAAAAGCGCGGCGCCTGCAGCAGAAAGGGAAAGACCACGGCCACCTGGTTGACGGTGAGGTTGAAGCCGTCGAACTTCAGGCTGCGGTAGACCAGGGCCCAGACATTGGCGATCAATGCCGAGAATCGCGTCAAAAGCGTGTTGCGCTCGATGGCCGCGCCCTGGTAGAAGGCGATGTTCTCCGCGTATTCGCGCACGCGCACCAGGGCGTAGCGGAAGTTGGCGGTCAGCCTCTCGTTCAGGAAGTTCAGCCGGATCAGCGGCTGGCCCAGGCGAAAGGCGATCAGCGTGGCGATGATCACATAGATGTAGACCGCAAAGACCATGGCCCGCGGAACCTCCACGCCCGCCACGGCAATCGGGGCAGACAGCCCCCAGAGAATGCCCGTGAACGCCACCAGCGAGACCACCGCGCTGACGGCACCCAGCGCCAGGGTCAGCGAGTTCGAGACAAAGGTGTTCACATCCAGCTCGATGCGCTGGTCGGGGTTGTCCACCGGCTCGTCCAGGAAGTGGCTGCGATAGTAGGCATCGCCGCGCATCCAGTCGGTGGTCACGCGCTCGTTGAGCCACACCCGCCAGCGGATGCGGAACGCCTGGTTCACATAGAAATTGAACAGCTCGCGCAGGATGTGGACCGTGGCCAGCACCGCAAAGATACCCAGGAAGCGCCAAAAGCCCTTCTGGTCCAGTTCCTGCAGCGCGCTGTAGAAGCCGTTGTACCAGTAGGAAAACAGCACGTTCATGCGCACCGAGACCAGGGCCAGCACCAGCAGCAGCGTGAACACCAGCAGCGGCCACCAGCTGTTTCTGGGGTGCAGGAACGGGCCGGCCAGCTGCCAGAACTGCCGACCCCAGCGGGTGAATCGAACCACCAGCAGCGCCACGGCCGCGAAAGCCACGACGGTGATCACTGAGGCCGCCGCCAGCCAGACCAGGCTTTCCTGCAGCGCCTTGCTCCAATCCATGTCCATGTCGGAGATCCTCGGGTTGTGTGGGTGGAGAGAATCTACTCCTGTTCAGACAGGCCGGCGGGCAGGCCTGGGCGCATGCCGGCAGCAAGCCATCTGCGCTTGCAATGCCCCCATCGCCGTTGCCGATGGGGCCGCTGCCGACAAGGCCGCTGCGCAGGATTAACATTCCGTGCGTGCCGCCCCGGCGGCAGGCACGAAGACAGGACCGGCCCGCGCGGTTCCCCCACGACAACAGCGATGCCCTCCCGGGGCCCTGCCCGGGCGGCTCAGACACAAGCCAGAACATGCCCGCATCGCCGCCCCAGGCCCACCCGCCACACGACCCCGCCGATGTGCCGGCCCGGCGTCCCGCCCCCGTCAATCTGCGCGATCTGTTCTGGTCCTTCACCTGGCTGGCCCTGCAGGGCTTTGGCGGTGTGCTGGCCGTGGTACAGCGCGAGCTGGTCGAGAACAAGCGCTGGCTGACCAATGAAGAGTTTGTGGAGGACTGGGCCGTGGCCCAGATCATGCCCGGCCCCAATGTGGTCAACCTGTCCATCACCATTGGCGAGCGCTACTTCGGCTGGCGCGGTGCCGTGGTGGCCGTGTGCGGCATGCTGTGCTTTCCCATGCTGCTGGTGCTGACGCTGACCGTGATCTATTCCCAGCTGGCCGACCACCCCGCCGTGGCCGGCGCGCTGCGCGGCATGGGCGCCGTCGCAGCCGGCCTGGTGGCGGGCATGGGCCTGAAGCTGGCCAGCACGCTGAGCCGCCACCCGCTGGGGCGCTGGTGCAGCGCGGGCCTGGCGCTGGCCTCGTTCATTGCCATGGCGGTGATGCGCATTCCGCTGGCCTGGGTGCTGCTGGTGGTCGGCGGCGCGGGCTGCGTGCTGACCTGGAGAAAGCTCACGCCATGAATGCTGCCCACCAGATTGCACTGAGCCTGCAGCCCGCCGACTGGTTGCAGTTGCTGCTGTATTTCCTGACGCTGTCGCTGATGGCCGTGGGCGGGGCCATTGCCACGGCGCCTGACATGCACCGTTTTCTGGTCGATGGCCATGGCTGGCTCAGCGAGGCGCAATTCAGCTCCTCCATCGCCATTGCCCAGGCGGCGCCCGGGCCCAATGTGCTGTTCATCGCCTTGCTGGGATGGAACCTGGGCCTGAACGCAGGCGGAGGCACGGGCCTGCTGGCCTGGGCCTTTGGAGCACTGGGGGTGACCATCTGCATGATCGGCATCCTCTTGCCAAGTTCGCTGCTGGCCTGGCAGGCATCGCGCTGGGGCCAGCGCAACAGGAACCGGCGCGGCGTGCGGGCCTTCAAGCAGGGCATGGGCCCTCTGGTCATCGGCCTGCTGCTGGCCACGGGCTGGCTGCTGGGCACGGGCAGCGGCCGCCCCGCCCAGGATTGGCGCCTGTGGCTGCTGACCCTGGTCTGCGCCCTGCTGGTCTGGCGCACGCGCATTCACCTGCTGTGGCTGCTGGGCGCCGGCGCGGCGCTGGGAGCGCTGGGCTGGATCTGAGCGGATGCGCGAGAGGGAGGGGACTGCCCCGGTTGTGCGTCAAAAGGAGCCGCCATGGCGCAAGCCCCTTCCCTCCCCCTGGGCCGCGTCGGGCGGCCTGCCCCTCCGCCTTCAGTCGCCCAGCAGCAGCGGCAGCACCTGTGCCGACGGGCCGCGCAGGCATTGGTGGGCCGCGTCATCCAGCTCGGACGGTGCGGGATTGATCACGGCCACATGTGCGCCCGCCCTGCGTGCGATTCGCGCCAGCCCTGCAGCCGGGTACACGGCGCCCGATGTGCCCACCACCAGCAGCACATCGCAGTGCTGCACCGCCGCCTCGGCGGCCTGCCACACGCCCATGGGCAGGGACTCGCCGAACCAGACCACGCCCGGGCGCACCAGGTTGCCGCAGACGGCGCACTGCGGCGGCTCGCCCGGCTTCACCTGGGCCAGATCGCAGCATGCGCGCGGCCTTTCCAGCCATCGGTCCCGCATCAGCTCACCATGCAGGCACAGCACGCCGGGGCTGCCTGCGCGCTGGTGCAGGCCATCGACGTTCTGCGTGACCAGCGTCATGCGGCCCGGGTGGCGCAAGGCCCATTGCGCCAGCGCATGGTGGCCGGCGTTGGGCTGCACCGCAGCCACGGCTTCGCGCCGGTGCGCATACCACTGCCAGACGCGCTGCGGATGCGCGCGAAAGCCTGCCTCGCTGGCCATGTCCTGCGGGTTGAACTGTGCCCAGTAGCTGTTCTTGTCGTCGCGAAAGGTGGGTACGCCGGATTCGGCGCTGACGCCTGCGCCCGTGAGCACCGCGATATGGGCTGCACGCGCGATGCGGTCGCGCAGCTCGCCCTGGCCGGCCAGTTTAGGCTCGGCGGGGGAAGGCGAGGAAAGGGAATGTTCGTCGGGCATCGGGGCGGCGATGGAAAAAAGGCAGGCCATTGTGAGGTAGTGTCGCCCCGCCACGCATCAAATGCCTTTTTCCACCATCTCCAGCAGGCGCAGCGCCAGCGCGCGCCGCTGCTCGGCGGTGGCGTGGCGCAGCGGCCCGTCTATCACCAGCAAGGCCATGCCGTGCACCGCGGACCAGGCCAGGAACTCGGCCTGGGGCCGGCGCTCGGCAGGCAGCACGCCGGCCTCGGCCATGCTGTCCAGCGCATAGCCCAGCAGCTCGAACGGGTTCAGTCCCATGGCCGCTGCACGCGTGGTGTCGGGCGGCAGGTCCACGTCGTACTCGACCGAAGCAAAGGCCGTGCGAAACCAGCCGGTCTCCGTCTGGGCAAAGCCCAGATAGCCGCGCCCCACGGCAGCCAGCAGCGCGCGTGAGCGCTGCAGCACATCGGGCAGGGTGCGCGCCTGGGCCATTTCGGCCTCGATGGCTGCGGCCAGTGCGCCCAGGGCCGCAGCGCGCACGGCATCAAACAGCGCCTGGCGGTTGGCAAAGTGACGATAGGCTGCATTGGGCGCCACGCCCGCACGGCGCGTGGCCTCGCGCAGCACGATCGCCTGGGGACCGCCTTCACGCGCCAGCGCCAGGCCAGCCTCGACCAGGGCCTGGCGCAGGTCGCCATGGTGATATGACTCACGCCTGACACGTCGCTGCGTCACTGTTTTGCTTCCTTTTTTCTGCGTGGCCACATCACCCGAGAGGGAAGACAGCCCGGCCCCGCCGATTTACAGCTTGACACCGAAGCTGACAGCGCTTGATGTGGACAGCGTCCATTTTAGTCCCTAGCATATGTGAACGGCGTACACACGCCGGGCAGAAATCGATAAAAAGCCGGCATCGAACGGCATGAAACGGTTATCACCGTCACCAAGGAGACAAGCATGGCTTTGCACACCGGCCGCATACAGCCCTGCCTCTGGTTCGACAACCAGGGCGAGCAGGCGGCGCGCTTCTATACCGAAGTCTTTCCCGATTCCCGCATCACGGCCATTGCGCGCTACGGCGAAGCAGGCCACGACATCCACGGCAGGCCGGCGGGCAGCGTGATGACGGTGCAATTCGAGCTGGAAGGCCAGCCCTTTCTGGCGCTCAACGGCGGCCCCATGTTCCGCTTCAACGAGGCCGTCTCGCTGATGGTCAGTTGCGATACACAGGACGAGATAGACCACTACTGGGGCGCCCTGTCCGAGGGCGGCGACCCGGCGGCGCGTCAATGCGGCTGGCTCAAGGACCGCCATGGCCTGTCGTGGCAAATCGTTCCGTCCCAGATGGCCAGCTGGATGGGAGGCCCCGACATGGCCGCCGCCCAGCGCGTGATGCAGGCCCTGCTCGGCATGCAAAAGCTGGACATCGCCGCTCTTGAGCGCGCGCATGACGGCGGCTGAAGCCTCCTGGTCCCCTCCTCCCGTCGTCCCGTCCTCCCGTTCCTCCACTCCCCTCGCCACCGTCCCTCCCAGGAGCGTTCCATGCAATTCATCCCCTATCTGAACTTCAACGGCAACTGCGCCGAGGCTTTCGCCTTCTACGCCAGGCTGTTCGGCGGCACCATCGTGCACCAGAGCACCTTTGGCGAGACGCCGGGCATGGAGCAGATGCCCGAGGCCGACAAGCGCCTGATCATGCATGCCCACCTGCAGATCAAGGACCAGGCGCTGATGGCCTCGGACGCCACCGACAACTGCGGTGGCGGCGGCTACCAGCAGGCCCAGGGCATGTGGATCTCGATCGGCGTGGACGACGCCACCGAGGGTGGCCGCATCTTCAACGCGCTGGCCGAAGGCGGCAAGGTGACCATGCCCTTCCAGGCCACGTTCTGGTCGCCGGGCTTTGGCATGGTGACGGACCGCTTCAACACACCCTGGATGGTCAACGTCAAGGGCGAGGCCTGAACAAGGCCGGCCGACACATTGCCTCTGTCACCCACGAAGGAGTCCTCATGAACGCCAATCCCGTCGTCTGGTTCGAGATCCATGTGCAGGACATGGCGCGTGCGCGCCGGTTCTATGAAACCGTCTTCCAGGGCAAGCTGGAGCACCTGCCCGCGCCCGATGGCTCCGACAGCCAGGAGATGCTGTCCTTTCCGATGGACATGACAGGCCCCGGCGCGAGCGGAATGCTGGTGCGGATGGACGGCGCACCTTCCGGGGGCGGCGGCACGCTGGTCTATTTCGGCTGCGAGGACTGCGCCATAGAACAGGGCCGCGTCGAGGCCGCAGGCGGGCGCATCGAGCAGGCCAAATTCTCCATCGGCCCCCACGGCCACTGCGCCGTCGTGGTGGACACCGAGGGCAACCGCATCGGCCTGCACTCCATGCAATGAGGAGCACCATGACAGCACAAGACCTTCCCGAACACGCCAACGACCTGGTGCTCACGCGCCTGTTCGACATCCCCGCCGACAGGCTCTACCGCTGCTGGACCGAGCCGGCGCTGATCCAGCAATGGTTTGCACCCAGCCCCTGGAGCGTGGCCCGGGTGGACAACGACGTGCGGCCCGGCGGCCACAGCCTCATCGTCATGCGCAGCCCCGAAGGCCAGGAGATGCCCGGCAGCGGTGTCTACCTGGAAGTCATTCCCAACCGGCGCCTGGTCTTCACCGACGCCTTCACCCAAGGCTGGGTGCCAGCCGACAAGCCCTTCATGACGGGCATCGTCACCTTCGACCCCGAAGGCAGCCAGACCCGCTATACCGCCCGGGTGCGCCATTGGAATGCCGCCGACCGCGCCCAGCACGAGGCCATGGGCTTTCACAGCGGCTGGGGCCAGTGCGCAGACCAGTTGGCGGAACTCGCAGCCCGGCTCTGACGCCGGTTTTCACCAGGAGAGCACCATGCACTACATCGACGGATTCGTACTGCCCGTTCCCCGGGCCAACCTGCAGGCCTACCGCGAGGTGGCCGAGGCCGCAGGCAAGGTCTGGATGGAATACGGCGCGCTGCAGTACTGGGAATGCGCGGGCGACGACGTGCCCATGGGCAAGCTGACCTCGTTTCCCCAGGCCGTGCAGCTCAAGGAAGGCGAGATCGTGTTCTTTTCATGGATCGTCTATGCTTCGCGCGCGGAGCGCGACCGCATCAATGCCGCCGTCATGAAGGACCCGCGCATTGCCTCCATGGACCCGGCCACCATGCCCTTCGACGCCAAGCGCATGTTCTGGGGCGGCTTCGAGAGCGTGGTGGAGCTGGGCGCCGGCGGCGCGCCAGCCTAGATCTGGTCGGCCGGGACGGCGGATACGGCAGGCGTGGTGCCCAGGCCGCGCTGGCGCAGCGCCTCGTACAGGCACACGCCGCTGGCCACGGACACATTGAGGCTGGAGACGGCGCCCATCATGGGAATGCCGATCAGCTCGTCGCAGGTCTTGCGCGTGAGCTGGCGCATGCCGTCGCCTTCTGCGCCCAGCACCAGGGCCGTGGGGCCCTTGAGGTCCACCTCGTACAGGGTCTTGGGCGCATCGTCGCTGGTGCCGATGATCCAGATGTCGCGCTCCTTGAGCTCGTTGAGCGTGCGCGCCAGATTGGTGACCATGAAATAGGGCACGGTCTCGGCCGCGCCGCTGGCCACCTTGGCCACGGTGGCGTTCACGCCCACCGCATGGTCCTTGGGGGCAATCACCGCATGGGCGCCTGCGCCATCGGCCACGCGCAGGCAGGCGCCGAGGTTGTGCGGATCGGTCACGCCGTCCAGCACCAGCAGCAGCGGGTTGCTAACGCCATCGGCCTCCAGCTGCTCCAGCAGTTCATCCAGCGAATGCACCTGTGCCACCGCCTCCACGCGCGCGGCCACGCCCTGGTGGCCGTGGCTGCCGGCGAGCTTGGCCAGGCGTTCACCGTCGGCCTCGATCAGCCGGACGCCGGCCGACTTGGCGCGGTCGAGGAACTGGCGCATGCGCGCATCACGGCGCGTGGCCTCGTAGTAGACCTCGATGATGGATTGGGGCGCGGTCTTCATGCGCACGCCGACGGCGTGGAAGCCGAAGAGAACTTTGGGGGACGACATGGGGCGCGATTATCCCGCCAATTGGGCGCAGCCCCGGCACCCGCCGGACGAAGCCCGTCTGCACGCAACGGCTCCTGTGGTTTTTACGTAGCCGCTACACTGCGCGGGTTGGCCGCTTTCCAGCGGGCCCCTCTCATTGCGGCATGCACCGAAGCCACGGGCATGCCGCTTTGCATTTTTCATCGCCCTGTTTTTCCATTTCTTTCTCAACCATCATGCTCAAAGCCTTTCTTGCCTGGCTTGCCCGCACCAGCCTGGTGGGCCAGATCGCCATCAGTCTGGTCGCCGGCGGCCTGTTGGCCTGGCTCTGGCCCGAGGCCGCCCAGTCCGTATCCCTGCTTGGGACGCTGTTCATCTCCGCCCTCAAGGCCGTTGCCCCTGTCCTGGTGCTGCTGCTGGTGGTCTCGGCCACCAGCAACCACCGGCCCGGCCACGCCACGCAGATACGGCCCATCCTGTGGCTGTATGTGCTGGGCACCTTTGCCGCGGCCGTGGTGGCCGTGGTGGCAAGCATGGCCTTCCCGTCCACCATCCAGTTCAAAGACGCCGCCCCCGCCCAGGGCGCGCCTGGGCGCATTGGTGAAGTGCTGATGGCCCTGGTGCAAAGCGCCTTCGACAACCCGGTACGCGCGCTGATGAATGCCAACTACATCGGCATCCTTGCCTGGGCAGTGGCCATGGGCCTGGCCCTGCGCCACGCCTCTGAGACCACGCGCGCCGTGATGCATGACCTGGGCCAGGCCATCACCCGCGTGATCCAGGGCGTGATCCGCCTGGCGCCGCTGGGCATCTTCGGCCTGGTGGCGGGCACCTTTGCCCAGTCGGGCCTGGAAAAGCTGCTGGACTATGCCCACCTGCTGGCCGTGCTGCTGGGCTGCATGCTCTTCGTGGCCCTGGTGGTCAATCCGTTCATCGTCTGGACGCAGACGCGCCGCAATCCCTATCCCCTGGTGCTGACCTGCCTGCGCGAGAGCGCGGTCACGGCCTTCTTCACGCGCAGCTCGGCCGCCAACATCCCGGTGAACCTGGCGCTGGCCAAGCGCCTGGGCCTGGATGAGGACACCTACAGCGTCTCCATCCCGCTGGGCGCCACTATCAACATGGCCGGCGCCGCCGTCACCATCAGCGTGCTCTCGCTGGCTGCGGCCCATACCCTGGGCATCCAGGTCGATCTGCTGACCGCCATCTTGCTGTGCGTGGTGTCCGCGGTGTGCGCCTGCGGCGCCTCGGGCGTGGCCGGTGGCTCGCTGCTGCTGATTCCGCTGGCCTGCAGCCTGTTCGGCATCTCCAACGATCTGGCCATGCAGGTGGTGGGCGTGGGCTTTGTGATCGGCGTGATCCAGGACTCGGCCGAAACCGCACTCAACTCCTCCACGGACGTAATCTTCACGGCCGCGGCCTGCGAGGCGGCCGGGTGGCGCGAAGCTGTCGCCGCCTGAGATCAAGCCGCCAGCGCCTGCCCCTCTTCGATGCTGGCGACGCGGCCGGCCTCGATGGTCACGCGCCGCTCGCAGCGCGCGGCGATGGCTCGGTCATGCGTGACCATGACCAACGTGGTGCCGCGCTCACGGTTGAGCGCGAACATCAGCTCCATGATGGTTTCGCCGGTCGCAAAGTCCAGGCTGCCCGTGGGCTCGTCGGCCAGCAGCACGGCGGGCTCGACCACGAAGGCGCGGGCCAGCGCCACACGCTGCTGCTCACCGCCCGACAGCAGCTTGGGATAGTGGCCCAGGCGCTGGCCCAGCCCCACGCGCTCCAGCATTTCGGTGGCGCGGCGGCGGGCGTCGCGGCTGCCGGCCAGCTCCAGCGGCAGCATCACGTTCTCCAGCGCCGTCAGATTGCCCAGCAGCTGGAAGCTCTGGAAGACAAAGCCCAGCTTCTGCGCACGCACGGCAGCGCGCGCATCCTCGTCCAGCGCAAACATGTCCTGGCCCTGCAGCCGCACCGTGCCGCGCGTGGGCGTATCCAGGCCTGCGAGTATGGACAGCAGCGTGCTCTTGCCCGAGCCCGAGGCACCGACGATGGCCACGGTTTCCCTTGCCGCGAAGCGCAGATCGATATCCCTCAGAATATCCAGTGTTCCGGTCGAATCGCTGACCGACTTGAAGACATGCTCGACTTCGATCAGGGGCTGGGCAGTGCTTTGTGACATGGAGGATGGGAAGACGATGCAAGACAAGCTGCGCGCAATGCGCCGACGCCGCCACTTTATCTCGGCCGGCTTGGCCTTCGGTCTGCTGGGTACTTGGACGGCCATGCCCGCCCGGGCTGCAGACGCCGGCCCGTTGCTGGTGCTGGGCGATTCGCTGAGTGCCGAGTACGGTCTGGCCCGCGGCACGGGCTGGGTGGCGCTGCTGCAAAAGCGCCTGCAGGAGAGCCAGAAAAATGTGCCGCTGGTCAATGCCAGCGTGAGCGGCGAGACCACCTCGGGCGGCCGCTCGCGCCTGCCGGCCCTGCTCAAGCAGCACAAGCCGTCGGTGGTGGTGATCGAATTGGGAGGCAACGATGCGCTGCGCGGCCTGCCGCTGCAAAGCACGCAGGGCAATCTGGACGCCATGGTACGCGCGGCCCGTGATGCCGGGGCCAAGGTGCTGCTGGTGGGCATGCAGGTGCCTCCCAACTACGGCAGCGGCTATACGCGCCAGTTCGAGCAGTTGTTCTCCAAGGTGGCGCAGGAGCAGAAGGTGCCGCTCGTGCCCTTCCTGCTGGCCGGTATAGGCGATGCGGCCGACTCGGCCCAGTGGTTCCAGGCTGACCGCATCCACCCCACGGCCAAGGCCCAGCCGCGCATGCTGGACAACGTCTGGCCACAGCTCAGCAAACTGCTGCCCTGAGCACAGGGCAGCCAGGCTGTCAGCTGCTGCGGCCTTCCTCGCCGGAATGCGCCGCTGCGGGGGATGCCTGGTCTTCACCCGCCATACCGCCGCCCTCATGGTCGTCGGGTTTTCTTTCGGCCTTGGCCTTCTCCTTTTCAAGCTTCTTCTGCTTCTTGGCCAGTTCGCGCTGGCGTTTTTCATAGGCGTAGTTGGGTGTCGCCACAGGTGGACTCCTCTGTTGTTGCAAGCCCCACTGTAGCCGCAAGACGGGGCCCGGCCGTAAAACCTCAGGATAGGGGGGACGCAGGGTCGGCAGATTCACCCACGCTGCAGCGGTAAGCATGCCAACTGGCGCACCCCAGCAAAGGCCCCACCAGCAGCAGGCCCACGCCGTGCCACCACAGCGCAGCAGCCACCAGCACGGTGATGATCGCGGCCCATTGCAGCATGACGGCCAGGTTGAGGCCGACCACGCGCATGCTGGTGATGCAGGCCGTCAGCGCATCGCTGCCCCGGTCCAGCATGGCCGGCAGCGCCACCACCATGCTGGCGAACACCAGGGCCGCGAAGGCGCCGCCGACCAGCACGTAGATCGCCAGGAACTCCCAATTCTCCGGCCGTGTCACGGCCTGCAGCATGCCGGCCGTGGTGGGCATGCCGGTATCGAAGAACACGGCAAACACCACCATGGAGGCGCGCGCCCAGAGCATTTCCAGCACCAGCAAAACCATGACCAGCATGCCCATGCTGCCCATTTGCGTGTCCCAGCAGGTCAGCGAGCTGCTCAGTTGGGTCGGCAAGCCCCGCTCCAGCCTGCGGCTGGTGTCGTACAGGCCCATGGCCAGGAAGGGGCCGATGAGCAGACAGCCGCTGGCCATGGCCATGCTGTATTCAGGGCTGGCACGGGACACCCAGCCGATGAGCAGGGCCATGGCCCAGAAGCACAGGCCATAGAACAGCGCAACGCCCGGCGCCCGCCGCAGATCGCGCCAGCCCAGCGCCAGCCAGCGCCAGGGATCGGCCATGCGCAGCGGTTGCACCTGCAGCGCGCCAGCCGGGTGGTCGGAAGCTTTCTCGGGAGCGGGGGATGCCTGCATGCCTGGACCTCCTGGATCAGCGAGCCCCAAGTTAGCGCAGCCATGGCCGCGCTGCCATGGCGGAAACTACCGAGGGCCCCCGCCCAGACCGCGCAGGCCCGCACCCCGGTCCGCCCTCAGGCCTGCACCAGCTTGCCCGGCTGGCCGGGCAGCACCTTCCAGGCCGCGTCCCGCACGGTCTGATACTGGCGGCTGAACACCGTATCCACATAGATCCATTCGGCCTGGCAGGCCTGGGGGGTTGCCGTGACGATCATGTAGCCGCGGCGGGAGGTATCGCAGTACTTGAGCGTGTTGATGAACTGCAGCAGCGCGCCACGCAACTGGGCCGGATCCTGGCCGGGCAGGTAGTCCTCGAAGCCGGGCGAGCTGACGGACGAGGTGGCGAACTCCACGCCCACGCCCTGCCCGCTGCGGTCGCGCAGCTCGCTGGCCCAGGCGTTGTGGGTGTCACCGGCCAGCACGACCAGGTTCTTGCCCAGGCTGCGCGCCGTGGCCAGCACGGTCTCGCGAGCCACGGCGTAGCCGTCCCAGGCATCGAGGTTGTAGGGAATGCTGGGCTGGGCCAGGATGGCCTTTTCCGCCGCCGTCAGGCTGGCCGGGTTGGCCTGGGCCTTGGCCAGCAGCGCCGCGTAGGCCGGCAGCGAGACACCGCTGCCGGGGCTGAGGATGTCCATCAGCAAGGGCGCCGGCAGCTCCATGCGCCCCATCAGCACCTGCTGGCCCAGCACCTGCCAGGTGGCCTGCGAGGCCGCCATCTGCTGGCCAAGCCACTGGGTCTGCGTGGCGCCCATGAGCTGGCGTGCGGGATTGGCCATGTCGGAGGAAAAGCGCGCCGCGTCCAGCCCCTGTGCCGTGAAATAGTCGGCGTAGTCCAGCTGTTCGTCGCGCCCGATGACGCGCGTGTCCAGCATGTGCAGCGCCAGCAGGTCGCCGAAGGCGAAGCTGCGGTAGATGATCTCGGGCTGTGCGTTGCGCGTGGGCATCCACTCGTGATAGGCCTTGAGCGCGGCCACCTTGCGCAGCTCGAAGTCGCCTTCGGTGGCCGGCTGGTGGTTCTCGGCGCCGTGCATCCAGGTGTCATTGGAGACTTCGTGGTCGTCCCAGACCGCAATCATGGGCGCTGCCGCATGCAGGGCCTGCAGGTCGGCATCGCTCTTGTACTGGGCATGGCGCTGGCGGTAGTCGGCCAGGCTGACGATTTCGTTGGCCGGCAGGCTCTGGCGCTGCATGGCTTCGGCCTTGCCGTTGGCATAGCCGCCGCGCGCATATTCGTAGATGTAGTCGCCCAGATGCACGGTGGCGTCCAGGTCGCCCTGGCGTGCCGCATGCGCGTAGACATTGAAGTAGCCGGCCGGGTAGTTGGCGCAGGAAAACACGGCCAGCTTGACCTGCTGCACGGCGCCCACGGGCAGGGTTCGCGTGCGGCCCGTGGCGCTGGTCATGCCCTGGCAGCGAAAGCGGTAGTGGTAGCGCGTGGCGGGCCTGAGGCCCGTGGCATCGGCCTTGAAGGTGAAATCCTGGGTGGCGCGCGCCATGGCCTTGCCCGAAGTCACGAGGGTCTTGAAGTCGGCGTCCGATGCCACTTCCCACTCCACCTCGATGTCGCTGGAATGGCCCTGCGGCGGCGTCACGCGGGTCCAGAGGATGACGCGGTCACTCAACGGGTCGCCGCTGGCCACGCCGTGGCGGAACTCGACGGGAATGCGGCTGTCGCCATCCGACCCGCCGCAGCCAGCCAGTGGCAGCGCCAGGGCCGAGGCGCCCATGCCGCGCACGAAATGGCGGCGGCTGGCCACGAGGCCGGATTCGCGGGAGCCGGCTTTCGCCTGCTGCAGGATGTTGGTGATGCTCTCTTTGTGCTTCATGCTGGACCGGGGCCCGAAGGCCTCCGTGGGGTGGTATGAAGCCAGCGAGCATCGGCGGCGCAGGTGACAGGCAGATGTCACCTGCGCCTGGCGCTCAACTATGCAAACGCGGCGGCCAGGGCCTGCTCCAGGTCGGCACGCAGGTCCTGCACCGCTTCCAGGCCGATGGCAAAGCGCACCACGGTGCCGCTGCGCAGCTGGGGCGTGGGGCAGCTGCGCATGGACGACAGCTCATAGGGCACGACCAGGCTGATGGGACCGCCCCAGCTGTAGCCGATCTTGAACAGGCGCAGGCTGTCGCAGAAGCGGTCCACGGCCTGCTGGCCGTGGCGCGGATCGATGACCACGCTGAACAGGCCGGCGGCCACGCCCTCGCCGCCTGCGGCTGCGCCACACAGCGCCGTCCAGTTCTCGTGGCCCGGAGCGCCTTCCAGCGCCGGGTGCAGCACCTGGGCCACGGCCGGCTGCTGCTGCAGCCAGCGCGCCAGCTCGCGCGCGGCGCGGTCCTGGGCGTGGTAGCGCAGCGCGATGCTGGGCAGGGAGCGCAACACGGCCTCGGTGTCGTTGCCGCCCACGCCCAGGCCCAGGCGCATGTGCGCCAGCTTGATGCGCATGTGCAGCGCCTGGTCGCGCGTGATGATGCTGCCCATGAGCACGTCGCCACCGCCGCTGGGGTACTTGGTCAGCGCATGCACGGTGGCATCCACGCCCAGGCTGTGCGTTCCATCGGCCAGCAGATCGAAGGGGTTGAAGGCCAGGCCCGCGCCCCAGGTGTTGTCCAGCACGGTGGTGATGCCCCGCTCGCGGCACAGGCGCACCATGGCGATGAGGTCGGGGAACTCCATGGTGACCGAGCCCGGCGCCTCCAGCCAGACCAAACGCGTCTTGGGCGTGATTTTGGCTTCGAGGTCGGCAACATCCATGGCGTCATAGCACTGGTGGCGCACGCCGAAATGGGCCAGCTCTCCCTCGCTCAAGGTCTTGTTGGGGCCGTAGGCGTTGTCGGGCAGCAGCATCTCGTCGCCGGTGCGCAGCAGGGCCAGGGAGGTGGTCGCAATCGCAGCCAGGCCGCTGGGTACCAGCAGGCACTGCAGGCCGCCTTCCAGCGCGCTCAGGCGCTCTTCCAGCAAGAAGGTGGTGGGCGTGCCGTGCAGGCCGTAGGTATAGCTGCTCTTGTCCAGCCACTGGCGCCGGCGCATGGCCGCCACGTTCTCGAAGATCACCGTCGAGGCCTTGTGCACGGGCGGCTGCGGCGCAACAAAGCCCTCGGGCGGCTGGTAGGGATGGTGGATGAGATGGGTGCTGATCTGCAGGTCGGGTGTGCTCATGCAGCGCATCTTATGCGCTGGGCTGCAGCGTTCGGGCATAAAAAAACCAGGCGGGGAATCCGCCTGGTTTTCACAAGGGCAACGGAGCCGGTGGCTGCGATCAGCTGGCCTTGATCTCCAGCATGTTGCTGACGTTGTTCACGCCCTTGACGGACTTGGCAATGTCGCCTGCGCGCATCTTGAGTGCTTCGCTGGGGACCGAGCCGGTCAGCGTCACGGCGCCTGCCTTGGTGTCCACGTCGATCTTGAGGGCGGAGATATCGGGCTCCTTGATCAGGTCGGCCTTGATCTGGGCCGTAATGCCGGCGTCGTCGAGTGCGGCGCCTGCCTGGCTCATGGCGTTGTTGGTGGCCGCTTCGGCCTTGGCAGCACCTTCCTCGATCTTGGTGCCGGCGCTGCTCATGGCGTTGTCGATCTTCTGGCCGGCGCTTTGCGCGGCCTGCTGGGACTGCTGAACCGCAGAGTCGAGCTTCTGGCCCGCAGTGTCTTCGGTCTTGCCGCAGGCGGCAAGGCCGAAGGCCAGGGCAGACACGGCGAGGATCTGGCAGCAGCGTTGGGTGATGAAAGTCATGCGGTTACTCCTTGAATAGTTGTGAGGCGGTCAACACAGGCCTCGACTTTATTGAGGGCCCTGGGACAAACCCATACGACGCCGACGCAAGCGCCTGTAGGACAAGCCCGAACATCCCGGCACCATCCAGTTAGCATGACAATAGCGGCCATGCATTCCCTGGCGCGCTGGTTTCCCTTCCTGGCATGGCCCAAACCTTCGGCAGCCGTGCTGCGCGGGGAGTTCTGGGCAGGTCTCACCGTTGGTCTGATGCTTCTGCCCCAGGGCGTGGCCTATGCCGCCCTTGCGGGCATGCCGCTGATCACGGGCATTTACGCATCCATCGTTCCGGCCCTGGTGGCCGTGCTGTTCAGCGGCTCGCCCCGTCTGGGCGTGGGACCCACGGCCCTGAGCGCGCTGCTGATCGGCGCCTCGCTCACGGGCCTGGCCGAGCCCGGCTCCGCGCACTGGGTGGCGCTGGCCGCATGGATGGCGATTCTGTCGGGCCTGGTGCAGTGGTCGCTGGGGCTGATGCGCGCCGGCTGGCTGCTCAACCTGGTGACCTCGCCCGTGCTCACGGGCTTCACGCAGGCTGCGGCGCTGCTGATCCTGGCCTCGCAGCTGCCCACGCTGCTGGGCCTGCGCTCGACCTGGGGTGCCGTCTGGAACACGCCGTCGCTGCAGCTTTTCGACTGGCAGTCCATCGTCTACGGCATGGCCAGCATTGCCTTGCTCGTGCTCGCCAAGCGCTGGCGTGCGGCCTTTCCCTCGGCCATCTTCATCATCGCGCTGACCGGCGTGATCAGTTGGGCCACGGACTTTGCCGACGACGGCGGCGCCGTGGTCGGCCATCTGCCCGCGGGCCTGCCCAGCTTCCAGCTGCCGGGGCTGCTGAGCTGGGACGAGTTCGGCGCCCTGGTGATGCCGGTGCTGGTGATCTCGCTGGTGAGCTTTCTGGAGACGGCCTCCAGCGCCCAGGTGGAGCACCAGCAGGCCGGCACGCGCTGGAACGAGAACCAGGACCTGGTCGCCCAGGGCCTGTCCAAGATCAGTGCGGGCCTGTTCGGCAGCTTTGCCACCAGCGCCTCGTTCTCGCGCTCGGCCGTGAACCTGCTGGCCGGCGCCAAGACGGGATGGTCCAACGTGTTCTCCATCCTGCTGGTGGTCATCGTGGTGATGTGGTTCATCCCGGCGCTGTACCACGTGCCCAAGGCGGCGCTGGCGGCCATCGTGATCACGGCCGTGGTCAACCTCGTCAAGCCGCGTGTGCTGCTGCAGCTGTTCAAGGTGTCGCGCGTGGAGGGCAGCATTGCCCTGGCCACGCTGCTGCTGACCATCGTCACGGCGCCGCGCATGTACTGGGGCGTGTTCGCGGGCATCGTGCTGAGCCTGGGCTACTTCCTCTACCAGCGCCTGCACCCGCGCATCATCGAGGTGGGCCAGCATCCTGATGGCAGCCTGCGCGACCGCAATCTCTGGCAGCTGCCTCCGCTGGCGCCAGGCCTGCTGGCCCTGCGCATGGATGCCGAGCTGGACTTCGGCTCGGCCTCGGCCCTGGAGCGACGCATCGGCGACGAATGGGCGCTGCGCCCCGAGACGCATCACCTGTGCCTGCTGGCCCAGCCCATCAACCGCATCGACGTGACGGGCGTGGAGACCTTCGTGCGCCTGCAGCTGCTGGTGGCCAAGCGCAGCGGCGTGCTGCACGTGGTGGGCCTGAAGTTGCCGGCCGAGCAGGTGCTGCTGCGCGCCGGCGCCCTGCACCGCGGGCCGCACCTGCGGCTGTACCGCACCGATGCGGAATTCCTCGCCGCGCTGGCCCTGCCGCCCTTCATATCTCGGCCGGGATCAACATCTGTTACCAGCGATGGTGCAAAAGTCGACGCCGGCGCGGCGACAATTGAGCCTACACACTGATACACTTCACCGGCTTTTGATTCAGCCCTCTGTGACTGCCCCCGCCTCCCACCAATCCGTATACCTGCGCGACCTGCGCCTGGCCACAGCCCACGCGCTGGTTACCCACGCTGGCGGGGCGGTCCATTTGCCCACGGATTCGCCGACGCGATACCTGCAGGCGCTGATCGATGAACTGTGCTCGCTGTCGCTGCGCGACCCGCTCACGGGACTGGCCAACCGCCGCCATTTCCGCACCATTGCCGAGCGCGAGATCGACCGTGTGGCGCGCTCGGGCGAAGCGGCGCTGATGCTGATGCTGGACATCGACCATTTCAAGCAGATCAACGACCAGCACGGCCATATCGTCGGCGACCGGGTTCTGCAGTCGGTGGCCCGAACCCTGACCAGTTGCGTGCGCCCCATGGACACGCTGGCCCGCTACGGAGGCGAGGAGTTCGCCATCGTGCTGCCGGCCTGCCCTGCGACGTTCGGCCTGTCCGTGGCCGAGCGCATACGCAGCGCCATCGAGCGCATGCCGGTGGTCATCTCACCCACGTTGACACTGCAGATCACCATCAGCATCGGCGGCGCCTATGCGCTGCAGTGGATACGCAGCACCACGACCTTGTGGACCGAGCGTGCCGACAAACAGTTGTACCTGGCCAAGTCTGCCGGCCGCAACCGCGTGCACATTGAAGAACAACCAGACAGTACGGTAAGCGCGGAGGAAAAAAGCCTGCTTTTCGGACCTTTGTATGCCCCCTCCCCGTTTGACAATGGGCTGAATCCAGATATTGCAACCGATGTGGACCCCGAAGATGGACTCCGCTGATAGCCCGGTGGTAAGCGACAACGCCATTCCCCACCCCTCCCTGCCCGCTGCCGTTTCGATGAGCGATGCCGTGCGCGCCAAGCCGCGCGGACACATCATCGCCGTGACCAGCGGCAAGGGCGGCGTGGGCAAGACCTTCGTTTCGGCCAACCTGGCCGCAGCGCTGACACGCCATGGCCTCAAGGTCCTGGTGCTCGATGCCGACCTGGGCCTGGCCAACCTGGACGTGGTGCTCAACCTCTACCCCAAGGTCACGCTGCACGATGTGTTCACCGGCCGTTCCACGCTGGAGGAAGCCATCCTGCCCGCCCCCGGCGGCTACTCGGTGCTGCTGGCCGGCTCGGGGATGATCGAGTACTCGCGGCTCACGCCCGAGATCCGCCAGCAGTTCACGCACACCATCGAGACGCTGGCTCCTCGCTACGAC
Organism: Delftia sp. WSY_12; assembly: GCF_043104645.1. Lineage (NCBI taxonomy): Bacteria > Pseudomonadati > Pseudomonadota > Betaproteobacteria > Burkholderiales > Comamonadaceae > Delftia > Delftia sp. WSY_12. Next base: position 144,254 of record NZ_JBICKW010000016.1, read on the forward strand.
ATCGTGCTGCTGGACACGGGCGCGGGCATCTCCGACGTGGTGCTGTTCTCGGTGTCCATGGCCACCGAAGTGCTGGTCATCGCCACGCCCGAGCCCACCTCGCTGACCGATGCCTATGCGGCCATCAAGGTGCTTGCCATTCAGCAAAAGCGCCAGCAGATCCGCCTGGCCATCAACCAGGCCGCGCGTCCCGGCGATGGCCGCGCCATCACGGGTCAGCTCCAGCAGGTGCTCAACCGCTTTGTCAGCACGGCCTCCGGCGAGCCATTGCGGCTCACGCACCTGGGCGACATTCCCTCCGACCCGGCCGTGCGCGAGGCCGTGATGCGACGCCAGTTGCTGCTGCAATCCATGCCCGGTGCACCGGCTTCGCTGGCCGTGGCCCAGCTGGCCAATAAAATCAAGGCCCTGCTGGTGTCGGGCGGCTGATCGGGCCGCCCCTCGCCGGCGACCCGATCCAACCTGCGGCCCTTGCCGCCCCCCGCCTGCCTGCCTGTGCCCGATATCCTCAATATTTCCTGCTACAAGTTCACGCCGCTGCCCGACGCAGCGGCGCTGCGCGACACCCTGGCCGAACGCGCCCAGGCCCTTGCGCTCAAGGGCACCATCCTGCTGGCCGAGGAAGGCATCAACTTCTTCCTGGCAGGCCCCGCCCAGGCGGTGCACAGCTTCGTCGATCAGTTGCGCACCGATGAGCGCTTTGCCGACCTGGCCCCCAAGGAAAGCTGGTCCGACACCGTGCCTTTCCGCAAGATGCTGGTCAAGGTCAAGCGCGAGATCATCCGCATGGACCACCCCACCATCCGCCCGGCAGAGGGTCGCGCGCCTTCTGTCAGCCCCGCCACGCTGCGCCGCTGGCTGCAGCAGGGCCACGATGACGAGGGCCGCGAGGTGGTGACGCTGGATACGCGCAACGACTTCGAGGTCGATGCCGGCGCCTTCAAGGGCACCATCGACTGGCGCATCACCAAGTTCACCGAATTCCCGCCCGCGCTGCGCGCCCACAAGGCCGAACTGGCCGGCAAGACCGTGGTCAGCTACTGCACGGGCGGCATACGCTGCGAGAAGGCCGCCATCCTCATGCAGGACGAAGGCCTGGACCATGTCTATCAGCTCGAGGGCGGCATCCTCAAGTACTTCGAGGAGACCGACGGCGCCTTCTATGACGGCGGCTGCTTCGTCTTCGACGAGCGCCGCGCCGTGGGTGCGGACCTGTCGGCCGCACCCCAGCTGGAGCATCCGCAGGCCCAGGAGACTCCGTCTGCATAGGCCGATCCCCCAGCCCTGACCTGAAGCCCGGGGCATGCACACCACGCTTGCGGCGTGCACCACCAATGCGGCCATACCGGCTGCAGCATCGGCTGCCGTTCAACCCAGGGCACGCACCGAGTTGCTGAGCGAGCGGGCGCAGGCCAGCAGCCCTGGGCCCAGGCGGGCCTGCGCCTCCTCCACCGTCCATCGGCTGGTCGGCGCGACGATGTGCACGGCAGCCACGGGGCGGCCATGGCTGCCGATGACGGGCGCGCCCAGCGTCATGTCGCCCAGAAAGAGTTCCTCCCGGTTGACGGCATAGCCGCGCTGACGCGCCTGGGCCAGCTCATCGAGGATGGCGGCCTCGTCCGTGATGGTGAAACGTGTGTGCGCGGTCCGCTCGCTCTGGCGCAGCAGGGCCAGGGCTTCTTCATCGGGCAGTGCGCTCAGCCAGGCACGCCCCGAGGCAGTGCAGTACATGGGGATGCGGCTTCCAATGGGCATGTGCACCGGCACAAACTGGGCGCTGATGAAGCGTGCCACGTAGACCATCTCCAGCCCGTCGGGCTCGGTCAGGCAGGTGGTCTCGGTCGTGATCTTGGTCAGTTCCGAAAGATACGGATTGGCCAGGTCGATCACCGGGTTGGCCGCCAGGTAGTTGTAGCCCACGCGCATGACGCGCGGCGCGAGCTGGTAGCGCCGGGTTTGCGGATGCTTGCGGACATAGCCCAACTGCTCCAGCGTGAACACCATGCGTTGCGCCGAGCTTTTGTTGATGCCCGCAGCGGCGGCCACATCGGCCAGCGTCATGCTCCGGTGCTGCGCGCTGAAGGCGCAGAGCACGGCCAGGCCCTTCTCCAGCGACTGGTTGAACAGGGGGTTGGTGTCGTCATCCATCGGTGACGAAGCGGGTTGAGACGGTGCTTGCATGGCGGCAAGTATAGGCATCCACATCAAAAGAATCGCATATCGATTTCTTTGAATTGCTTAGTGGTTTTTTCTTATTTTTTAAAGATTCATCCACATTGATCATTGGCACGGTTCCGAGAATTCTCCGCTGCAGGCGAGGGCTGCCCCCAAGGTGACCTGTCCCTGCTCTTTCCTTCCGTCGTTCACGCCAAGGAGTCAGGCAATGCCAGGTTTTGTCCACCGCGTCCTCCACCTCGCCTTGGGCCTGTGTGCCGCCGGCGCCGTCGCGCTGGCTGCGGCGCAAGGCGGCAGCGCCCCGGCCAGCTACAACGTGGGCGCCACGCCCACAGGCATTCCGTTCACCTTTCTGGACGTCAAGAGCAACAGCATCCAGGGCATGATGGTCGACACCATGCAGGCCGTGGCCAAGGCCGGAGGCTTCCAGGCCCATGTGCAGCAGACCAGCTTTGCGGCGCTGATCCCCTCGCTCACATCCAGCAAGATCGACATCATCTCGGCGGCCATGCTCAAGACCGCCGCACGCCAGCAGGTGGTCGATTTCAGCGATGCGGTCTACTCCTACGGCGAGGGCCTGATCGTCAAGGCCGACGATGCCAAGGCCTATGTGTCATTGGACGACCTCAAGGGCGAGGTCGTCGGTGCCCAGGTGGGCACGGTGTTCTACGACCTGCTGCAGAAAAAGGGCATCTTCAGGGAAGTGCGCAGCTACGACTCGGTAGCCGACATGACGCGCGACCTGGCGCTTGGCCGCATCAAGGCAGGGCTGGGTGACCAGCCCATCATTGCCTACCAGATACGCCAGCACAGCTTCCAGGGCGTGAAGCTGGCCGAAAGCTACAAGCCCTCCAACGTGGGGGATGTGTGCCTGGTGGTGCGCAAGGGTGACACCGAAACACTGGCCCGCCTGAACAAGGCCATCGCCACCATCAAGGCAGACGGCACCCTGGCCCAGATCGTCAAGAAGTGGGGCATCTGAGGACATCGGACGCCCGTCGGATCGCCTCGCGCATCACCCCCTTTGCCGCGCAATGCACGGCAATGACACCTTCGAGGAAAGTACGCCATGCAAGCATTTGTGCAGCACGCGCGAGAGTTCCTGCCCATCCTGCTGCAAGGAGCGGTGGTCACAGTGCAGGTCACCGCGCTGTCGTTCCTGTTGTCCAGCGCGATCGGACTGGTGCTGGCGCTGGGCAAGCTCTCACCCGTGCGCGCCGTCTCGTGGGCCGCGTCGACCGTGGTCAATGTGATACGGGGCCTGCCCATCATCGTGCAGCTGTTCTACATCTACTTCGTGCTGCCCGAGGTCGGCATCCAGCTCACCGCCTTCCAGGCCGGGGTGATCGGCCTGGGCATTGCCTATTCGGCCTATCAGGCAGAAAACTTCCGCGCCGGCATCGAGGCGGTGGACCCAGGCCAGCGGGAAGCCGCATTGGCCATGGGCATGCGACCGGCCCTGCTCATGCGCCGCGTGGTGCTGCCGCAGGCATTCCGCATAGCGCTGCCGCCCTACGGCAACACCCTGGTGATGATGCTCAAGGACTCGTCCCTGGTCTCCACCATCACCGTGGCCGAGATGACGCGCCAGGGCCAGCTGATCGCAGCGTCCACCTTCCAGAACATGACGGTCTACACCCTGGTCGCCCTGCTCTACCTGGCCATGAGCCTGCCGCTGGTATGGGGGCTCAGGTGTCTGGAGAAGCGCTTTGGAGCGGGAAGGAAGTCGCCATGATCGAGATCGATCACCTGGAAAAGGCCTACGGCGAGCATCGCGTGCTGCGGGGCGTCAACCTGCGCGTGGCACGTGGAGAGGTGGTGTGTCTGATCGGCCCTTCGGGTTCAGGCAAGTCCACGGTGCTGCGCTGCATCAACGGCCTGGAGTCGTACCAGGGCGGCGAGGTGCGCGCCTTCGGTGAGCGCGTGGACACACGCGCGCCGTCCATCCACGCGCTGCGCAGCCGCATGGGCATGGTCTTCCAGCGCTTCAACCTCTTCCCGCACCGCACCGTGGTGCAGAACGTGATGGAAGGCCCCATCCATGTGAAGGGCCAGGCGCCCGGCCAGGCCCATGCCGAGGCATTGGAGCTGCTGCGCAAGGTAGGTCTGGCAGACAAGGCACAGGCTTGGCCCGCACAGCTTTCGGGCGGGCAGCAGCAGCGGGTGGCCATTGCCCGCGCCCTGGCCATGAAGCCAGAGGCCATGCTGTTCGACGAACCCACTTCGGCCCTGGACCCCGAACTGGTAGGCGACGTGCTGGGCGTGATGCGCCAGCTGGCCGAAGAAGGCATGACGATGATCGTGGTCACGCACGAGATGGCCTTTGCTCGCGAGGTGGCCGACCGCGTGTGCTTTCTGCACGGCGGCACCATCGTGGAGGAAGGCCCTTCGGCCCAGGTGCTGGGCGCACCGCGCCATGCACGCACGCAGGACTTCCTGCGGCGCGTGCTGCACCAGCACTGTGCGCCATCAGAAGGTGCGGCATGACGATGGCAGCTACCGCCTCCATCGCATCGTCTTCGTCGGTACGCCCCGTGCTGTCGCACCCGTCAGCGCCATCGCTGTGGGCGGCCACTGCACCCGCCGCACCGCCCACGCCACCGCTGGCGGCAGCGCTGACCACCACCGACGTGCTGGTGATCGGCGCGGGATATACCGGCCTGTCGGCAGCACTGCACCTGGCCGAAAGCGGCGCCAGCGTGTGCGTGGTTGACGCCCATGCTCCCGGCTGGGGCGCGTCGGGCCGCAACGGCGGCCAGGTGAACCCCACCCTCAAGTACGACCCCGACGAACTGCAGCGCATCCACGGCGCCGCTCGTGGCGAGCGGCTGATCGACGCCGTCTCCCGCTCGGCCGACCTTGTGTACGGGTTGATCGAACGCCACGGCATCGACTGTGCGCCCGTGCGCGCCGGCTGGCTGCAGGTCGGATACACCCAGCAGGCGGTGGACGGCATGCATGCGCGCGCCCGGCAGTGGGAGCGGCGCGGCGTGCGCGTGGAACTGCTGGACCGCACTGCCACGGCAGCACGCACCGGCACGCCCGCGTTTGCCGGCGGCTGGCTGGATGGCCGCGCCGGCGCCATACAGCCCCTGGCCTACGTGCGCGGACTGGTGCGCGCCGCACAGACCCTGGGCGCGCAGGTCCACAGCGGATCGCCCGTGCTGGCACTGGAGCGACAGGGCACGGACCATTGGGCCGCCACCACGGCCCAGGGTCAACGCATACAGGCCAGGCAGGTGCTGCTGGCCACCAACGGCTATACCGATGGCCTGTGGCCTGGCCTGGCGCGCACGGTACTGGCAGCCAACAGCTTCATCGTGGCCACGCAGCCCCTGGGCAAGGCGGGCGCGCACATCCTGCCCGGGGGCGAGACAGGCTCGACCTCGCAGCGCCTGCTGCTGTACTTTCGCAAGGACGCACAAGGCCGTCTGCTCATGGGCGGGCGCGGACATTTTGCGGACCCGCAGGGTGCAGGCGACTATGCCCACCTGGAACGCGCCGTGGCGCTGATGTTCCCCGGACTGGGCCCCCTCCAATACGAGTACCGCTGGGCAGGGCGCATCGCCGTCACACGCGACTTCATGCCCCACCTGCACCAGCCTGCCCCCGGCATCACCATGGCCCTGGGCTACAACGGCCGCGGCATTGCCATGGCTACCCTGCTGGGGCGGGAGGCGGCCGCGCTGATGGCCGGCGGAAATGCGCCGGCCTGCCCCTTTCCGGTAACGCCGGTTCAGCCGATACCGCTGCATGGGTTGCAACGGTTGTACATAGCGGCAGGGGTGGCTTGGTACAGCCTGCTGGACCGGCTGGGTGCGTGAGGTTCAGTGGAGCCGGCCGATCAAGCCGCGCCGGCCTGGCGCACCAGCCGCAGTGCCTGCTGCGCCACGCGCTCGCCGAACAGGCGCGCGGTCTCCAGGTCGCCCGGCAGCATCTCGGCGGCCGAGGCATCCGAGGCCGATTGCGCCATGGCGCCGCTGAAGGCGCCTATCCAGTTGAGGTCGTTGCGCTGCGCGGCGCGCGCGTTGGACGGCAGCATGCCGCTGCCCACCCACAGCCCGCCGTGCTGCATGGCCAGCTGGAACAGATAGTCCAGCGTGGTCTGCTTGTTGCCGTTGACGCTGGCACTGTTGGTGAAGCCGGCGAACAGCTTGTCCTTCCAGGCCTGCACGAACCACGGCTTGGACGAGGCATCGGCAAAGCGCTTGAACTGCCAGCTGGGCCCGCCCATGTAGGTGGGCGAGCCGAAGATGATGGCATCTGCCGCCGCCAGCAGCTCCCAGCCGCCGGCAGGCAGCTGGCCGTCGCTGTCTATGGCCAGCATGCGCGCACCCGCGCCATCAGCCACGGCCTGGGCCATGCGCTGGGTGTGCCCGTAACCCGAGTGGTAGACCACCACGATATCTGCCATACAAGAAATCCTCGGGCGCCGGCCACGGCTCCAGGCCGGCAGGCGCCACATTCATCGATCATCCACGCCAAAAGGCCCCACAGCGCTGCTGCGGGGCCCACTCAGGCCGGTAGCCTAACAAAAATAAAGGAGCCGGCAGCAGTGCGCGGGCCACTCAATGGCGCCGTGCATCCACACTCCAGCCACCGGCGCCATGGGCGGCAAAGCCCAGCAGGCCGCCCGTGACGGCGATGTTCTTCCAGAACAGCAGCTGCTGCATCATGGCCGCGTCAGCCGGCACGCTCCAGTAGGCATGGAAGAAGAAGCTGGCCACCAGCGTGAAGAAGGCCAGCGCCAGGGCCGCCCAGCGCGTGCACCAGCCCAGCAGCAGGGCCAGCCCGCCGACGATCTCCACCACCAGGGCCACGGCCACGCCGATCTGCGGCATGGGCATGCCCACCGAGGCCGCATAGCCCACCGTGCCGGCGAAGCCTCCGATTTTCTGAAAGCCCGCAGGCACGAACATCAGCGCGATCAGGATGCGGCCGGCCAGCGCCAGCGGGTTGCTCAGACGGTTCAGCATGATGGTTACTCCTCGTGAATGCTCAGGCTTGCAGATCGAACACCAGGACCTCGGACTGTTCCCCGTCGTGCAGGCGCAGTCGCGGTTCATTCTCCACAAGGGCCGCATCGCCCGTTGTCAGCCGTTGCCCATTGACGCTCAGCGCGCCGCGCACCAGGTGCACATAGGTTTTGCGGCCGGGGGGCAGCTCCATTTCGGCGTGCTCATCGCCGTCGAACAGGCCGGCATAGAGCCGGGCATCGGCATGGACGGTGACCGAGCCATCCGCGCCATCGGGCGAGGCCACCAGGCGCAGGCGGCCGCGCTTTTCCTCGTCGGCAAAGGCTTTCTGCGCATAGCCGGGCGCAATGCCCGTCTCGCTGGGCAGCAGCCAGATCTGCAGGAAATGCGTGGTCTGGCCCGGTGCGTGGTTGTGCTCGCTGTGCACCACGCCCGAGCCGGCGCTCATGCGCTGCACCTCTCCCGGCGAGACGGTCTGCTCATTGCCCATGCTGTCCTTGTGCGAGAGCCGGCCTTCGAGCACGTAGCTGATGATCTCCATGTCCTTGTGGCCATGGGCGCCAAAGCCCGTGCCCGGGGCGATATGGTCTTCATTGATCACGCGCAGGTTGCCAAAGCCCATGTGGCGCGGATCGTGATAGCCCGCAAACGAGAAGCTGTGGTGCGAGCGCAGCCAGCCGTGGTCGGCATGGCCGCGTTCGCGGGATTTGCGCAGGGCGATCATGTGTATGTCCCTTTCAACTGGTCAGATCTTCAAAACTCTTGCGTCGGTGGCTCCACTGTAGAAGCCGCTGTAGCAGGCCAGGCACAGCGGGATTGATGGCATCATTCAAAGCTTTTGAATCCATAACGCCCCATGCCCAGCCCCCGCGACGTGCTCACTCCCGACAGCCTGGCCATGCTCCAGGCCATTGCCGAGGCCGGCAGCTTTGCCGCCGCCGCACGCCAGCTGGGCCTGGTGCCAAGTGCCCTGACCTACCGCGTGCGCCAGATCGAGGATGCGCTGGACGTGCTGCTGTTCGACCGCCGCTCGCGCCACGCCCAGCCCACCGAGGCCGGCCGGGAACTGCTGCGCGAAGGCACCCGGCTGCTGCATGAGATCGACACCGTGGCCCACCGCGTGCGCCGTGTGGCCACGGGCTGGGAGCCGCATCTGACCATCGTGGTGGACGGCGCCGTGGCGCGCACGCCCATGCTGGAACTGGTCGAGGCCTTCTACGCCATGCAGCCGCCCACGCGGCTGAAGCTGCGCGACGGCATCCTCACCGGCACGCTGGAGACGCTGACCTCGGGCCGCGCCGACCTGGCCATCGGCGTGGCCGTCAACTCCAGCAACGTGGCGGGCCTGCAGGCCTGCGAACTGGGCGAGCTGGACTTCGTCTTTGCCGTGGCGCCCCACCATCCGCTGGCCACGGCGCCCGAGCCCATCACCGACGCGACGCTGCTGCAGCACCGCATCATCGCCGTGGCCGATTCAGGCCTGCGCGACAGCGCCAGCATGGGCCTGCTCAGCGGCCAGGACATCTTCACCGTGGACTCCATGCAGGCCAAGATCGAGGCCCAGGTGCGCGGCATAGGCTGCGGCTTCCTGCCCCATTTCATGGCCGACGTCTATGTGCAGGCCGGCCTGCTGGTAACGCGCCAGGTCGCCCGGCCCTCGCGCAATGTGCGCATGCACTACGCATGGTCCTGCCCGCCGCAGCAGGACCCGCCGCGCGCGCTGCAGTGGTGGCTGCAGCAGCTGGAAAGCCCCGCCACGCGCCGCGCTCTCATGGAAAATCATCACCGACATTGAGCTGGCGCACGCCGCCGGGCGGTCTGTGCGGGTGTAGAGTGGTTACAGGTCCCGGCCTGCTCCGCCGCTGCGGCGAAGCAGGCCGGCAAGGACATGCTTCCCGGAATCTGCCACTGCCCGCAAAGGTCTGCTCCATGAACGCTTCCCGCGCCGCCTCCAAGTCCACGGTCAAGAAAAAGGCCACCAAGCCCCCCGAAGCCTCCAAGGCGCGCCCCAAGGCCGGCGCGCGCCGCATCGCCGTGATCGGTGCCGGCATGGCGGGCCTGGCCTGCGCCCGCACGCTGATGCAGGCCGGCCACGATGTCCATGTCTACGAACGGCTGCCCCAGGTGGGCGGGCGCATGCGCTCCGTCAACGCCGCGCATGGCGCCTTCGACATCGGCGCGCAGTATTTCACCGTGCGCGACAAGCGCTTCGAGCTGGCCCTGCAGACCGTGCCCGGCCTGTGCCGCCCCTGGAGCGTGAGCACGCTGCGCGTGCTGGATGCGCAGGGTCGCCAGTCCAGCGCCGCACCCGCACCCACCGAGGCCCATTGGGTGGCCACGCCCGACATGCAGGCCCTGCCCATGGCCTGGGCCGCGCCGCTGTGGGACGCCGACCGCCTGCATCTGGGCCAGCGCGTGACCAAGCTCGAACGCCAGCCCGGCTCGCGCGGCTGGAGCCTGCATGTGGAGACGACCGAGCCGACCACGCAGATCCGCACCGGATTCGATGAAGTGATACTCGCCCTGCCCGCGCCCCAGGCGCGCCAGCTGCTGCAGACCACGCCCCTGGCCCTGTCGCTGGTGCAGGGCATGGCGGCCGTGGAGATGGCACCCTGCTGGGCGCTGACGCTGTCCTATCCCATGGCCACCGAGGCCGGCCTGTCCACCCTGGGCCCACAGTGGAATGCAGCCCGTACCACCCATGAGCGTGCAGTCTGGGTGGCGCGCGAATCGTCCAAGCCGGGACGCTCCCAGAGCGAGCGATGGACCGTGCTGGCCAGCCCCCAATGGTCCCAGGAGCACCGATCCGACGACGCGCCCCGCGTGCTGGCCAAGATGCAGAAGGCCTTTGGCGAGATCACGCGCATCCGCATCCCCCCCCGCCATGCCAGCGTCTATCTCTGGCCCCATGCCCAGACCCTGTCGCCGCTGGGCAGCAGCCATTTGCGCAACAAGGACGCCGGCCTGGGCCTGTGCGGCGACTGGTGCATTGGCCGCCGTGTCGAGGATGCCTTCGTCTCGGGGCTGGAGATGGCGCTGGCCATGGTTGCGGACTGAGCCGGGGCAGTGTCCGGCTCCCAGGTCATGGCAAGGGGCGGCGCGAGGCTTTAACATCCGGCCCCGATGATTTGCGCCGTCCCTCAGTCCCCCGCTCCCGGCATTGCCACCGCGGCCTCCCCCTATGTGGGCCGCTTTGCGCCCTCGCCCACGGGCCTGCTGCACGCAGGCTCCCTGGTGGCAGCGCTGGCCAGCTGGCTGGATGCCCGGGCCCACGGCGGGCGCTGGCTGGTGCGCATCGAGGACATAGATCCCCCGCGCTGCCAGCCCGGTGCCGACATGGCCATCCTGGGCCAGCTCGCCGCCTGCGGCCTGCTGCCCGACGAGGAGCCGGTCTGGCAATCCCGCCGCGGCGCCCTCTACGAGGCCGCTGTGGAGCAGCTCAAGGCCAGCGGCCTGGCCTATCCCTGCGGCTGCACGCGCAAGGACATCGAGGCCGCCTGGGACCGCCTGGGCTGGATCCATGAACGCCATGTGGAGCGCCCCTACCCCGGCACCTGCCGCGACGGCCTGCATGGCAAGAGCCCCCGCGCCTGGCGCTTTGCGCTGGACCACTTTGCCGGCCGCCACCCCGTGCTGCACTGGCAGGACCGCCGCATGGGCGCCCAGCAACAGGACGTGACCCACAGCGTCGGCGACTTCGTGCTGCGCCGGGCCGATGGCCTGTGGGCCTATCAGCTGGCCGTGGTCGTCGATGACGGCCTGCAGAGCGTCACCCATGTGGTGCGCGGCGCCGACCTCGCCGACAATACGCCCCGCCAGATGCTGCTGCAGCGCGCCCTGGGCCTGCCCGCCCCGCAGTACCTGCATACGCCGCTGGTGCTCATGCCTGACGGCGAGAAACTTTCCAAGCAGCACGGCGCCCCCGCCCTGGACCTGAGCGTCCCCCTGGCCACGCTTCGCACCGCCGCCACCCACCTGGGCCTGCCCCAGCCTTCTCCACAGACCGCATTGGGCGAAGCGCTGCAGTTCTGGGTACGGAGCTGGCGCCATACATACAATTGAGCCCGTGAACCCAATTCCTTCCTCCCACGCCGAGCAGTCCATGGACGGCGACATCCCGAACACCATGCCCGCTGCCTCCGGCACGCCGCATGATTGCCCTTCACCCTCCACGCCTGCGGCCGCGCGTACCGGCCAGCCGCCCGAGGGCGTGGCCCATCCCAAGACCATCAAGAGCTATGTGCGCCGCGCCGGCCGCACCACGACCGGCCAGGCCAAGGCCTTCGAGGAACTGGGCCCGCGCTTCGTGCTCAACTACCAGGCCGCGCCGCTGGACGCCGCAGCCACCTATGGCCGCCAGGGCCGGCTGATCCTGGAGATCGGCTTCGGCATGGGCGAGGCCACGGCACACATTGCGCGCGTGCGCCCGGACGACAACTTCCTATGCTGCGAGGTGCACGAGCCTGGCGTGGGCGCCCTGCTCAAGCGCATTGGCGAGCAGGACATCACCAACATCCGCATCCTGCAGCACGACGCCGTCGAAGTCATAGACAACATGCTGCCCGAGGCCAGCCTCGACGGCGTACACATCTTCTTTCCCGATCCCTGGCACAAGAAGAAGCACAACAAGCGCCGCCTGATCCAGGAGCCGCTGGTGGCCAAGCTGGCGCGCCGGCTGCGCCCCGGTGGCTACATCCACTGCGCAACCGACTGGGAACCCTACGCAGTGCAGATGCTGGAAGTGCTGGGCGCCGAGCCCCTGCTGGCCAACACGGCACAAGGCTATGCCGCCAAGCCCGACTACCGGCCGCTGACCAAGTTCGAGAACCGCGGCATCCGCCTGGGCCACGGCGTATGGGATCTGGTGTTTGAGCGCCGCTGAGCCGGTCGCGCCCTCCTCCAAGACAAGGCCTCGCATGCAGCCATTGCTACAGAATCTGGTCGAGATGACGGCCCACCGGGACCATCTGCGATTGGAAATCTCGGTGCTGTCCACCTTGTTCAAGCTCAACGGCGTGGTGCAGGTGCGGGCGCTGGAGCTGTTCGCCATGCCTGACGGCAGGCACTGCGTGCGTGCGCGCACCTGGAGCCAGGGCGATGAGGTCATGTCCACCGATGCCGAGGCCCTGTACGACCCGCAGAGCGTGGAGCTGTCCTCCATGCCCTCGCTGCAGCAGGCCCTGCAGCAGCGCGCCCTGGTCGCCTCGGCCGTGCAGCCCGATGGCCGCCATGTGCTGTGGCTGCCGCTGTGGCGCCAGGAGACGGCCTACCACTGCCTGGAGATTGCCCAGTCCACGGCCTTCTCGCCCAGCCGGCTGGATGTGATCCAGGGCATCTTCGGCGTCTATCACAACTACCAGAGCCTGCTGGACTACAGCGAGCGCGACGCGCTGACCGGCCTGCTCAACCGCAAGACCTTCGACGAGCAGTTCCTGCGCCTGTCTCTGCAGGAGCCGCCGGCAGCCATGCCTGGCGTGGCCACGCAAGATGTTCCGGGCCAGTGGCTGGCCGCCATCGACATCGACCATTTCAAGCGCATCAACGACCGCTTCGGCCATCTGTATGGCGACGAGGTGCTGATCCTGGTGGCCAACATCCTGCGCAGCTGCTTCGATGCCAAGGACCGCGTATTCCGCTTCGGCGGAGAGGAGTTCGTGGTGCTGCTGCGCTCGGTCAGCCTGGCCAATGCGCGCAAGGCGCTGGAGCGCCTGCGCCACGATGTGGAGAGCTATGAGTTTCCCCAGGTCGGCCGCATCACCGTGAGCGCGGGATTTGCCGCCATGGGCACGGGCGCGCCCGTGGAGGTTCTGGGGCATGCCGACCAGGCGCTCTACCACGCCAAGGAGCATGGCCGCAACCAGACCTGGTACTACGGCGACCTGATCACCCAGGGATTGCTGGCACCCCAGGTGAACAGCAACGACATCGAACTGTTCTGAGCCCGACCTGAGGGCAGGCCGGTCAGGCCGGGTCGGCCACGCGCACGCAGTCGCGCCCGGCGTGCTTAGCCTCGTAGAGCATGGCATCGGCACGCTGCAGCAGTTGCTGCACGCCCTCGCCGCCACGCAATTGGGCCACGCCAAAGCTGGCCGTCAGCATCAGATCCAGCCCGTGGACATGCACGGGCGTGGTGCGCACGGTCTCGCGCAGTTGACCGGCCAGTGCCCCGGCCCGGGCCGCAGCGACACCTGGGATCACGATCAGGAACTCCTCCCCGCCGTAGCGCGCCATCCAGTGCGCCGACGAATCCAGCTCCAGCGCACGCTGGCAGCGCAGCGCCACCTCGCGCAGCGCGGCGTCGCCAGCGGCATGGCCGTGCCTGTCGTTCACCCGCTTGAAGTGGTCCACGTCCACGAACATCACGCTCAGCGCCGCGCCCCGGTCCCGGCTCTGGACGACCTCGGCCGCCAGGCGCTCGTCCATGGCGCGCCGGTTGAGGCAGCCGGTCAGCGCGTCGGTCAGCGACATGCGCTTGACCTCTTCCACCAGCTCCTGCAGTTGCCCGGTGCGCTGGGCCACCAGCAGGTCCAGATGCTCGATGTGGCCGCGCAGGTCATGCTGCAGCTGGGCAAAGCCCTGCACCACCAGATCGATCTCGTCGTGCTGGCCGCGCCGGGTCCGCTCCAGCACCAGTGGCCGCGACAGCTCGTTGGGCTTGAGGCTGGCCGCAAAGCTTGCAATCTGCTGCAGCGGCTGGCGAAGTTCGCGGCGCATCACCCAGGCCACCATCAGGCAGACCAGGGCCGTGAACAGCGCATAGCCCAGCAGCACACGCAGCGTGGAGTCGCGCAGCACCTCCAGGTAGTGGCCCCGGTTTTCCCAGACCTGCAACTCACCCAGCGGCAGGCTGGACTGGCTGTGCCTGGGCGCCGCAATGGCCATGGACACGGCGGGAGCCTGGCCATCCCTGGGCTCGCCGGCCTCGTACATCTCGCCCGTGGAGGTGACGCGCAGCTGCACATGGCCGACCAGGGGCAACCGGCCCAGCCACTGCACCTGCTCGTGCACCAGGGCAGGCTCTATATCCCACAGCGCGGCCGACAGCGAGATCATGCTGTTGGTCACCACCGTCTCCATGGAACGGCGAAACTCCTGCTGCCCCTTGCGGTACTCCCACCAGGCGTGGGCACCGCCGAACACCAGCATGCAGGCCACGGCCAGCAGCATGATGCGCACAATCAGCAAGGAGGCGATCGAACGGAAGCGGGGCATGGAAGGCGCTCAGCGCAGCAGGTGCTTCAACTCGAATCCGTAGCGCCGCAGCCGGGGATTGAGGTGCTTGCTGTAGCTGCGAAAGTCCAGCGGAGCCAGGGGCGCGCTGATCCTGTGCTCGTAGCGGTCGATCTGGGACTTGTCCAGCAAGGCGAACATGGGCCGCACCTGCTCCAGCCCTTCGGTGGCGAAATCGCTGCCGTGCGCATGGTCGTACAGCATGACCAGGGCCCAGGCGCCCGTGAGGAAATGGCCGCCCGCCAACGCGCTCAGCTCGCCCGTGCGCAGCGCCGTCATGGCGGCGGCCGATGAATTGATGGCACTGAAGAAGGCATCGTGCCCGGGCGCTCCCCCGCGCGCGCGCCAGGCCTGCATGGCGCCAAAGGCCATCTCGTCGTTGCCGGCCCACACCAGGCGCACTTCGGGATAGCGCTGGAACAGCACGGCCGCCTGCTGCTCGGCGCGTTCGCGGCGCCATTCGCCAAAGACTTCCTGCTGCAGCACCACGTCGCCGGCCTCGGCCGCTGCGCGGCGCATGCCGGCATTGCGCTCCACCGACGAGGGCGTGGAGCGGTCGCCGGCAATGGCCACCATGTGCAGCCGGCCATCGGCCGCACGCGCGTGGCCCGACGCCCGCGCGGCGGCGAACAGGGCCTTGGCCGTGAGGTAGCCGGCCTCTTCGGCGCCCGGCTCCAGGCTGCCCAGCCAGTGGCGATAGCGCTCCCGCGCCACGCCGGTCTGGCCACGCAATGTCTCGGGCACGCCACTGAAGGCCATGAAGCTGTCTATGCCTGCCGCCTCCAGCGTACGCAGGATTTCGGGCGCCACGCTGTAGTCGTTGGTGAACATCACGTAGCGGGGCCGCTGCGCCTTGGGCAGGGCCGCGATCTGCCGCGCGATCTCGATGGGGCGCAGGTGGTCGCGCTGCGCATAGCGCACCTGCAGCTGCATGCCCAGGCTGCTGGCCGCGTCCTGCATGGCCTCGCTGACCGTGGTCCAGTAGCGCTCGTCGGACCGGCCGGGGTTGATGAAGACCACGCTTTGCGCGGCGGCAGCGGCCGATTGCGCCACCACGCCCATCACGCACGCCATGCGCAGCGCCCACGGCAAGACGCCCCGGTGGAGGAATCCACCGGGGCGTCCCGAAGCGGGAGCAGCAGCAATCATCTGCCGCGCAGCTGGATCAGGCGCGCTCTGCCACCCAGGCCTGCACGGCGGCCAGCGCGGCCGGCAGGCCCGCTGCATCCGTGCCACCGGCCATGGCCATGTCGGGCTTGCCGCCGCCCTTGCCGCCGACCTGGCTGGCCACGAAGTTCACCAGCTCGCCAGCCTTGATGCGCGAGGTCTCGGCCTTGGTCACGCCGGCAGCCAGCTGCACCTTGTCGCCATCGACCGCCGCCAGCACGATGGCGGCGGCGCCCAGCTTGTCCTTGAGCTTGTCCATGGTCTCGCGCAGGGTCTTGGCATCGGCGCCTTCCAGTCTGGCGGCCAGCACCTTGATGCCCTTGACGTCGACGGCCTGACCGGCCAGTTCGTCGCCCTGGCTGGAAGCGAGCTTGCCCTTGAGCGCAGCCACTTCCTTCTCCAGCGCACGGATCTGCTCCAGCGCGCCGCCGATGCGGGTGTTCAGCTCGGCCGTCGGCGCCTTCAGCGCAGCGGCCGCCTGGTCCACCGTGGATTCCAGCGATTGCAGGTAGGCCAGCGCGTTCTCGCCGGTCACCGCCTCGATGCGGCGCACGCCAGCGGCCACGCCGCCTTCGCCCACCACCTTGAACAGGCCGATGTCGCCCGTGCGCTGCACGTGGGTGCCGCCGCACAGCTCGCGGCTGGTGCCGATGTCCAGCACGCGCACGGAGTCGCCGTACTTCTCGCCGAACAGCATCATGGCGCCCGTGGCCTTGGCCGATTCGATGTCCATCACCCGCGCGTCGGTGGGCGTGTTGGCCAGGATCTCGGCGTTCACGCGGCGCTCGATCTCGCGGATCTCGGCAGCGGTCACGGCCTGGTTGTGGGCAAAGTCGAAGCGCGTGCGCTCGGCGTTGACCAGCGAGCCCTTTTGCTGCACGTGGTCGCCCAGCACTTCGCGCAGGGCCTTGTGCATGATGTGCGTGACCGAGTGGTTGCGCATGGTGGCGGCACGCAGCTGCGTGTCCACCTCGGCCTGCACGGCATCACCCACCTTCAGGCTGCCGGACTCCAGCACGCCGTGGTGGCCGAACACATCGGCCTTGATCTTGAGCGTGTCCTCGACCGCGAAGCGCGCGCCTGCGGTGCTGATCACGCCCTGGTCGCCCACCTGGCCGCCGGACTCGGCGTAGAAGGGTGTGGTGTCGAGCACGACCACGCCGCTCTGGCCGGCCTTGAGTTCCTGCACGGCGCTGCCTTCGGCATACAGTGCCACCACCTTGGCGGCCTCGGCCAGCTTCTGGTAGCCGGTGAAGGCATTGGCCTGGCCCGTGTACTCGAGGGCGCGGTCCATCTTGAACTTGCCAGCCGCGCGGGCCTTGTTCTTCTGTTCTTCCATGGCGGCCTGAAAGCCTGCCTCGTCCACGCCCAGGCCACGCTCGCGGCAGACGTCGTTGGTCAGGTCCAGCGGGAAGCCATAGGTGTCGTGCAGCTTGAAGGCCACGTCGCCGGGCAGCACCTTGGCGCCACCGGCCAGCGCCGCATCCAGGATTTCCATGCCGTTGGCCAGGGTCTCGAAGAAGCGTTCTTCCTCGACCTTGAGCACTTCGGTGATGCGCGCTTCCTGCTCGCGGATCTTGGGATAGGCGTCGCCCATCACGGCCACGAGGTCCTTGACCAGCTTGTGGAAGAACGGAGTCTTCTGGCCCAGCTTGTAGCCGTGGCGGATGGCGCGGCGCACGATGCGGCGCTGCACGTAGCCGCGGCCTTCGTTGGACGGGATCACGCCGTCGGCCACCAGGAAGGAGGTGGCGCGGATGTGGTCGGCAATGACCTTGAGCGACGGGGTCTCGAGGTCGGCAATGTGCGTCTCGCGCGCAGCCGCCTTGATCAGTGCCTGGAACAGGTCGATCTCGTAGTTGCTGTGCACATGCTGCAGGATGGCGGCCAGGCGCTCCAGGCCCATGCCGGTATCCACGCAGGGGGCGGGCAGCGGCTTGACGTTGCCCTGTTCGTCCATGTCGAACTGCATGAACACGTTGTTCCAGATCTCGATGAAGCGGTCGCCGTCTTCGTCAGGGCTGCCCGGAGGGCCGCCGGCCACGTGCGCGCCGTGGTCGTAGAAGATTTCCGAGCAGGGGCCGCAGGGGCCGGTGTCGGCCATCATCCAGAAGTTGTCGCTCTTGTAGCGGCCGCCCTTGTTGTCGCCGATGCGGATCACGCGCTCGGGAGGCAGGCCGATTTCCTTGGTCCAGATGTCGTAGGCCTCGTCGTCCTCGGCGTAGACCGTGGCCAGCAGGCGCTCCTTGGGCAGCTTGTAGACCTCGGTCAGCAGTTCCCAGGCCCACTTGAGCGACTCGCGCTTGAAGTAGTCGCCAAAGGACCAGTTGCCCAGCATCTCGAAGAAGGTGTGGTGGCGGGCGGTGTAGCCCACGTTTTCCAGGTCGTTGTGCTTGCCGCCTGCGCGCAGGCAGGTCTGCACCGAGGTGGCACGCGTGTAGGGGCGCTTGTCGGTACCCAGGAACACGTCCTTGAACTGGACCATGCCCGAGTTGGTGAACATCAGCGTCGGGTCGTTGCCGGGCACCAGGGGGCTCGACTCCACGATGGTGTGGCCCTTGGATGCGAAAAAGTCCAGAAAGCTCTTGCGAATGTCGGCAACGGTGAAAGTGGGTGTGCTCATGGTGTCTAGGAGTTCGGAGCGCGCACGCGGGGCGCTGTCCCTGGCGGGAGGGTGTCCCGTCGGGACCAACGCGCATTATAGGTTTGCCCCATCGTCGCGGCAGCGAGCCCCGCCCGTCCCTCCATCGCGCACCTGGCCGAAGAAGGCCTTACCCCCCATCTGCCCGCCCTTGAGCACGATCTCCAGCCCGCCGCTGGCCGGATCGCTGACATGCGCGCGCAACAGCGGCGCGCGACTGGCCGGTCCGCGGCGCCTGCAGCTGTGGGTGGCGCCCCATCCGGGCCGCAGGGCCGACATTCTTGCGCTGGAGAAATGGCTGGTGCAGGAGATGGGGGAGATGGCTAGCACAGGCGATCTCGCCGTTCCCTGATCCCGCTCAGACTGCGCGCGATGGGCGCCCTGGATAATCGCCAGCCGGAACCACAGCAAGCACACCATGGCGCAACCACCGACACCCGAGCCTCATTCCGCCAAACCGGCCCAACCAGGCAAAAGCCGCATCGTGCCCTGGCTCATCGGCCTGCCCGTGGCCTTCTTCGCTGTGCTCATGCTGGCTGGCCAGTTGCTGTCCACGCCCGAAGGCGAGGCGCGCTGGGTGGAGCGCGAAACCATCAAGATCTGCCGCAAGGAAACCGCCAGGCCTGAGGCCGAGCGCAAGACGCGGCAGTTTGAATCGGTGCAGGACTGCGACAGGCTCGAATTCGACTTCAAGCAGCGCTACGGTGAAAACCCCTGAGGCGGAGCCGCAACGGAAAATGCCCCCACGCTCCCCTGCTTCGCAAGGTCCGCTGCCCCCCAGGGGGCCAGCTTTTTGCCTTGGGGCAGCCCGGCGACAAAAAAGGCCGGCAGAGCCGGCCTTTGGCTTGCAAGGGCCCGTTCAGTCGCGCGTCTCGATGGCCCGGTTGATGCCCAGCGCCGCCAGCGTGCACAGCGCGCCCGACAGCAGATAGATGCCCAGCGCCACCAGTCCGAAGCGCGAGGACACGCCCAGCGCCACCAGCGGGGCAAAGGCCGCGCCGACCAGCCAGGCCATGTCCGAGGACAGGGCCGCGCCCGTATAGCGATAGCGCGAGGGGAAGTTGGCCGTCACCGTGCCTGCCGCCTGCCCGTAGGACAGGCCCAGCAGGATGAAGCCGACGATGATGAACACGTTGTTGCCCGTGGTGCCGCTGCCCAGCAGCCAGGGAGCCACAAAGCTGAAGATGCCGATCAGGCAGGCCATGGTGCCCAGCGTGTTGCGCCGCCCCACCCGGTCGGCCAGCCAGCCCGAAACCATGATGGCGCCGGCCGCACAGAAGGCGCCAACGATCTGCACGCCCAGCACATGGTTCACCGACTGGTCCGAATACAGCGAGATCCAGGACAGCGGGAAGATGGTCACCAGGTGGAAGAGCGCAAAGCTGGCAAGGGCTGCAAAGGCGCCGATGACCACGTTGCGGCCCTCGTCGCGCATCAGCGGCACCACGCCCATGGGCTCCAGCTCGCGCTGCGCCAGCAGCTCGGTGTAGGACTGGCCCACCACCAGGCGCAACCGGGCAAACAGTGCCACCACGTTGATGGCAAAGGCCACGCAGAAGGGATAGCGCCAGCCCCAGCTGAGGAACTCGTCGGCATCCACATGGGCATAGATGAAGGCAAACAGGCCTGCCGCCAGCACAAAGCCCAGCGGCGCACCCAGCTGCCCGATCATCGAATACCAGCCCCGCCGGTTCTGGGGCGCCGACATGGCCAGCAGCGACGGCAGGCCGTCCCAGGAGCCGCCCAGTGCAATGCCCTGGCCGATGCGCAGCAGCGCCAGCACGATGATGGCGTTCACGCCCGCCTGCTGGTAGCTGGGCAGGAAGGCCATGCCCACCGTACACACGCCCAGCAGGAAGAGCGCCAGCGTCAGCTTGGTCGCCCGGCCCCAGCGCCGCTGCACGGCCATGGACAGCGCCGTGCCCAACGGCCGCGCCACGAAGGCCAGCGCGAAGATGCCGAACGACATCAACGTGCCGTCAAGCTTGGAAAGATAGGGGAACAGCAGTGCCGGGAAGACCAGCACGCAGGCGATGCCGAACACGAAGAAGTCGAAGTACTCCGAGGATCGCCCCAGGATCACGCCGACGGCGATCTCGTTGGGCGTGACATCTTCGTGGGTGTCGGCGCGGGACAGAGATTCCTTGCTTTCGTAGCTTCCGTTGGGGAAGCTTGCAGTTGTGTCGAGGCCGCTCATAGATGGATGCTCCTTGTCTCGTCTCACTGACAGCTCCGTTCTACGCCCTCGCTTGATCTGGCGCAAGGCGGTTTCACCTCGACCGGACTTGGTGTTTTTCCTGCTGCGCGCGGCCGAAAAATGCGGCCTCCGGATCGCCGGGACCCCGCTGCCTGCCCCGCCAGGTAGCAGAAAGTTCCCGGCTTCTCCTTGACGTTGGACAAAATGTCCAATGGACAAATTTATACTTCGTAATACATTTGCCCGGATCTTGTAATCCGCGTTTCTATGTAAACGCGCTCTTGTTGCGCCCCTAGCATGCTAAAAATCAAGGAACTCCGTGGGCCTGCGTGGCTCACCGCGGCCGCTTTGACAGCCAGTCTCACTGGCTGCAGCAAAGCCGTCGTGCTCAACCCGGCCGGCGATATCGCCGCGCAGCAAGGCAACCTGGTGGTCACGGCCACCTTGCTGATGCTGATCATCATCATCCCGGTGATCATCCTCACGCTGCTGTTCGCCTGGAAATACCGCCAGTCGAACACCGAGGCCCACTACGACCCCGAATGGCACCACTCCACCACGCTGGAGCTGGTGATCTGGTCCGTGCCGCTGATGATCATCATCGCGCTGGGCGCCATCACCTGGATCAGCACCCACAAGCTCGACCCCTACCGCCCGCTGGACCGCGTCTCGGCCTCCAAGCCCTTGAGCACCGATGTCAAGCCGCTGGAAGTGCAGGTCGTGGCCATGGACTGGAAGTGGCTGTTCTTCATCCCTGAAAAGGGCATCGCCACCGTCAACGAGCTGGCCGCTCCCGTGGATCGTCCCATCCACTTCAAGCTGACCGCCACCTCGACGATGAACGCCTTCTACGTGCCTGACCTGGCCGGCATGATCTATGCCATGCCCGGCATGCAGACCGAGCTGAACGCAGTGATCAACAAGACCGGTGTGTTCCACGGCCTGGCATCGCACTACAGCGGCGCCGGCTTCTCGGGCATGACGTTCAAGTTCCACGGCCTCAGCGACGAGGAATTCGAGCAGTGGGTTGCCAAGGCCAAGTCCGAAGGCAAGGCCCTGAACCGCGACACCTACCTGAATCTGGTCAAGCCCAGCGAGCGCAACCCGGTCGAGCGCTTCGCCACCGTGGACGAAGGCCTGTACGACAAGGTGCTCAACCGCTGCGTCGAGGAAGGCAAGATGTGCATGCACCACATGATGGCCATCGATGCCGCAGGCGGTGAAGCCTATCTCAAGGCCGTGGGCATGAACCTGCCCCAGGATGTGTGCACGGTGCAAAACGCCGACCGCGTCGTGGCCTTCCTGGACCAGCGCGACGGCTCGGCCGCCAGCGCACAGCAATAAGCAGATAGCGGAAGCGGACGACGGCCAGCCCGCCGCCCGTTCCAAAACGACCTAAGAGACTCGATATGTCTGAACATACCTCCCCGGCACAGGCCCACTGGCTGCTGGGACGCATCACCTGGGACTCCATCCCGATGGCGCATGAGCCCATCGTGCTGGTGACCTTCATCGCCGTGGTGCTCGGCGGCCTCGGCGTGCTGGGCCTTCTCACCAAGTTCCGCCTGTGGGGCCCGCTGTGGCGCGACTGGCTGTGCAGCATCGACCACAAGAAGATCGGCATCATGTACATGATCCTCGGTCTGGTCATGCTGCTGCGCGGCTTCGCAGATGCGCTGATGATGCGCCTGCAGCAGGCCATGGCCTTCGGCGACAACCTGGGCTACCTGCCTCCGCACCACTACGACCAGATCTTCACGGCCCACGGCGTGATCATGATCTTCTTCGTGGCCATGCCCTTCGTGACCGGCCTGATGAACTACCTGGTGCCGCTGCAGATCGGCGCCCGCGACGTGTCCTTCCCGTTCCTGAACAACTTCAGCTTCTGGATGACCACGGGCGGCGCCGTGCTGGTGATGATCTCGCTGTTCCTGGGCGAGTTCTCCACCTCCGGCTGGCTGGCCCTGTCCAACCTGGGGGCGCAGAACCCGGGGGTGGGGCTTGACTACTACATCTGGGGATTGCAGGTGGCCGGTGTCGGCACCACGCTGTCGGGCATCAACCTGATCGTGACCATCATCAAGATGCGCGCACCCGGCATGAACCTGATGAAGATGCCCGTCTTCACCTGGACTGCCCTGTGCACCAACGCGCTGATCGTGGCCTCGTTCCCCATCCTGACCGCAGCCCTGGTGCTGATGTCGCTGGACCGCTACGTCGGCACGAACTTCTTCACGAACGACCTGGGCGGCAACCCCATGCTGTACGTGAACCTGATCTGGATCTGGGGCCACCCCGAGGTCTACATCCTGATCCTGCCGTGCTTCGGCATCTTCTCCGAGATCGTCTCGACCTTCAGCCGCAAGCGCCTGTTCGGCTACACCTCCATGGTGTACGCGACGGTGTGTATCACCATCCTGTCCTACCTGGTGTGGCTGCACCACTTCTTCACCATGGGCTCGGGCGCCAGCGTGAACACGTTCTTCGGCATCACGACGATGATCATTTCGATCCCGACGGGCGCCAAGATCTTCAACTGGCTGTTCACCATGTACCGCGGCCGCATCCGCTTCACCGTGCCGATGCTGTGGACCGTGGGCTTCATGTGCACCTTCGCCATCGGCGGCATGACCGGCGTGCTGCTGGCCGTTCCCCCGGCCGACTTCGTGCTGCACAACAGCCTGTTCCTGATCGCCCACTTCCACAACGTGATCATCGGCGGCGTGGTGTTCGGCGTGTTCGCCGGCATCAACTTCTGGTTCCCCAAGGCCTTCGGCTACAAGCTCGACGAGTTCTGGGGCAAGTGCTCGTTCTGGTTCTGGCTGGTCGGCTTCTGGGTGGCCTTCACGCCGCTGTACGTGCTGGGCCTGATGGGTGTGACGCGCCGCGCCAACCACTTCGAGGACCCCTCGCTGCAGATCTGGTTCATCATCGCCGCCTGCGGCGCAGGCCTGGTGGCCCTGGGCATCGGCAGCTTCCTGATGCAGCTCGTGGTCAGCTACTTCAAGCGCGACCAGCTGCGTGACGAAACCGGCGATCCATGGGAAGGCCGCACGCTGGAGTGGGCCACATCCTCGCCCCCGCCCCAGTACAACTTCGCCTTCACGCCCGTGGTGCATGAGATCGATGCCTGGTGGGATATGAAGAAGCACGGCTACCAGCGTCCGCTGACCGGCTTCAAGCCCGTGCACATGCCCGCCAACACCGGCGCCGGTGTCGTGATCGCTGCGCTGTCCACGGTCTTCGGCTTCGCGATGATCTGGCACATGTGGCCCCTGGCCATCGTGTCCTTCGCCGCCACCGTGCTGGCGTCGATCATCCACACGTTCAACTACAAGCGCGACTACTACATCCCCGCCGCGGAAGTCGCGGCCACGGAAGAACTGCGCACACAACAGCTGGCACGTCATGTCTGATATCCGTTACACCGCAGGCGGCGCTGCCGCCCTGGCCCCGCGTGAGTACCACCTCGCCGAGGAGCCCCATCCCGAAAACGGCACCGCTCTGGGCTTCTGGCTCTACCTGATGAGCGACTGCCTGATCTTTGCAGCGCTGTTCGCCACCTATGGCGTGCTGGGCCGCAACTACGCTGCAGGCCCCACGGGCGCCCAGCTGTTCGACCTGCCCCTGGTGGCGATGAACACGGCCTTCCTGCTGCTGTCGTCCATCACCTTCGGCTTCGCCATGCTGCAAAAGCAGCAGGGCAAGCTGGGCGGCACGCAGATGTGGCTGGCCATCACTGGCCTGTTCGGCCTGTGCTTCCTGGGCCTGGAACTCTATGAGTTCTCCCACCTGCTGCACGAGGGCGCTGGCCCTCAGCGCAGCGCCTTCCTGTCCTCGTTCTTCACGCTGGTGGGCACCCACGGCCTGCACGTGACCTTCGGCCTGATCTGGCTGGTCACGCTGATGATCCAGATCAACAAGCACGGCCTGACGCACGAGAACAACCGCCGCCTGATGTGCCTGTCGATGTTCTGGCACTTCTTGGACGTGGTCTGGATCGGCGTCTTCACTTTTGTTTATCTGATGGGGGTGCTGTAAATGGCTGCACACGACATCCACGCCGGCCACGGTCACCACGACCATCACGGCCATGACGACCACCACCACGATGCCGGCCCGCACAGCACGTTCTCGGGCTACATGTGGGGCTTCGTGCTCTCGATCATCCTGACGGCCATCCCGTTCTGGCTGGTGATGGGCAACATCATCTCGGACCGCTCGACGGCCGTGATGGTGCTCGGCGGCTTCGCCGTGGTGCAGATCCTGGTCCACATGGTCTTCTTCCTGCACATGAACGGCAAGATCGAAGGCGGCTGGACCCTGCTGTCCACCATCTTCACCGTGGTCTTCGTGGCCATCGGCATCGCAGGCACGCTGTGGGTCATGTTCCACATGAACACCAACATGATGCCCCAGCACACCATGCCGGCCGATCCTGCGGCGCAGACGGCACCGGCCGTGGTCACGCCTTGACCGCATCCGGAAACTCCGGGCCCTCCAGCCGCGCAGGCGCATCGCGCCGGCGCGGCCCACTCGCTCAGGCGATGCTCATCTCGGTGGGCATCGCCTTGTTTTTGGGCTTCATCTTCCTGGGCAGCTGGCAGGTGCAGCGCCGCGCCTGGAAGCTGGATCTCATAGAGCGCGTGGAGCAGCGCGTGCACGCCGCACCCGCTGCCCTGCCCCCGCCCGCCGAATGGCCGCAGATCACGGCCGCCGACCATGAATACCGCGCCGTGCAGGCCAGCGGCCAATGGCTGACAGGCAAGACCGTGCTGACCCAGGCCGTGACCGAGCTGGGAGCAGGCTTCTGGGTGCTGACGCCGCTGCAGCTGGACGATGGCAGCCAGGTGCTGGTCAACCGGGGCTTCATCCCCACGGAGCAGCGCGCACGCTGGCAGGCGCAGCCCGGGCAGGCATCCCAGGACCAGGTGACGGTGTCCGGCCTGCTGCGCATCAGCGAGCCGCGCGGCGGTTTTCTGCGCGAGAACGATCCTGCTCAGCAGCGCTGGTTCTCGCGCGATGTGGCGGCCATTGCACAGGCCCAGGGCCTGGACCATGCAGCCCCCTACTTCATCGACGCCGGCCTGCCCGGCCAGCCCGTGGCGGACGGCACCTGGCCGCGCCCGGGCATGACCGTGATCCGCTTTCCCAACAGCCACCTGGTCTACGCACTGACCTGGTACGGATTGGCGCTGATGGTGGTCGGTGCCGCCTGGCTGGTCAGGCGCAATGACCGGCAGCCGGCCGACAAGCCATAGAACCGCCTTGCGCAGGCAACGAGGCCATCGATGACATCGGTGGCCCTTTTTCTTCAGTCCTCTACAAGACCCTGCCGCGCCACGGCTGCCTGCGGTAGCGCACAATCGCCCGCGTGAATTCGCCTTCAGAGTCCCTGTTCCGCGTCGAGCGCACCACCGAACGCCAGAACATGCAGCTGCTGATACAGCTGCGCTGGTTTGCCGTGGTCGGGCAGGTGATCACCATTTCCCTGGTGCACTACGGCTTCGGCATCAACCTGCCGCTGCCGGCCATGGCCCTGGTGCTGATGGCCAGCGTCTTCACCAATCTTGGCTACATCTACTGGTACCGCAGCCACCGCCGCCAGATCTCGGCGCGCAACCTGTTCCTGGCCCTGCTGGCCGACGTGCTCGCCCTGGCCATACAGCTGTATTTGAGCGGCGGCGCCAGCAATCCCTTCATCTATCTGTTCCTGCTGCAGGGCATTCTGGGCGCCGTGCTGCTCAGGCCCGTGCACGCCTGGATCATCGTTGCCAGCACCTCGCTGTGCACCCTGGTGCTGGCCATCGTGCACTGGCCCCTGCCCATTGGCGCGGCGGGACCGGACGGGCTGCCCGGCCTGTACGTGAGCGGCATCCTGATCAGCTTCGGGCTGACCACGGTGCTGCTGGTGGTCTTCCTGCGCCGCATCGTCTCCAACCTGCGACGGCGCGACGCGCGGCTGGCCAACATGCGCCAGCGCGCCAGCGAGGAAGAGCACATCGTGCGCATGGGCCTGCTGGCCACGGGCGCGGCGCACGAGCTGGGCACGCCGCTGTCGACCATGTCCGTCATCCTGGGCGACTGGCAGCGCATGCCCGTCATCACGCAAGATCCCGATCTGCTCGCCGACCTGCAGGAGATGCAGCAGCAGCTGCTGCGCTGCAAATCCATCGTCTCCAGCGTGCTCATGTCCGCCGGCGAAACCCGCGCCGACGCGCCCCAGGCCACGACCTTGCATGCCTTCATGGATGGAGTGGTCGCCCAATGGCAGTCACGCCATGCGGTGGAGCGTTTCGACTATGTCCAGGCCGAAGAGGACTTCCCCATTCTTTCGGATACCGCGTTGCAGCAAATGGTTTGCAATGTGCTCGACAATGCCGCCGAGGCATCTCCCGGCCATGTGGCGCTGCACCTGTCCGTGCGCACCGGCATGCTGTGCATCACCGTGCGCGACAAGGGTCCCGGCTTTGCACCTGCCGTGCTGGAGCAGCTGGGCCAGCGCCATATCTCCACCAAGACGGAGCGCCCGGGCCGCGGACTGGGCCTGTTCCTGGTGCTCAACGTGGCGCGCTCGCTGGGCGGACGCGTTCAGGTGAGGAACACCCCGCCCAGGGGCAGCGAGGTGGAGATCCGCCTGCCCCTGTCATCGATTGCCATTGAACCCGGCGCCTGAAGCGGCGCCCACAGGAACCCGAATCGCCCATGGACAGCTCCCGCCTCCTGCTGCTGGTTGAAGACGATGCAACGTTTGCACGCACGCTGACGCGATCGTTCGAGCGGCGCGGCTACCGCGTGCTGCAGGCCGCCAGCGCCGAGGAAGTGCGCGAGCTGCTGCAGACGCATTCGCCGCAATACGCCGTCATGGACCTCAAGCTGGCCGGCAATGCCTCGGGCCTGAGCTGCGTGCAGATGCTGCACCAGCACAACCCCGAGGCGCTGATCGTCGTGCTCACCGGCTATGCCAGCATTGCCACGGCCGTGGAGGCCGTCAAGCTCGGCGCCTGCCACTACCTGGCCAAGCCGTCCAACACCGACGACATCGAGGCCGCCTTCGGCCGCCTCGAAGGCCGCACCGACGTGGAGCTGTCTCGCAACCCCACTTCCATCAAGACACTGGAGTGGGAACACATCCACGAAACCCTGGCCGAGAGCGACTTCAACATCTCCGAGGCCGCACGCCGCCTGGGCATGCACCGGCGCACGCTGGCGCGCAAGCTGGAAAAGCGGCAGATCAAGTAAGACGGCAGGCACCAAGACAAACCGGGCCTCAAGGGCCCGGTTTGTCATTGCGCGGCCATGGCCCTCAGGCCATCAGCCCAGCCAGAGGTAGTGATCGATCAGCAGTGCCAGGAACAGCATGCTCAGATGCACCAGCGAGAAGCGGAAAGTCCTGCGCGACAGCTCGTCCGAGTAATTGCGCCACAGCGCGAAGGCATAGCCGCAAAAGCCCACGCTCAGCACCACGGCCACCACCAGGTACAGCCAGGAGCTCATGCCGTACATGAAGGGCAGCATGCAGGCTGCGAACAGGATCACCGTGTACAGCAGGATCTGCAGCCGCGTGTACTCGCTGCCATGCGTGACGGGCAGCATCGGCAGGCCCGACTGGCGGTAGTCCTCCACGCGGTACAGCGCCAGCGCCCAGAAATGCGGAGGCGTCCACAGGAAGATGATGAGAAACAGGATCAGCGCCTCGGGTCCGACCTGGCCCGTCATCGCGGCCCAGCCCAGCACGGGCGGCATGGCGCCGGAGGCGCCGCCGATCACGATGTTCTGCGGCGTGGCGGGCTTGAGGATCACCGTGTAGATCACGGCATAGCCCACGAAGGTGGCCAGCGTCAGCCACATGGTCAGCGGATTGGTGCACAGCAGCAGCACCAGCGCACCCAGCGTGCACAGGATGGCCGAGAAGGCCAGGGCCTGCTGGCTGGTCAGCTCCCCGCGCGCCGTGGGCCGCCAGGAGGTGCGCTTCATGCGCGCATCGATATGGCGCTCCACCAGGCAGTTGAAGGCCGCTGCGGCGCCCGCCACCAGCCAGATGCCCAGGCAGGCCAGCGCCATGTGCAGCCACTGGTCGGCGTTGGGCCAGCCCGGCACGGCCAGCACCATGCCGATCAGCGCGCAGAACACGATCAGCTGCACCACGCGCGGCTTGGTCAGGGCATAGAACTGCGTCCAGCGTGAGGACTCGACACTCAGGGAAGCTTGTTTACTCATGCAATCTCTCCACGGGCAACCGGCAACCCGGCCCGCAGCGTGCCCGGGCGACTGGCCGCCAGGCACCAAACAATCACGGTCACCAGCGCGGCTGCGCCACCCGTATGCAGCACCGCGGCCACCAGCGGCCAATCGAGCACCACGTTCGACAGGCCTGTCAGCACCTGCAGCACCAAAAACGCACCCAGCACGCGGCGCTGCAACGCCAGTGCGGGCACTTCACCCAAACGCCACCACAGCCCGGCCAGCGCAGCCACCACCACATAGGCCGCCAGGCGGTGCAGATAGTGGATGGCCGTGAGGCCCGCAAAGCTGATGTTGCTGCCGTCCTGCAGCAGGCCCAGCGGACGCCAGATCTGCAGCGCCTGCGAAAAATCCATGGCCGGCCACCAACTACCCTGGCAGGTCGGAAAACTGCTGCAGGCCAGCACCGCATAGTTGGTGCTGACCCAGCCACCCAGTGCCACCTGCAGCACCAGCAAGCCCAGGCCCAGCCACAGCAGAGCACGCAGGCCCGGGGAAATCACCGTTGCCTGCTGCTGGCGTGCCGCCCGGCTCAGCCCCACGGCGGGCACGCACAGCAAGGCCAGCAGGCCCGTGCCGCCCAGCAGGTGCAGGGTCACGATGGCCGGAAACAGCTTCATGGTTACGGTCCAGGCGCCAAAGGCACCCTGCAGGCAGACCCAGAACAGCGCCAGCGTGGGCCACCAGGGGCTCATGGCCCCCCGCCGTGCGCCTTCCACGCCTTGGGCGCCACCCGCCCTGCCCTGGCGGCGCGCACGCCGCCAGGCCATGATGGTCATGGCGATGATGAGCACGCCCACGGTGGTGGCCAGATAGCGGTGGACCATCTCTATCCATGCCTTGCCATGCGTCACCGGCCCGGTGGGCATGGCGGCCTGCGCCTCGGCAATCTGCGCGCGGGCGCCCATGGGGCTGGCGCTGCCATAGCAGCCCGGCCAGTCAGGGCAGCCCAGGCCGGAATCGGTCAAACGCGTAAAGGCGCCGAACAGCACCAGGTCGAAAGTCAGAAACAGCGTCAGCACCGACAGTGCCTGCAGCCGCTTGAGCGAGCCACCGTTGCGGTTGCGCAGCCACACCCAGGCCAAGGGTCCCAGCGCCAGCAACAGGCCCAGCAGCATCAGCTCCAGAACGGGGGCCAGATCGTACAGCGCCTGCTCGTTCACCTCCGCCCTCCGCAGCGCAGCGTCCACCGGACGGAACCGACCCCAGGCAAGCCGCAAGGCAATGCCACAGGCGCATCCGGTTGGCGACAGCAGAACTTCATAAATGAGAGCAATTTGACGAGAAGGCTCAGCCCCATGCGCGAGATTGGATCGCAGGCCGGGCCCACAGAGAATCAGGACATGCACCCAGATACAGGCTGCGGGACGGCGCCCCATGCACAAGGCCCGCCAAGCGGGCCCGGTCGCTGCAACTTTCAGAGCAGCATGTCTTTGATATGAAACAATTCTACTTGCCTGCGCACCACTCAAGCGCCCAAGCGCGCAGTGCCCCTAGACCGCAGCCAGCTTCTTTTGGCCGGCGTGATGCGGCTTGGGCCGGGCGCACACGAATTTGCGCAGGGTGCCACCCGAGGCATCGGTGGCCCGGCTTTGCACAACTGCTCAGATTCGCTCAGACTCAGACGCCCAGCGTTCCTTAGATTGACGCTTTTACTTGGGGACCGGCAACCGCCGGGTGAGGCCATGATTGCAGGACGCTCGTGGACTGTGCTTGATGGGCGCGGACACGAAATCGGGCGTGTCGAAGGCGATGAATTCGTCCGGTGCGGGACCAGGCTCATCTACCGCATCGATGGGCCGGCGCTGTACTCCATGGACGGCTCGGCCAGACTGATGGGCTTTATCGAAGGGACCGAGGTCAGAACGCGGCAGGGGCGGATCTTTCTCAAATTCCTCGCGCATTGAACTGCGCTGCTCTGATCTGCGCAGCACCGTGCGCATGCAGCGGCAAGCTTTCGGCCCCTTCTGCGCCAGCCGATGACAATCTATATCAATTCATTCATAGCCAGTCGCTAAGACGCACAGATAATTGCCGGCATTCGTGTGAATTGTGAGAAGGGACCGGGCCACGTGCCACGCCCTTCGCATGCTGGAGGATTGGCAGATGAGCGCCCCGGAAATGGAGGCCATACAGGAGCGGCTGAAGAAGCTGCGGGCCGACGAGGCGCAGGTAGCCGAGCAGCTGGAACGGCTGCAGACCCAGAAGGCTGCGCTGGAGCACAGGCAAGCCATGATCCAGGGCGCCTTGGAGGTGCTGGAAGAGATGCGGCAGGAGCTGGAGCCATGAACCGCGGCAAGCCCGGTTCGTCCCCGTCCCCGTCCTCGTCACCGCCCGCCACTGCCCTGCCAACAACCCAGGACTGGCTGGAAAGAATTGCAGCCCTGGATGCCACGCAGCCGCCGCCTACCCCACCTCGTCCGCGCAACACCCGCAAAGCAGCGCGCCGCAAGGCGGTCACCATCGTGGCAAGGCTGGTGCTGCTGGTGCTGCTGGCCATCGCCCTGGCCGTGGCGGCGCAATTGATGTGGGTCAAGTAGCTGCCTGCGGTATACCCTCGCATCCTGGCGAAGTTCCCATATTGTTTGCATGCTCACTTGCGCCTAGCATGGAGGCACACTCAACGCAGTGGAGGTGTCATGGCCGATCCCGAAGAACCGCTGGAAATACGCTCAGAACGCTGGCAGTCGCTGAAGGGGCTGGACATCGCCTCCGTGGATCTGGGCCCCATCTGCGTGGTGCTCTTGCTGACGTTGATCTGCATGGCCGTGATGCTGCTGCTGGCCAAGTCCGGCGCCGAGCAGGTGCGGCAGGCCCAGCCATCGCCCCAGGCCAAAGGCCCTGCTCCCCGACCGCAACCGGCGCAGCCCGTGGCAGAACCCGCCCAGCAACAGACCTGGATACCGGCCTTGCGCACCTGAGCGCGGCAAGGCCGGTCCAGGCCGTAGGTAGCGCGTTCAGACCTTCATCGAACGTGTCGCAATGAAGGTCGGCACGAACTTCTCGATCACAAAACGGGCGTGGGGCTGCCAGTCCTCGTGGAAGCCCGTCAGCACAAGCCCCGCATCCAACTGCCCCCCGATCTGATCGGCCAGCGTATGGCCGAACACCAGGGCCTCGTTGCGCTCGCGCTTGGCCGCAATCGCCTCGGGCGGCAAATCCGCCACATCGGAATACGGCAGGCGCCAGGCGGGCCGCACGAGTCCTTGCTCGCGCAATGCAGGATCACGGTCCTCCACGAAGACCACCGGATTCCAGAAGCTGGACAGAAGACGCCCGCCCGTCGTCAGCACCCGCGCGCATTCACGCCACACGGGCCGCACATCGGGCACGTAGAGGTTGGAGATGGGGTGAAAGATCACATCAAAGCTGGCGTCTGCAAAGACCCCCAGATCGCGCATATCGCCCTGCACGCAGGTCAGCGCAAGGCCTTCGCGCTCGGCCACATGCCGGTCCTGCGCAAGCTGGCCGGCTGAGGCGTCGAAGACGGTGACCTGGGCGCCCGCCGCAGCAAGAATGGGCGCCTGCTGGCCGCCGCCGCTGGCAAGGCAGAGGATGCGCAGGCCGCGTACATCATCCAGCCAGCCGGCAGGCAAGGGGCCTGGCGTGAGCCGCGCCTGCCAGCTTCCGGCGCGGGCCCGTGCTATTTCGGCGCTGTCGACCGGGCGCGACCAGTCGCAGGACTTGGCAGCCTGCTGGTTCCAGGCGGCCGTGTTGTGGGCAAGGATATCGATGGATTCCGTCATGGGCACTCTTTCAAAAATTCCGAAAGGAGGCCGCACGGCGACGCCGGGTTGCGTTCAGGAAACGCAGAGCAATCAACGAACAGGCAGGAGGTGACGCAGGCGTCCGCCGTCGGCCGGCAAAGGGCTTCGGGGGATTGGTCGGACGAAGGTCCGAAGGCGTCACAGGTTCATGTCAGGCTCGCAATGGTCGCAGGAACGGAAGCAAAAATTCTAGGGCTGCCCGAAGCACGCTGTCAAACAGCTGCGGCGCCTTCCCCACACGGTCATGCAAAAGTCACAACCGTGAGACGGCCTGGCTGTAAGTTGAACACGCACCCTCGATGGCGCCGGCTTCTGCTGCGCCTTGGCGCGCCCGCTGACGACCGCCTTTTCCAACCCGGCGCCCAATGGATACCGAGGAGCAACACTTTGAAGGAGAGCTATGCGTAGTCCCAAGAAAGGCAGAGAGCCGATCCGGCTCCTGGACCTGGCCCCCGCCGTCTTCTGCATGCAGTGCGAACAGGAAAAGCCCGCCACAGGCGCCCGCCAATTCCATGCGTGGCACGTGTGCAGCGATTGCTCGCAGAAGCTGGCCCGACTCCCCACGGCGCAAGCACCGACGGCGCACCCTGCGCACTGAGGCAAGCGATTCCCCAAAACGACAGCCCGCCAAATGGCGGGCTTTCTCATGCCCTTTCGGGCATGGGCGGGACCATGACAGTGGATCGCGCCTACCAGGGCGCAAACACCATCATCAGCGCCACGGCCACGACGGCTGCGGCGATGTACATGGTCCGCCTGGTGGCGAACCGGTTGCGGGACGACGACGTGGGCACTTGGCCAGGGGTGTTGGGAGGAGGTGTGTTCATGGCCTCAAGCATGGGTGCCGCCCAGGCACGCCCTTGTCGGACAAGCACAGGTCAGGGAATCAGCGCAAGGCAGGACCAGGCCGTCGGCATTGGCCCATGGCCCGGTGGTCTGAAAGACGAATGGCGCTGCAATCGCTCGCGTGTGCCTCAATATGGGCGGACTCCGCAGATCAGGTGTGAACCGGTGCCGAGAAATCCCAGGCGTTTGCGGGCATGACCGCGCAAAACGCCCCTTCCAGCGTCGCGTTGTGGTGTTCCACAATCTTCTGCGCTGCAAGCTGGGGGGTGTCGGCACAAGTATGTCCATCCGCAATAAGGACGGCATCAAGGCCCAGATCGCGAGCGACCCGGCAATTGGTGTCCACGCAGTACTGAGTCTTCATGCCGGTGATGACCAGGCCGGTCACGTTGCGTGCTTGAAGCTGCTGCAACAGATCGGTGCCTGCAAAGGCGCTTGGGCGGTGTTTTTCGAACACAACCTCACTGCCGTCCAGTTGCAGTTCGGGTGCGAGTTGGGTCAGTGGGCTGCCTGGGCCAATGGGCGTTCCCACGGGACCGATGTGACGAGCCAGAAAAATTGGCGCTCCCGCACGGCGGGCCTGTGCCATCAAGGTATTGATGGTGTCCAGCACCTCGGTGCAGCGCCACATGGGTTCAGGGCCTCGGACCAGGCCGACCTGAACATCGAGGACTAACAGAGCAAACATGAGAACAACTCCTTGCGTGGTGCCGGCGACGCAAGGGCAAAAAAAAGGGCCCTGTCCATCGCTGGCGGGCCTGGGAAGTGGTTCAACTGAGACTCACGGCACTTCACACGGTCCGCAGGAAGCGGTCGTGGAGGTGATAGTGGTGAGAGTGCAGTGAACCATGGAGTTCCATTGTAACGAGCGCCTTCGCCTGTCATCTCAGCACCTATGCGGCTTTTTTGCGTTTGTCGCGCCGCAGATCTCGCCCCTGTAGTTCCGGACGCTGTCCAGCTGTTTTCGGGGGAGACGTCAGGCAAGAACAAGCCCACTGTTAGGGCTTGTCTGCACCTCGGTGTGCTTCACCTTCTTCGACGTCTCGTCACTTCCCAGGATGACAAGGTGCTGCGTCCTTTGCGAGACCAGTTCATGGAGAACCCTCAGGCGCTGACGGATCCGGGCAGCGACTACGCCGACAAAAGCGCCCAGCGTTCGTGATCTCGCCAGCGACCACCGACCTTCATGAATGCGGGCGACAACCCCTCCAACTTGAAACCACAGGACTTCACCAGTGCTATGGCTGCCTTGTTCTCAGGCTGAATGTTGGCTTCCAGCCGATGCAGCTTCGAAGTCCTGAAGACCTGCTTCACGACATGCGCGAGGCCCTCCTTCATCAGGCCCTTCCCTTCGAAGCCCGAGAATGCAAAGAAGTCGATATGGGCAGAGCGGAACGGGTCCATCAGGATGTTCGTGATCTGCACGACCCCGGCAAAACCATCGCTGCACCACTCCCAGATCACAAATGCCGCACCCGACGGCTCCTGCACGCGAGCCAGGTAGCCCTGGAACTCCTGTGCCGTGCTGGGCGGCGAAACCCATGGAGCGTGCAGTTTGCGGCTCTGTCCGACCGCGTCGATGAACTGCTGCTCCAAATCGGCGGTCAGCGTCGAAACGTAGATATCTGTGCCCATGACTTCCCTTCTCTGTGGAAAGAAAAGTGTAGCCAGCCCAGGAATCCGTCGGAAGCCTGGCAGCGCGCTTGCACCCTACAGCTTTGTCAAGTGCACCATTGAAACGACGAAGCCCGCTCGGCGCGGGCAGCCTAAGAATTCGAGTTCGAGCTCGGCGCACCATCAAGAGGCGATGCGCAAGCGCTCGGGTCGAACGATATGGAAGAAATGGCGCGACTGCCAACGGCGCAGCGTTGTGGAGGCGAAGAAGAACTTGCTTTAAGCGGCCGGGCGAAATGGTGACCGTACGCATGTTCGACTGCCAGCTTGTGGAACTGCATGTCCACGTCGGCTTGCTCAATCGCTTTAGCCAGATTGGCCACTCTCAAGCCGCATTCTGTTTGTGCACCAGAACCGACGTCAGTAGGGATGTCTATCTGGAGCGGGCGATGGGAATCGAACCCACGTCTTGAGCTTGGGAAGCTCAGGTCCTGCCATTGAACGACGCCCGCCTTGGCCAAGCCATTGTCGAATCATGCATTTCTTCGCCAAGGGCTTGCATTTCTTGGAAATTTCACGGCGCGCTTGCCGCAGAACCTCAACTTGGCACCCAGCGAATCCATCTTCACTTACGAACTTGGCGTAGGTTCTGGCGTAGGTTTTTGCTCCCTACGCCGTTGGCAATAAAACCTACGCCATGACTCTGGAAGAGATTCTAGTGCCATTCGGTCCGCGTTCTTTCAAGCAGCTTGCTGCGTGGGCACGGGACTCACGGAGTGGTCGAGCATACGAACCTGGGCGGTCTTCGTCAGGGGCTTGCCAGGGGACGGTACGGTCGATGAGGTAGCCAGGAGGAAAGTCTTGGGCGTTATGGAGTTCGCGCGGCACCAGCATGCGCAACGTGATAGCCACGATCCTCCCAAGGCTCGCCCTTGAGCCACACGGTCGCGAACGCCAGGCGGTCGCGCGTGGTGGTCGTGTTCATGGGGTCGCGCAGGTCGCGGGCCGGCGTGCTGTTGAACCCGCCGTTGGCCTGGACCATGAAAGCAGAGGCGAGGTTTTGGCCGCCGCCGCTGGCCGTCGCGGGGCCCAAGGAGCCCTTGATGTATTTGGCGCCGTGGCTCCAGCGCTTGTTGCCGTCCTTGCCCTCGCCGTGTTCCGGACAGGCCAAGTCGTCATGGACAGCTTGATGCTCGTTGTCGGTGTCGCAGAAGACCGGGACCATGCTGCAGGATGGGCAGCGCTCCATGGCGAGCAGCAGCACGGCTGTGCTGTCCTTGCCGCCAGATACGGAAATGACGTGCTTTGTCGCCATGGATTGGGAATTCAGAACATCAAAAGCCCGAGTTGCCTGCACCGTTCGGGCTTCGGGGCGGGTTGCCGGCCTCTTGATGCAAGAGTTAGTGAGCAAATAGATTACCCAAATTGAATCCAAAACTTGACTTGAATTGGAATATCGCAGTCACATGATTGCCAGTTATAGTTAATCGTTTTTTTCAGTTCAAACATCAATGGAGTCGTTATGAATCGTTTTGCCCGTAGTGCTGTGTTCTCTGCGCTCGTATCCTGCCTGGCTACGCCGGCAATGGCGGCCCTGCCTGATTCAGGTATGTGGACGATTGACGGGGAGCTGAACGGCAAGCCAGGACGCGGCATTCAGATCGACAGGCAAAGCGGGCTGAACGTCATCGTCACCTATTACGGCTATAGGACGGACGGGTCGGCACTCTTCCTGCAAGCGGCAGGCCGGTTGAAGGACGAGAAGATCTTCGAGGGGGAGCTGACCGAATACCAGGGCGGTCGCGTGCTGGGAGGTCCGGCGCAAAACGGCGAAGTTGCACAAGTCGTGGGCCCTGTTCGCATCGTCTTCGACACTGAGACATCGGCGTCCATCACGCTCCCCGGCGAAACCACTCAACTGATGAAGAGATTTCGCTTTGAAGACCACTTGAGCCGCCTTCACACAAAATCTTTCAGCTATTCCACCGCGGAGGAAATGGTCAGAAAGGTGACCCCTGGGACGATCCACATCTACGCAAAGGATGGCATCTTTCGGATGGAAGAAGAGTTGGTCAACGGCGGTTCATGCTTTTACGAAGGTGGACTCGAAGTCTCGGGGCAGTCTGTCAACTCCGCCGGGTCCGTGACCTGCAAGGACCCGTCTACTCGACCGAATGTCCATTCCTACAAGGTTGAGAACCTGCAAGTAGACGAGTATGGGGTCTTGACTGGGCGCTTCAACTGGTCCGGGTGGGACACTGCGGGAAATACGCTGAGCAATACGCGCACCGTGGTCGGCATCTGCAGCTCCAATCTGGAGCCGCTTGACGCAAAGGCCTGTCTTGAAAATGGTCACAGCTTCTATACGAAGCCGAATTGATCCGATTCCTTGATCCCAGGCCCACAGTACCGTGCTGAAAGAAAAAAGCCCCTGGCGCGTGCGCGCCCAAGGGCTTGAGGTGCCGCCTAGACTTGGCGCGCACCTGCCTGCTTGGTGTATCGGCAGTCCGTTGCCTAACTTTTGGCTGTTTCGATCAGGAATTGCTCCCTGTCCTTGCCGTCGATCCAGTTCGAGGCCTGCCTCGGTACTTCGGGGTGCCCACGCTGCCCAGGGGGACGACATCGGCAGCCGGCAGGGCGTCGCCGCGGCGGTGGTCTTCGGGCTGGCTACGGGCGTGGGCGCGGCGATTTGTGCGACAAATCCGAGCCAAGCGGGCTACAGTCGCAAGCAACGTTCCATCCAACCTCGGCAGACAGCATGCAGGACACCGTCTCTTGCGAGAGCACCAACGCAGAAATCCGGCTGAGAGGCTTGCGCGTGCAAAGCATGCGCCCCTGCGATTCCTACGTACGCATGCACATGAATCTCGAAGCCTGTGGCTCGCCCGACGCACTGGGCGTCATGCACCACTTCTTCAACTGCTACTGGCTCAACGACCTGGAGCTGCCCTATCTCACCGATCTGCTGGATTTGCGCAATCCGCAGGTGTGCCCCGTCAGCCTGCGGGAGGACGGCTGGGCGCAGATGGAGCCGGACCGACGCCAGGTACGAATCTGCAGCACCTATGGTGATTCACCCTGCGCGTTGATCGCCTGGGAAGAGTTCAGCGCGGCCATGCAGCTCAAGCACCGCTTTCTTTGCCTGATGCGGCAGTACGAGGGTCAGGGCATCCCTCGCTACAGCATCGCTGAAGGCTTCAGGGTTCGCCTGCGTGCACCTGCTCGTGCATAGGCCGGGTGTCCACCCTGGAGACTAGGGACACGGAAATCTTTCCTCCTGATGCAAGCATGAAAAGGCTTTCAGAGGCCAGGGAGACCAGGTGCAGTTGCACACAGAGCATCCTGCATGCAGAAGCCCCTGACGTTTTCGACCGAGCGTCAGCCTGGGGCAAGACCATCCATCCGGCACTCAGGCCATGAGCCCCAGCAGCCAGTCCGCATACTCCACGGTGGCGGGAGTGGTCCCGGAAGGAGGCTTGATGCATGCCGCGCGTGTGGAATTCGCCATGGCGCGTATGTCGCTGGGTGTGTGGCCGAATTTGGCCCGGAATGCGCGGCTGAAGTGGGCCTCACTGGCAAAGCCCAGGCGTGCGGCCACCTCGGCGACACGCAGGCGTCGGTAGGCAGGGTTTGACAGGGCATGGAAGGCCTCTTGCAACCGTCGCTGCTGCACATAGCGCATCACACCCCCCAAAGGTTCGAAAAGGTGGTAGAGCCGGTGACGTGAGATGCCGAAGCACCGGCAAAGCAGCTCGGGCGAGAGGGGAGCGGCCAGGTTTCGTGCGATATGGCGCTTGATACGGTCCAGCATTGCTGCCTGCAATTCAGTCCGAGCCTCGGCCACCGTCCGTAGACTGGGGCGCAGGCAGGCCGCCAGCATCTGGGTAGTGGCATGCACTATGTCGTCAGCCTGCTCCAGGCCGATGGAAGGCAGGCGTCGCTGCAGAGCGCAAAGATGATCTGCCAATAGCCCGGCGAAGATGCTGCTGCCGGTCAACACGGTTCCGTGCAAGCCTGAACTCGATGCACCCATTGCCTGGTCGCCAAGGCTGCGGGGCACGATCAACGAGAGCACATGGGAGTCGTCCGCAACGGTATGCTGGCAGCGAGCCATGTCGAAGAAGACCACATCACCTGCTTGCACCGTCAGCTCGTGACCATCGTCACAGCGCCCTGTGAAGCCGCCTCCCCGGTACCACTGCACCAGATAGTGGTCCAGCCCGTCATGGGCCGCGCGTGCATGTCCGCGCGAGAAGCGCTGTGCACCGAAGCGCAGGTCTCCCAAAAGCAATTGTCCCAAGTGGACTGCATCTACCGAGGCGTGGAAGCCACCGCGCACCGTACCGCGTTCCAGCGGGGTCACATCGAACAGTACAGAGATGCCGCTGCGCCAAGCGTCGAACCTGTGCGCCTCCAGGCACTGCTCGGTGGTGAAGGTGGTGCTCGGCAGGGCTGAGGTCGGAGTCTGCATGTCGAATGATCTGGGCAAAAGAATGCCGTGGTGAAGCCGTCCCTCCGATAGCAGCCAAGGCGTTGCGACACACTCGCCCAGGACGGCTTTCATTTGAGAGCCGCGGCATCGTAACGCAATGTGTGCTGGGGCGAATCAAACTGACGAACGGTAGCCCGTCAAGATGCAACCCAGGCAGTGATGCATGAAGATGCGCAGAAGTTGGTGCCTCGGCAGGTCCAGCAGCCATTCAGCCTGTGGCGGTGGATAGCGTTCACAGGCCTTGGAGAATCGATGCTTGAGTTTCTCAAGAGTCAAAACGGAGTGTTCCATGACCCCTACCACCGAACAAAAACGTGCCAGCTTCCGGGCCCTGCACCGCCAGGGCTGCTTTGTACTGCCCAATCCATGGGACGCCGGCAGCGCCCGCATGCTGCAGGGCCTGGGCTTCAAGGCGCTGGCCAGCACCAGCTCGGGCCATGCATGGTCGCTGGGCCGGCCCGATGGCGCCATCTCGCGCGACATGACCCTGGCGCATCTGCGCACCCTGGTCGCGGCCACCGACCTGCCCGTGAACGCGGACTTTGAAAGCGGCTTCGGCCTGGGTCCGCAGGAGGTGGCAGAGAGCGTTCGCATGGCCTTGGACACCGGCGTGGCAGGGCTGTCCATCGAGGATTCGACAGGCGATGCGGCCAACCCCTTGCGCAGCATCGAGGACGCCGTGGCCCGGCTGCGCGCCGCCCGCGCTGCCATCGACGAGGCAGGCGGCAGCACCTTGCTGGTCGGGCGTGCGGAGAATTTCTTCGTGGGCCGGCCCGATCTGGACGACACCATTGCCCGGCTCAAGGCCTATGCCGAGGCCGGCGCGGACTGCCTGTACGCACCCGGCATCCGCAGCGCCGAGCAGATCCGTGCCGTGGTGGCGGCCGTGGCACCCAAGCCGGTGAATCTGCTGATCGGAGGGGCCAGCGAATGGAGCCTGCAGGATGCCGAGGCCATGGGCGTGCGCCGCATCAGCGTGGGCGGCGCACTGGCGCGCGCAGCCTGGGGCGGCTTTCTGCATGCGGCGCGCTCCATTGCCGAGACGGGGCGCTTCGACGCGTTCGCCCAGGCCACGCCGGGCGCCGAGCTCAATGGCTTTTTTCAGGGCAAGGACTGATCCGAACCGGCCTGCAGCCGCTGCGCGGTCATGACCCAGACCGCGATATCGAGCAGGGCGGCCGCGCGCTCCACCGGCGCGAGCTGCGGGTCCAGCACGCCGTCCATCTGCCGTGCCAGGGCGGACCAGCCCAGCAGTGCGGCCTGATCGGCCCAGGCCCGGCCTGCGGCCAGCAGCGGTGCGCCGGCACCCACCAGGCCTGCGGCCTGCATATCGGCCAGCCAGACCTGGCCCTGTGCCAGCCAATGGCGCAGCGGCGCCTCGGCGTTTTCGTTCGGTGCCGTGCTCATGGCTGCTTCTCCCTGCTGCCCTGCGCTGGCGGCGGCTTCCAGGCCGTGCTGGGATGGTGCCAGTCCGTACTGTCCCGCCAGCGCACCGATGCCACGGCCATCTGCAATCGCCCGGCCACGAATTCCACGCGGCCAAAGACTTCCTGCAGCACCCGGCCGCACGCCAGCTCCCGGCGCAGGGCCTCGCCCGCCCTGCCCTGCATGCCGTGCAGATCGCCGGCCAGGCATATGACGGGGCCGGAGGTTGGCAGCTGCGGTTGCAGCTCCATCGTCCAGCGCTGCAGCAGCAGGTCAGTCTGCGGCAGGCCGCTGCCGCTCACCTGCCATCGCGCCCAAAGGGGCGGCTGCTGGCGCCAGGGGTCTGCATGCAGCTCCTGCAGATGGCGGCGCAGCAGGACCTGGGGGTCGTCGGCCTCCGGCAAGGGGCCGGCCGCCTGGGCCGCCACCAGCCGGGTGGCATCCCGCGCCGAAAGGCGGCCGTCGTCGCTGACCCAGCCGTCCACCAGCACATGAGGACCTTGCAGCAGCTGCCTTGCCGTGAGGCCGCCCAGGGTTTCCGATTCCAGCGCCTGGGCAGGCTCCCATTGCGGATCAAAGCCCTCAGCGCGCGATGCCGACCAGGTCAGGAACCGGCCGCTGGCCGCATCCTGCAAGTGCACCGAAAAACCGCGCTGCCCTCCGCGCGCCAGCCACAGCTCGGCCGCCACGGCATGCAGGCACAGGCCTTGCACGCGCCGGTAGCTGCGCCTATGCACGCCAGCCAGCTCCTGCAGGGGCCGAGGCAGGGGTTGCTGGGCCAGGCCGCGCAGCAGCATCCACAGCGCGGCCAGCAGGGGCGCCACGCGCTCGGCCGCGCCGGCACGGCCCGCGCGCTCGTCGCGCAAGGCGCGCACCAGCAGGTTGAGCACGCTGGAGGGGCGCGGCAGGTCGGCCTGGCGCAGTTCGGTGGACAGTGCCTCGCCCTGATCGAGGAAGGCCGGGCTCATGCCGGCACGGCCCTGCAGCACCCAGCCGGTCAGCCAGAGCCTCACCTGCGCCAGGCGCTGCAGTGCGCCGGCTTCCAGCGCATGCGCAGGCAGCTCGGGCATGGGTGCGCCCGCTGCGCGCCGGGCCTGCAATGCCACCAGGGCGCGGTGCGCGCAGGTGGCGGCCTTGCAGTTGCAACTGGCCGCCGCCAGGCCGCCAGCACGCGG
Source organism: Delftia sp. WSY_12 (assembly GCF_043104645.1). Taxonomy (NCBI): domain Bacteria; kingdom Pseudomonadati; phylum Pseudomonadota; class Betaproteobacteria; order Burkholderiales; family Comamonadaceae; genus Delftia; species Delftia sp. WSY_12. The sequence continues at coordinate 186,203 of NZ_JBICKW010000016.1, forward strand.
CAGGCGCACGGTCACTTCGTCGGGATTGGAGAGTTCACCGACCAGCGCGGCCGGCGTCTCTTCCAGCACGGCCTCGAAACCCTGTGCCATCCAGCGCAGGGCCTTGCGCTGGGCAGCGCTGCCGAAGGCCCGCGCCACGGCCTCGGCATCGCCCTCCAGCCATGGCGCGATAGGGGCCTGTGCTGCCTCATCGGCCGCCCCTCCGCTGGCCAGGCGCGCGCGCAGGCCCAGCAGCAAGGCGCACAGATGGTGGCAGGGTCCATACGCCGGGCAGCTGCATTGCAGCGTGGCAAAGCCCGCGCCCGTCAGGGTCTGGACATGGCCTTCGATATCGGCCCGGGCATGGCTGGCATCCAGCTCCCAGGCCGCCTCATCCAATGTCGCCAGGGCCTTTGCGCCGCGCTTGAGCAGGCCCTTGTTGGCCCAGTCGGCAATGGCGTCATCGTCCAGGGTGCGCAGCCATTCCTGCATCATGAGGATCGCCCTCCCTGCATGGCACAGGCCAGCCAGTCCACCAGATGGTCGGGCGTCATGGCGCCGATCTGCGCACCGCGTTCCACCAGTTGCGCAGCCAGGTCCCGGTCGTAGTCGGGATGGGCGCGGCGATCCAGGGCGGCCAGCACCAGCACGCGCGCACCGCTGGCGATCAGCCGCTCGGTCTCGGCGATGACGCGGGCCTCGTCATGGCCTTCGTAGAGATCGGTGATCAGCACGACCACGCTGCGGCGCGGCGCGCCCAGCTGCCCGGCCGCATGCGCCAGGGCGGCACCGATATTCGTGCCTCCGCCCAGTTGCGCGCCCAGCAGCAGTTCTTCGGGCGCATGCAACTGGCCGGTGACATCGGCCACCTCGTCGGCGAACAGCAGCACATGGGTGCGCAGGGCGCGCACGCGCGCGAAGATGCTGCCCATCACGGCGCTGTGGATGACGGATTCGTACATGGAGCCGCTCTGGTCCACCAGCAGCCACAGGTCCCAGGTCAGGCGCTGCGCCTCGTTCTCCCTGAAGAACAGGCGCTCCAGCACCAGCACCTGCTCCTCGCTCTGGTAGTGGCGCAGGTTGTGGCGCAGGGTGCGCGGCCAGTCCAGATCGCTCATCTGCCCCTGGCCACGGCTGCTGCGGCGCCTGCGCCGCCGCCCCAGGGCCGAGTGCACGCGCGAGGACAGCCGTGCCTGCAGATCCGCCACCACGCGTGCCACCAGCCGCCGGGCCTCGTCCAGCACCTGCACGGGCAGGCTGGCGCGCACGGCCATCAGCGCGGCCACCAATTCAATGCTGGGCGTGGCCTGGGCCAGTACCTGGGGGTCGCCGAGCAGGCCGTGCAGCCCGTAGCGCGACAGCGCATCACGCTGCAGCGTTTCCACGGCGCTGCGCGGGAACAGGTCGCGCACCTCGCCCAGCCAGTGCACTGCCTGGGGCTCGGGCACGCCGCTGCCGCCCTGGCGCGCGGACAGCCCGCCCGTGCCCTGCCAGGCGTCGGTGCCTGCACCGTCGGGCTGCTCGCGCAGGCGGTGCTCGCGCTGGTAGAGATAGTCCAGTGCCGCGTCGCGGCGCGCATCGGCGTCATCGAGCGGCTGCGCCGCAGCCAGGGGCTGGGCCGCCTCGGGCCCGAGGATGAGGCGCCAGCGCCGCAGGGTGGCGGCATCGATTGCCTGTTCCTGCATTGGCGGCTCGTGCATTGGCAGTTCGTGCATTGGCGGATCTTTCCGGCTCATGACAGTCCCCAAGGTTGCAGCAGCCGGCCCACCTGGGCCGCCAAGGCGCGGCTGTGCGCCAGGGCCTCGTCCGATGGCAGGTGCACGCAGGCCAGCGTGGTTGCGCCGGGTGGCGTGGCCGCGCCCGACAAACCGGCCAGCCGCCCGGCCAGCTGCCGCAGTTCGGCACGGGTCAGCTGGGCAAAGGCCATCCGCAAGGCCGGCAGGCCGGCCAGGAAGGCGTCTTCCGGCCAGTGCGCAATGCCGTCGCTGAGCAGGCGCAGCAGCGGCGGATGACTGAGCAGCCAGCCCTTGGCCACGCGCACAAAGCCCTGCAGGTACTCGCCCATGGCGGCAGCATCGACCTGCGCCAGGCCCAGCATGGCGCGCAGGGCGGCATCGGTCTGCGCAATCTGCCAGCGGCCGGCCATGCTCAGGATGCCGGCCGTGGCGCCGCGCACGCGCGCGGGCGTGCTGTCGGCGCCTGCCTCATGCAAGGCGGCACAGGCATCGTGGAACAGGCCGGCGTCGGCCCAGGGCGCGTGGCGGCAGACCATGCCGTGCAGATCGGCCAGGGCATCCAGGGCCTGTGCCTGCTGGGATGCAACGCCCTCGCCCAGCCAGGGCAGGCGCAGGCAGGCCTGCGCAAAGCAGCGCCGCAGCAGCGGCAGCAGGCGCGCCAGGCCCACGCCGCCCAGCGCATGGCGGGCCTCGTAGGCCAGGGCCAGGCAGCCGGTGGCGCGGGCCAGGGCCAGGGCGTCGTGGCTGCGCTCCATCCAGGCCTGCACGGTGTCCAGCACCTGCTGGGCAATGCCGTCCAGGCCCATGACCAGCACTTCCAGCACGCGCTGCGCCGGCTCGGTGTCGGCGGTCTGCGACAGCCGCTCCAGCACGCGGTGGACAGCGGCCTCTTGCAGGCTGGAGCCGTGGCGCATGGCCTCGGTGAGTGCCACCGTGGTCTCGACCTGCCAGCCCAGCGTCCAGACCTCGCGCACGCGCGCCAGGCCGGTGCCCGCCACAAAGTCCGGTCCCGCCAGGCATTGCGCATAGGGCACGCCCAGGTAGCGCAGCCGGTGCAGTCCCTGCGACAGGCGGCGGTGGCGGGCGCTGCGGTAGATGTCCAGCTCCTTGCGCACGGGTGCGGCAGGCCGCACGGGCAGGCGGTGGCGCAGGCAGAAGGCCTGTACATCGACCAGCAGCGGGGCGGCCGGCGCGTTGGGTGGCAGCTGGCCGTAGTCGTCGGCGTCCAGCAGCCATTGACCAGTCTGCTGCCCGGCCTGCGGCTCCATAGGCTGCGGACGCAGGGCCTGGGCATGCTCCTTGAACACGGCGCTGTCCAGCGCTTCCAGCAGCTCGGCCCGGCCGCCGTGGCAGGCGCGCAGTGCAGCCAGGCCATGGGCCAGGCGCACGGCCTCTGCCGCGTCGGGCAGGCTGGCGGGCAGGCCCCGGGCACGCAGGCCGTTCACGGTGCGTGCCGCCATCTCGGGCCAGGCCTGGGCATCGGGTTGCGAGGCGCCCTGCTCCAGCGCCTGCCAAACGCCCTGGTAGTAGCCGGGCATGGGCATGCCGGCCGCGTAGCCGCTGGCACGCTCCAGCCGCTGCAGCGTGTAGGGGATGAGATGCACGCCCACATCGATGGGCTGACCGGCCGCAGCCGGACGCTCGGGCGCCGACAGGCCAGCGGTGATGCCAGCCACGATGCCCGCCACATGAAAGCCGCCGCAGACCACCAGGCAGCGCCCGCCTTCGGCCAGGGCCTCGCGGACCTGGGCGGCCATGTGGGCCTCGCGAGCCCTGTCTTCGGCATCAGGACCCGCGCCGCCCGCTGCCTCGTCCCGCTCGCGCAGCAGCTGGCTGAAGGCCAGCACGCCGGCAAAGTACGCCTGGGGCGAGGCGTCCTCATTGCCCGATTCGTAATGCCGGTCCCACCATTCGTCGAAGTCGCGGCAGCCGCCGGCCTGGATGAGGCCGGCCAGCACGTCGGGCGCGCGCCGCGAGGGCTCGTCGGCCAGCAGGGGTTCGGGCGCGCAGGCGAAGTAGTCCAGCTGCGCGGCCTGGGCCAGCCGCGCCGCATAGGGCAGGTCGATGAAGCGCACATGGCTGCGCAGCCGCACCGCCTCGCGCAGGGCCACCCATTCAGGAGAGAAGGCCGCAAAGGGCACATAGCAGCGGCAGCGCCAGTCGTCCTCCAAAGCGCCATTCGAGCCATTCGTTTCATGTGCGCCATCGCCGCCTGCCACGGTCGCATGCAGGTAGGCCGCCAGCGGCGGACGCGCCTGGGCGTGCTGCAGCGCAGGCAGCAGGGCATCGAGCTCGCCCGGGCCTTCGATCAGCACGTGGGTGGGCTTGAACTCGCGCATCAGCGCGCGCAGGTGATGGGCGCAGCGCGGGCTGTGGTGGCGCACGGGCACCAGGCGCAGCTGCGGCAGCGGCGCCAGCCACGCGGCAGCGTCAGTGCTCACGGCCGCCTGCGACAAAGTCCTGCCAAGCCGGCTGCCCTGCACGCTGGCGTGCCACCACGCGCAGGTATTCGGCGAAGCGGCGACGGTCCTCGTCGTCGTCCTTGATCACCGTGCCCAGCAGGTGGCGCGCCAGGTGGGCCGGACCCACGCGCTCCTGCCCGAAGTACCAGCACTGGCAGGCGGCGTTGAAGGCCACGTCGATGGCCTCGGCCGTGGACAGCACGGTGCCCGGCCGCTCCACGGCCGTGCCCTCCACGCTGCCGCTGCGCAGCTCCTGGAAGGCCGTGGCCAGCAGGGCCAGCACATCGGGCGCGACGGTGGTGCCGATGCGCTGCTGCGCCAGTGCGCGGCCCACCTCCTGCCCTATCAATGCGGCCTGCGCGGCCACGCCTTCGAGCGGGCGCATGGTCTCGAAGTTGAAGCGGCGCTTGAGCGCGGCCGACATCTCGTTGACGCCGCGATCGCGCAGGTTGGCCGTGGCAATCACATTGAAGCCCGGCCGTGCCAGCAGCCAGGGCTGCTCGTGCTTGAGTTCGGGAATCTGCAGCAGCCGGTCGGAGAGCACGGGCACCATGCAGTCCTGCACTTCGGTGGAGCAGCGCGTGATCTCCTCGAAGCGCAGCAGCCGCCCTTCGCCCATGGCGCGGTGCAGCGGGCCGGGCACCAGGGCCTCGGGGCCGGGGCCGTCGCGCAGCAGCAGGGCGTAGTTCCAGCCATAGCGGATCTGCTCCTCCACCACGCCGGCACCGCCCTGCACGGTGAGCTTGCTGTCGCCGCTGATGGCGGCGGCCAGCAGCTCGGACAGCAGGGATTTGGCCGTGCCCGGCTCGCCCACCAGCATCAGGCCGCGCTGGCCGGCCAGGGTGACGATGGCGCGCTCGACCAGGGCATCGTTGCCGTGGATCTTGCGGGCGATTTCGGGGCCGCCGCCATCCGGGGCCGGGCCGCCCAGGATGAAGCGCCGAACGGAGCGCGGGCTCAGGCGCCAGCCGTCGGGGCGCGGGCCCTGGTCGGCGGCCTGCAGGGCCGCAAGTTCCTGGGCGTGGGCCATCTCGGCCGGCAGCCGCTGGGCGGCAGGTTCCGGGGTGGGCGCTGCAATGCGTTTGGTGGCCATCAGTCGCTCTCTTTGGTGCTGGCCGATTTGGCGGCGATGGCCGCGAACTGCGCCATCAGCGTGGCCTGCAGCGCGCGCGGCCACTGCTGCGGCTGCAGCCGGGGCCAGCGGCCATCCTCGCCGCGGTGGCTGCTGTCATAGACCACGGCGTGGGCGATGTCCACGCGGTGGTCCAGTTCCATGAACGGCAGGTAGCGCCCGTGGTGGAGTTCGATGTACAGCTGCGGTCCTGCCAGGTCCAGCTTGTGCTCGTAGATGCCGGGGCCGTCCCCCACGGGGCCGGGGCGGTAGTTCCACTTGGCCAGCAGGCCGGACAGCGCGCCCTGGCGTATCTGCAGCGGGCCGGCGGGGTGCAGGGCATGGTTCTTCCACTGGCTGGCGTCGGGCAGTTGTGCGCCTGCGCCCAGCTGGTCGATCAGCGGCTGCAGCTCGTAGTCGGCCAGGCAGGTGCGCCAGGCCTCAACCTCGCCCGCTGCGGCATCGACCGGATGCCAGAGCAGCACCTGCGCATCGTCGGGCAGCTCCACGGCATCGTCTGCGGCATCGAGCAGGGAAAAGTCCTCGGCAATGCGAAAGCTGGCGCCCTGCTCCAGCCGCCAGATCAGGGTGCGGCCCATGATGCGCAGCAGGGGATGCTGCAGGAACAGGCGGCGCCAGCGCGGGACGGACCAGCGCTGTCCCGTCATGAAGGCGGTACCCATGCGCGGCGCCTGCTGCCTGGCGATGGCCTTGACGCCAGCGGCAACGGTCTTGAATTCGGCCTGTGCCGCATTCCACTGAAGGCGCAGCGATTCGTCCTTGAGCGCAGGCAGGGTCTTGGAGGCCTTGCCCTTGTCGCTCACCACGCGCAGGCTCAGGTCGCCCTGCAGCTGCAGGCGGTAGCGCTGCGGGCCCACGTCCAGCACCAGGCCTTCGCCGCCCAGGCCGAAATCGGGCGTCAGCTCGTCATACAGCTCGATCAGGCTCAGGCCGCGCCGCTGGGCGGCTGCCTCCAGCGCGTCATGCGCTGCCGCAATCACCAGGTCCTTGAGCTTGCGCGAGGTGGACAGGGTCTGGACCTGGGACAGCGCGTACAGCGTGTCCAGCGCACCGAGCTGCTCCACGGCGATGATGGCGCGCAGCTTCTTGCTCCAGCCCCAGGCCTTCACGGCGGCCACCAGGGTCTGCACCAGGCGGTCGTCGACATGGCCGTTGGCCAGTCGCAGCGCCCAGCGCGCCTTGGGCTCGCCCTCCAGGGCCACCCAGGCATTGACCAGGTGCAGGGACAGCTGGGCGCGGCTTTCGGCCGGCACATGGGCCAGCAACTGCTCCACCAGCGGCGGCAGCTCTTCCTCGGCCGTGGCCACCAGATGCAGCACGATGCGGGCCGCATGCCCGGACAGCGGCGCGAACAGGGCCAGGGTCTCTGGCTGGTCATAGGCCTTGATGCTGCTGGAAAAGCGCTTGAAGCGCGCCACGCGGGCCTCCAGTGCGTCAAGCGGCACCCTGCCCCCCTCCCCCTGCGCCACGGTCAAAGCACCCGGCACTGGCACACCCAGGGCCAGCAGCCGGCCCTCGACCATGCTTTCGGAGCCCAGGTCCAGGCCCGTGCGCAGCAGCGCCTGCAGCAGCGGTGCGACCCCGGGATCGGGGTGGACCAGCAGGATGTCGCGGCAGGCCAGCTGCATCGCCTTCTCGCGCCGCTGCAGCCAGGCGTTGGACTCGAAGACAGCGCCTACGGCCTGCGCATCCAGCCCTTGCATGAAGCGCGCCACCGCTTCGCGCAGCGCCCGCGAGCTGCTGGCAGCCAGCAGTTCGCCCAGCAGGGGCAGCCGGGCATGCAGCATGGCCGGGTCCAGCTGCGCCAGCAGCGGGGCCAGGCGCACGGTAGGAATCTCGCGCAGATAGTCGGGCTGCTCGGTCAGCATCTGGTTGAGCAGGCCGATGAAGGGCTCGATCCGCGATTTCTGCATTATGCAGCGCAGCAGATGGGGCAAAAGCTCCGGGTAGCGTGCCTTCCAGATCTGCTGGGCGACCACCGCATCGAAGTGGTACTTGGGCTGCCATCCTTCGATCCAGGCGACGAAGGGCGCGGAATCCTCCCGCACCAGGCGGTCGAAAATGGGGATGAAGTAGTCGGCCGGCTCATGGTCCGCCCTGCCCAGCAGCAGGTTGACCAGTTCCAGGCGCCGCTGGGCATCGGCGCCCAGGTCCCAGCGCAGCGCGATCAGGCCCGGGTCTTCGTTGATGGGCTTGTCGTCGAACCAGTCGGGATGGCGGCGGTAGAAGTCGTACCAGGGCGCGCAGCGCTGCGGGTGCGGAACGTCGCCGTGCCGCGTCATGTAGACATCGCGGATGTCGGCATAGAGCGCGCCGCCGCGCTCGGCCAGCTCCATCAGGTCCTGGTCGTCCAGGCTGCCCAGCAGCAGCTTCCAGTCGGCTCTGTCATACCCGCCACCGGACTGGACGTTCAGCTCTGCGGCCCAGTCCAGCAGCTGCATCACCCGTTCACGGCTGATGCCCGGGTACCAGAGCCAGCCGAACATGTCCAGGATGCGGATCTCACGGTAGTCGTTGTCGCCGTCCGGCGCAGGTGGACGGGCCAGGCTGGCGCGCGCCATCTGCTCGAACTCGGCCGCAAGCTCGGGACTGTGGCGTGGAATGTCGCCGTCCAGGCTGCCGTCGATCCTGCACCCGAAGGGGATGGTCTGCCGCGCGAAGGCCAGCCACAGGTCATGGTCATGGGTCCAGGGCAGATCGAAGTTGCCCAGGGCGCGGATGGGGTTGGAATAGTCGTCGAAGGCCTTGCGCGTGAAGGCGCCCACTTCGTCATGCCGGCCCGCGCGCATGCGGCTGGCCAGCACCTGGACCAGTTCGGCGGGTGGCAGCGAGGCGCTCAGTTCCTCCAGCGTGGCCTGGTCGGTGTGTTCTAGGGTCGAAGAGTTCATGGATTCAGGGGTTATGGAGGGAGTCAAACCTGGGCTGCAGCCGCGCCCGCAGCGCGCGAGGCCAGGGCCTGGAGCATGCCGCACAGCGATGCCTGCAGCGGCAGCGGCCATTCGGCCGGGGGCAGCAGGCGGTCGACGGCCATGTCGCGCAGGGCAAAGCCTTCGATGTCGATCTCATGGCCGGGCTCGTAGTACGGCATGGCCGCGCTGTGCAGCAGTTCCACGCGCCAGCGCTGCACGGCAAAGTCCCGCAGGTGCAGGTAGATGCCGGGGCCATCGCACACGGGGCCGGCATGAAAGCGCCATGGCCCTGCCAGGCCGTCCAGCGCCTGCTGCGTGAGCCGTATCGGTGCCAGGGGCTGCAGCAGTTCCTGCTGCCACTGGCTGGCCAGCGGCAGGTCGGCGGGCGCATCGACCTGCTCGACCAGGGCCTTGAGGCCGTAGTCGGCCAGGCATTCGCGCCACTGCGCACGCTCCTGCTCGGTGGCCTGCGCGGGGTGCCACAGGGCGATGCGGCCCTCGGCCGGCAGTTGCACCGCGTCGCTCTGGGCATCGACCAGGGACAGGTCCTCGGCAATGCGCAGGCTGAACGGCTGGCCGGCCGCGGGCTCCACCCGCCAGACCAGGCCCTGTGCCACCACGCGCAGCAGCGGGTGTTCCAGGAAGAGGCTGCGCCAGGTGTCCAGCGGCCAGTGCCGGCCCAGCATCAGGCAGGACTGCAGGCGCGGCGCCTGCTGCTGCAGCACGGCCTTGATGCCCTTGGACAGCGTCTTGAGCCGCGCGGCGGCCGCATCCCACTCCGTGCGCAGGCCCTCGTCGTCCAGGGCCGGCAGGCTGCGCACCAGCTTGCCGGCCGGCGTGCGCAGGCGCAGCGACAGGTCGCCCTGCAGCAGCACATCATAGGTCTGCGCGCCCACCTGCAATTGCACGCCCCGGCCCAGGTCGAAGTCCGGGGTCAGCTCGTCGCCGAGGTCGGCCAGCGCCATGCCGCGCCGCGTGGCGGCCTCGGCCAGCACGGCCTGCGCGGCGGCCAGCACGCTGGGCTTGAGGGTCTTGCCGGTGGCCAGGGCCTGCACGCAGGACAGGGCATAGACCGTGTCGAGCCGGCCCAGCTGCTGCAGCGCGACCACGGCGCGCTCCTTGCGCGTCTTGTGCCAGGCCAGGGCGGCCGAGGACAGCACATCGACGATGCGGTCGTCCGCCGCGCCGGGCAGCAGCTTGAGCACCCAGCGCGATTCGGGCGCGCCATCGGCAGCCACCCAGTGCTGGACCAGGGCCAGCGCCAGCCGCGCACGGTTCTCCGCGCCGGCCTGGGCCAGCAGTTGGCGGGCCAGCGCAGGCAGCTCCTGCGGGCTGGAGGCCGCCAGGTGCAGCAGCGCACGCGCGGCCTGGGCCGACAGGGGCGCGAGCAGGTCCAGCAGCGCCGGCTGGTCCAGCGCGGCAATGGCGGGCGACAGGCGCTGCAGGCTGGCGGCCTGGGCTTCAAGCGCTGCCAGGGAGCCGGCATCGCTGCCCGCTGGCACGGCCTCGCCGCCAGGTGACCCGGCTGCGTCCGCAACCGGGGCTGCGGCACCCAGATCCTTCAGTCGCGCCTGCACCGGGCCTTGCTCGGCCACGTCCAGCAATCCACCCGACAGCAGTGCCGACAGCAGGCTGCCAGACGCCGGATCAGGATGGGCCACCAGCACATCGCGGTAGGCCAGCACCAGGTTCTTGTTGGGCTTGGCCAGCCAGCCGGCGGCCTGGGGCGCATCCACCGGCAAGGCAGACAGCGCCTGTGCCAGCGCCGCACGCAAACCCTTGGAGGCACTGCCGGAGGCGGCCTTGCCCAGTTGCGGCAGCAGCCGCTGCAGCGTGTCCACGCGCAGCGCGGGCAGCAGGTGCGTGAGTGGGCCGGCGGCCAGCCGGGCCAGGTCGCCAGGGCGATCGGCCAGCAAGGTTTCGGCCACCGGGGCGTAGCCGGCGCGGTCGGATTCGTGCTTGCAGCCGTCTGCGCAGGCCGGCAATAGCAGCGGCAGCAGGGCCGGCCACCGGGCTTCCCACAGCCGCTGCGCCACGGCGGGATTGATCGCCAGGTGGCCCAGTTGCTTGAACCAGGCGGCCAGGGGCGCAGCGTCGGTCTGCAGCATGCGCTCCACCAGGGCACGGTCATGCGGCCAGTCATCGTCCGAGGCAAAGCACAGGGCCTTGAACAGGTCCTGGGCCAGCAGGTCGCGGCGCGCGGCATCGGCCGTCTCCCAGCGCGATGCGATCAGCACGGGCTCGGGCAGGCGCAGCTGGTCAAGCACGGCGGGGAATTGCGCAAAAAAATCCCGCCACAGCGCCCAGCGCTGCGCTGCAGGCCGCGTGCGCTGCAGCGGCAGCTGGCGTTGGACGATGTCGCGGCTGAGCTGGCCGCCGCCGTCCTCGATGGCCATGGCCAGCAGTTCGGGCTCGGGCAGCTGGTGCAGCAGGTGCTGCCACTGGCAGTAGTACTGCGCGCCGGGCGCAATGCCGGCCTTTGCGCTCAGTTCCCGCGCCCAGCGCAGCAGGCCGGTGATATCGGCACTGGACATGCCTTCATGGCCCAGCACGCCAAACACCTGCCTGAGCACGAGGTCGTAGCCATCGCGCAGTCTCCAGGGCTGGTGGGTGCGGCTGCCCCAGTCATCCAGCCAGGCGCGGGCCAGTGCCGTCAGCTCTGCGGTCAGCTCGGCACTGCGCCGGGGCACGCCCGGGTTGCCCCCATAGAACTGTCCCAGCGGAAGGCTGATGCGCGCCAGCGCCAGCCACAGCGCGTGGTCACGCTGCCAGGGCGCATGCTCGCCGGGCAGCTGGCGCAACCGCTCCTGGCACAGGCTGCTGCTGTCGCGCAGGAAGTCCGCCACCTCGGCATCACGCCCCTGGGCCAGGCGCTTTGCCAGTTCGGCGGCAAAGGCCGGCATGCCCTCGCGCCCGGCCGGCGCGGCCGTGTGCAGTTCGTACAAAGCCTGCAGGGGAAGCGCTGCTGTCTCGTTGTTGCTCATGGTCTGTGGAGTCTTCGGTGATGGGCGATCGGCCGGCCAACGTTTCAAGGGAGCAAAGGTTCACAAAGACAAGGGCTCAGGCAGCCGCCTTGGCCGCCAGGGCCAGCCACTGGCCTTGCAGCGTGGCCAGCAGCGGCTTGGGCAGCCGCGCCGGGTCGGCGCTGGCCCCGTAACCCTTGCTCAGGTCGTGCACGCGCAGGCCTTCCACGGCCACGGGCAGGCCCAGGTCCAGGTAGGGCGGGAAATAGCCGTGCGACAGCTCCAGGCTCAGCTCCAGCGCGGGCAGGCGCCACACATGCTCGTTGATGCTGGGGCCATCGCCCACGGGGCCGGGCCGGTAGCCGAACTTCTTGAGCATGGCGCCGAGCTGCTCCTGCGCCAGCGTGATCGGCGCGGGCGGCAGCAGCATGCCGTTCTTGAACTGGCCGGGCGCGGGCTGCTCGGCGCAGGCGCCCAGCTGGTCGACCAGGGGCTCCAGCTCATAGTCGGCCATGTAGGCCTGCCAGGCCTCGCGCTCGCCGGGCTGGGCCGTGGCCGGGTGCCAGAGGCTGATGCTGCAGCCTGCCGGCAGGGCCACGGTTTCATCCTCCACATCGACCAGCGAGAAATCCTCGGCCAGGCGGAAGCTGGTGCGCGCCAGGCCCGGCGCATCCTCTGCGCGCCAGATCAGGCTGCGCCCCACGATGCGCAGCAGCGGGTGGGCCACGAACAGCCGCTGCCAGCGATCCAGCGGCCAGCGCTTGCCGCTGACCAGGGCCGCCAGCATGCGCGGCGCCTGCTGCTTGACCACGGTCTTGAGGCTGGTGGCCAGGGTCTTGAGCTGCGCGGTGGCGGCCTCCCATTCGGGCTTGAGCGCCTCGTCCTTGACCGCAGGAATGGTCTTGCTGGCCTTGTTCCTGTCGTTGATGACGCGCAGGCTCAGATCGCCCTGCAGCTCCACGCGGTAGCTGTGCGGCCCGACCGTGACCGTCAGGCCCTGGCCCAGGCCGAAGTCCGGCGTCAACTCGTCGAAGAGCTCGGGCACGCTCATCTTGCGGCGGGCAGCGGCGGCACGCAGGGCGCTGCGCGCCGTGCGCTGCACCTGATCCTTGAGCGAGCGCGATTCGGAGATCTCCTGCACGCGCAGCAGAGCGTAGAGGCTGTCCACCTCGCCCAGATGCTCGACAGCGGCGGCCGCGCGCTGCAGGCGCGGGCGGTTCCAGGCCTGGACGGCGGCCACCAGCGCATCGACCACGCGGTCATCGGCATGGCCGGGCAGCAGCCTGAGCGCCCAGCGCTGCTTGGGTTCGCCCTCGGAAGCAATCCATTGCTGCACCAGGGCCAGCGCCAGGCGGGCACGGTTGTCGGCCGGAATGCGCGCCAGCAGCTCGCCGGCCAGCGGCGGCAGGCCGCCTTCGGCAATGGCGGACACATGCAGCAGCACGCGGGCCGCGTGCTCGGACAGCGGCGCGCACAGCGCCAGCAGCTCGGGCGTGTCGAAGGGCTTGATGGCCGCGCTCAGGCGCTTGATGGAGGCGATCTGGGCTTCCAAGTCCACGCCGCCAGCGGCAGACGCTGGCGATGCGGCATCCGCCTGGCTTTCTTCCGATGCCGAGGCGCCCTGCCCGGTCAGGCCCAATTGGTTCAGCCGCTGCTGCACGCTGCTGGCCGAGGCCGCATCCAGCTTGCCGCCGGCCAGCAACTGCGCCAGCAAGGGACCGACGGCGGGGTCGGGGTGGGCCAGCAGCACGTCGCGGCAGGTCAACAGCAGGTTCTTGGGCGGCTTGTTCAGCCAGCCGGCATCCACCAAGCTGGCCAGCGGAATATGGGCGGCCAGACCGGCCATGGCGGCGCGCAGGCCCTTGGCGCTGCTGCCTGCGATGAGCGGGGTCAGGGTGGGCAGCGTGGCCTTCAGGCTGGCGGTGTCGAACGCGGGCAGCACATTGACCAGGTCCTTGACAGGCACCTCGGCCAGATCGGCCGGGCGGCGGGTCACCAGTTCGCGGATCGCGCTGCGGTAGCGGCGCAGCTCGTCCTCGCGGTCGCAGTGCTGGGCAATGGCCGGCAGCAGCAGGGGCAGCAAGGCGGCATCGTCCTGCTTCATGACATGCATGGCCAGCGCCAGGCTGATCCGATAGCCGCCGTTCTCACGCATCTGCCTGGCAAAGGGCGCGGGATCCTCGGCCACCAGGCGGTCCAGCAGCTGCAGCGCACGGGTACGCTCCCCGCCCTGGGCATGGCCCAATTGGCCCATCAGGGTGCCCGCCAGTTCCTCACGCCGTGGGGCATCTGCGCTGGCCCAGCGCTGCTCCATCAGGTCCGGATCGCCTATGTAGGTCTGGTCATACAGCTCGGGATGCGCGGCAAAGAAGCCCATCCAGGACTTCCAGCCCTGCCCCTTGGGCTGCTTGGGTTGGCGCTCTTCGCGGTAGTGCACTATCACGTCGGCGAACAGCTTGCCGCCCACGGCGGCGTAGCGCTGCAGGTCGGCATCGTTCAGCTGGGCGATCAGCCGCTTCCAGGGCGCGTGGTACTCGGTGTCGGGCTTGTACTCACCTTCCTTGCGCAGCGCCAGCGTCCAGTCCAGCGTGGCCGTCACTTCCTCGTAGGGCATGCCTGGATAGCAGAGCCAGGGCACCAGGTTGCCCAGCACCATGCCTATGCCTTTGAAGACCGGCAGATCCGCGCTGCGGGCATGGGCCAGCCATTGCTCGGCCATCACGCGCACTTCGGCGGCCACCTTGGCATTGGTCAGCTTCTCGCTGAGCCCTGCCGGCGCATGGCCGCGCGGCACCGTGAGCCGTGCCAGGGCCAGCCAGCGCTCACCGTCATGTGTCCAGGGCGATTCGCTGCTGTTCAGGCGCCCCAGCATGTAAAGGCAGCGCTCCTCGCAATCACGCAGGAAAACCTGCACCTCATCGGCCCGCCCGTCATGAAGCCGGGCATCAAGTTCGGCGGCAAAGGCCTCTTCGCTGAGGCCTTCGTCCAGCCGGTCATAGAGATCGCTCAGGGAAGCTGCGTGAAGATCGGTAGTGCTCATAAAGATGAGGAGATGAACAATGTGGGCAGCCGCAAACCGGGGCCTGCCGGGATGGAGACGGGGGTGGAGCCTGCACGGGATGGGCGCAAAGGTTCTTGATCCATTCGGACAGTTCCTCGGAAAACTCACAGATTCATGCCCTGCGTATGTCGTCAGCTTCGGAAAAATCTGTAGCGCCGTCGGCAAGGAATGCGCCATTGTTCAGCGGCACGCGCGCGGCGCGGGCGCCGATCTTGTCAGGTCGCGGACCCGGGCACTTGACAGGCTGTCAAGCAGCCGACTGCCACCGCTGCGGGCCATGGACTGTACTGGGGACTTTTCGCCCAGGCGTACTGCCCGGCCCCGCCATGCCGCCGATACCATGGACCGCGACATGACCCCGGAGACACCCCATGCCCATGCCCATGCCCCTGTCCCAGACGCACAAGCTCTTTGACGACGACGCCTACCTGGACCGCTGCGAAGCCACCGTGATCGCGGTCAGCCCCGAAGGCATCGAGCTGGATGCCACGGTCTGCTATGCCCGCAGCGGCGGCCAGGCCGGAGACACCGGCACGCTGATCCTGGCCGACGGACGCAGCCTGGCGGTCATCGACACCGTCTATGCCGATGACCGCCAGCGCATCCTGCATGTGCTGCAGACCGATGCGCCGCCCCAGGTCGGCGAGCGCGTGCAGGTTGCCATCGACTGGGACAGGCGCCACCGTCTGATGCGCCTGCACACCTGCCTGCACCTGCTGGGCGTGCTGGTGCCCGTGCCCGTGACGGGCTGCAGCATCTCGCCGGACTCGGCACGCCTGGATTTCGACCTGCCTGAATCCACGCTGGACAAGGCCGATCTGACGGAGCGCCTGAACGCCCTGATCGCCGCCAGCCATGCCGTGAACGTGGACCGCATCACGCCCGAGCAATTGGCCGCCCAGCCCGACCTGGTACGCACCGCAGGCGCCGCGCCCCCGGGCGGCACGGCGACGATCCGCATCATCGACATCCCCGGCCTGGACCGCCAGCCCTGCGGCGGCACGCATGTGCGCAGCACGGCCGAGATCGGCACGGTGGCCGTCACCAAGATCGAGAAGAAAAGCCGCACGAACCGGCGCGTGGTCGTGCAGTTCGCCTGAGGCCTGCCGGACCTGCCTGGCCTGCCTTGGCTGCCGCCCCGCGCCTCAGGACATCCAGGACCTGGGCGCCGAGGGGCCACCCGGCTCACGGGACCCCTCGCCGCCCGGAGCCACCCCTTCGGGCTGGCTGCCGGACTTTCGCATCAGCTGCAGGATCTGATCGAGCTTGTCCTGCTCGACGGCGATCGAGTGCAGCCTGAACAGCACGTACGGAATGAGGACGCTGGCACAGGCCATGCCCGCCAGTGCCGTCTGTTGCTGGGAGCTGTCGACGAAGAACGCCGTCAGCAGAAAGATGGCGCCAATGACAGCGCCTATGAAAACCATCACTCTCATAAACCCCCTCTATGTTCCGCAATCGTACCCAAATGTGACTGAGGTGAGTAGAGGCATGCGAGCTGTGGGGTTGCCCGTCGCCAAAAGACGACGGACGGCAAGTGATTCCCGGCGACAGCCACCGCGCATACCCTGCCGGCGTGACGCCATACCGCATGCTTGGAGCGCAGGTCTTCGAACTGTTTTGACTTGATTCAAATCAACCCGCCCTCCCCCATCCTGTCTATGCTGGAGGCAGCCATACAAAGCATCCATGGCGACAGACCGCCTGCCGGTCCATGGCCACCGGATGCCAGCCACCTCACCCGCTTTTCAAGGAGAAAACAATGGCAATGCAATGGAAACCCGTCCTCTTGGCCCTCGCAATGACTGCCGTCGCCGCACCTGTGCTGGCCGCCGACTGCGCCGTCGAGATCGAAGGCAATGACGCCATGCAGTTCAACAAGCCCACCATCAGCGTGCCCGCCAGCTGCAAGCAGTTCACGGTCAAGCTCAAGCACGTGGGCAAGCTGCCCAAGACGGCCATGGGCCACAACTGGGTACTGAGCAAGACGGCCGACCTGCAGCCCGTGGCCAATGACGGCATCGCCGCCGGCGCCGCCAAGGACTTCGTGAAGGACAAGGACGCCCGCGTGATCGCCCACACCAAGGTGATCGGCGGCGGCGAGACCGACTCCGTGACCTTCTCCACCGCTGCCCTGAAGGCGGGCGAGGCCTACAGCTACTTTTGCTCCTTCCCCGGCCATTCCGCGCTGATGAAGGGCACGCTGACGCTGGCCAAGTAAGCCGGCGATCTGCCCTGGCCCGGGACCTTGCGCCCCGCGCCCTACCCGGCGGCACTTCGGTGCCGCTTGTCGTTTCCGCCCCTCACATTTGCGGGGCCGGGCAAGCCACGCTTGCCTGGCCTGCCGGTCCCTGCTGGTTCCTGCCGATGCATGCCGATCCGTGCCGTTGTGCGCTGCCTCTCAGTGCCGGCTGGCGGTCCTGCCGTGCGGGCGGCCCTGCATTTCCATGCAACCCTTTTGCATCAGGCGCAGCAGCAGCTGGGTCCAGCTGGCGTCGGCCCATTTGGTGCTTTCCAGCACCAGGGACCGTGCCGACTGCAGGCCGTCGCCGGGCTGCAGCTCCACGCGGAAACTGCCGCGTTCACGCTGGGCCGTGACGGCCACCACGCTGCCCAGCAGGGCGATATCGAGGGAAGGGCGCGGGCCTTGCGGGCCGTCCAGGTCCACGCGCAGCACGCAGCCGGGGCGAAGTTCGTAGGTCCAGCGGTGGTCGGCATGGCCGGCCGCGCCCATGGCGTTCATTTCGGCAAGCCGCTGCTCCTGCGTCATGTCGTAGGGGCTGATGATGGGCGCCTGCTGCTGCGGGTAGCCCTGCACGCCGTCCAGGCAGGCGGCCATGAAGACCACGGCCGCCGCGCATGCCAGCAGTTTCCAGGCGCAGCGCGGGGCCCTTCGTTCAACGCGGTGCATGGGCTGCTCCTGCGTCTTCGTCGCCGGGCACCTGCAGCGACACGTCCACGCGCATGGCCAGCACCTTGTCGATGGCCTTGCCGTCCATGTCCACCACCTCGAAGCGCCAGCCTTCCCATTGCACGGTGTCGGTGACACGCGGCAGCCGGCCCGTGAGCAGCATGACCATGCCGGCCAGCGTGTGGTAGCGGCCGCGCTCTTCCTCGGGCACGGTGGCCAGCTCCAGCCGGTCCTTGAGCTCGGGCACGGGGATGTGGCCGTCCAGCAGCCAGCTGCCGTCCTCGCGCTGCAGCGCCCAGGAGTTGCGCGGATCGCGGGGCTGGAATTCGCCCGTGATGGCCTCCACCAGGTCCTGCAGGGTGACGATGCCCTGGACCTCGCCGTACTCGTCGATCACGAAGGCCATGTGCACGTCGGACAGCCGAAAGCTCTCCAGCAGCTCCATGCCGGTGATGGTCTCGGGCACATAGAGCGCGGTCTGCATGGGCTGGTCGGTCAGGCCCTGATCCTTGCCCTGCAGCGCGCGCGACAGCCACTGGCGCGCGTTGAGCACGCCGATGATGGAGTCCATGCCGCCGCGCACCACGGGAAAGCGCGCGTGGTCGGACTGCTCGATCACGCGCAGGTTGTCCTCGAACGGCGCATCGGCATCCAGGCAGACCACGTCGCTGCGCGGCACCATCAGCGAGCCGATCTGGCGGTCGTCAAGGCGGAACACGTTGCGCACCATGGTGTGCTCGTGCGATTCGATGACGCCGGCCGTCGTGCCTTCGGCCAGCATGGCGTGGATCTCTTCCTCCGTGACGGCGCTGCCGCTGTTTTCCTTGACGCCCAGCAGGCGCAGCAGCGCATGGGTGGACACGGACAGCAGCACCACGAAGGGCTTGGTCAGATGGGCCAGCCAGTTGACTGGGCGTGCGATCAGGCGCGCAAAGGTCTCGGGATAGGTCTGGCCGATGCGCTTGGGCACCAGCTCGCCGACGACGATGGAGAAATAGGTGATCAGCACCACCACCAGCGCCGTGGCCGTGTAGCCGCCATAGGGCGCGGGCACGCCCAGGCGCTGCAGCCACTCGGCCAGGGGAGCGGCCAGCGCGGCCTCGCCGACGATACCGTTGAGCACGCCGATGGAGGTGATGCCGATCTGGATGGTGGACAGGAAACGCGTGGGGTCTGCCCCCAGCTGGGCGGCTGCGGCGGCGCCGGCGTCCCCCTCGTCTATGAGTTTTTGCAGGCGAGCCTTGCGCGCCGTCACCAGCGCGATCTCGGACATGGCGAAGACGCCATTGAGCAGGATCAGCGCAAAAAGAATGGCAATTTCCATGATGCTTGTTCTGGGAACCGGGAGCCGCCGCTGCGGCAAAAAGGGCCCATGCTGCGCTGGGTCCGGAGAGATTGGAAGCGATAGGCCAGCCCCGCAGACGGGGCATGCCGGACAGGACCCGGCGAACGGCGTGGATGCCGCATGCGCCGACCCGGAGGAGCCAACGGCCCCGGCAGGTCGCAAAGGGGATCAGGCCGCCCGGGGAGGCCGGTCGGGCGGGGCCAGGCTGCGCCACGGTCCTTCGCGAAGGCTGCTGGCGACATGGCGATCGGCCTGCAGCCGGGGGGCATCCACGCCATCGACGGCATGCATGACATCGGGGAGGTCCTGCTGATCGTCCATCAGCGCATGGTCGAAGTCATCGAGCAGGGAGGCCGTGTCCACCAGCGGCGCTGCCGTGCGCTGCACGCTGGCGCAGGCGGCGCCGGCCGGCTCGCAAGCGGCCCCCGGCAGGGCCCGCCATGGCACAAGCCCCAGCGTGGACAAGGCCACGCTGACGACGAAGTGCAGGGAAAAAGCCACGATGAACCATCTGGACATGGTCCGGGGATTTTATCCATGCGCCGCACCCGCGGGCAGGCACCGCGCCTGCCCACCGCTGCCTGCCACTGTCCACGGCTGTTCGCCGTTTCCTACAAGCGGCGCGCCGGCGCCGTGGAAACATGCGCCACGGCCCACTCTCCGCCCTTTGCCATGAAAGCACTCCATACCCTTTTCACCGTCGTGCACGCGCTCATCGCCCTGCTGTTTTCGCTGGCGGCCATCGCCCTGCTGTGGATTGCAGGCCTCAAGGGCTGGAACGCCATGGCGCATGGCGTGGATGGCGATTCGGGCCTGCGCATCGTCGAGGCGCTGGGCATTCTGGCCTCGGGCGTGGTCGCGCTGCAGATCGCCCAGACCATCACCGAAGAGGAGGTCATACGCGAGGCCCATATCAGCGGCCCCACGCGCGTGCGCCGGTTTCTCTCGCGCTTTCTGGTGGTGCTGGTCGTGGCCCTGGCCGTCGAAGCCCTGGTCGCTGCCTTCAAGACGCAGGAAGAGCCGGCCCACCTGCTCTATCCCGCCGCCCTGGTCAGCGCCGTGGGTGTCCTGCTGCTGGGCTGGGGTGCCTTCATCCACCTCAACCGCTCCGCCGAGGAGCTGGAGCCCGAGGCCATGGAACAGGCCAAGGGCGAGGACCACAAGGTGAACAAGGATTGATGGCAGGCAGCTTCCCTTCGGGTTGCCTGCATTCGTGCGAACAGGCCCTAATATGGGTATCAGCCCTTGAAGCAATTCATGGAAGGTGGATGCCGCCCGCCCCGGCCGGCAACGCACAGGAGCCCGCCATGCCCGAATCTCTTGCCCCGACGGCCGCAACGGCCTTGCCCGACGCGCAGCCCTCCTCGCCACGCCAGGAAAAACTGTCCGATGTCAGCGAGACCTTGCGCATTCCACTGGCCGCACGCGCCCTGGGCGAGCGGCTGTTTCCCGGCATGGCCGTCAGTGACGCCCACGCCTTGGACACCCTGACCCAGCTGGGCGACGACGGCAGCCGGTGGCTGCAGGACCGGCAGAGCATCTACGGCGTGCTGGCGCGCACGCACTGCTTTCGCGCGCTGGCGCAGGACTTCTTGCAGCGCCAGCCGCAGGGCCATGTGGTGAACCTGGGCTGCGGCCTCAGCGACTATTTCCAATGGCTGGACAACGGGCAGATGCACATGACGGATGCGGACCTGGGACCGGTGACCGCGCTGCGCAGGCAGCTGCTGCCCCGGCAATCGGAGCGCCAGGAGATCCGCGAATTCGACCTGGCCGATGCCGACTGGTGGCAGCGGCTGGGACTGCCAGCCGACAGGTCCGGGCCTGCGGTGTTCATGATGGCCGAGGGCGTTTCCATGTACCTGCAGCCAGAGCAGATGCAGGCGCTGTGGACCACGTTTGCGCAACGCAGCCCGCCGGGCTCGGAGCTGGTGTTCGACGCCATGTGCTGGCTGGCGGCCGGGCGCGCAAGCCAGCACCCTTCGGTCCGGCTCACCCAGGCCCAGTTCCATTGGGGCCTGCGCCGCGAGGCCGATCTGGCGCAAGCCCATCCCCGCCTGCAGCTGGTGGCCGCGCACCAGGTGATGGAAGGCTACGGCCCGCCCTACTCGCTGGTGGGGCCGGCATTCCGCTGGACCTTTGGCGTGCACTTCTATGCCATCTACCAGCTGAAGTCGGTCGAGACGGCGGCTTAGGCCGATTGCGCAGCCGCAACGAAAGATGCCCGGTCAAGCCGGGCATCTTTGCTTGAAGGAAGCAGGATCAGCCTGCGTCGGCCGCGCTGGCGGACAGGGCCAGGGCCAGGCCTTGCACCAGGTCTTTCCCGGGCTGCCATTCGCGCACAAAGCGGTTGCGCGGCGGCCGCAGGGCTTCGCGGCCGGCCGAGACGGGCGTGCCCACATACAGCAGGCCGACGAGCCGGTCATGGGGCTCGAATCCCAGGGCCTCGCGCACGCGCGCATCGTGGCTGTTGGCGCCGCTGGCCCAGAAGCCGCCAAAGCCCAGGATATGCAGGGCGTTGAGCATGTTCATGGCGGCAGCGCCACCAGCCAGCAGTTGCTCGCTCTCTGGCACCTTGTGCTCGGGCTGCAGGTGCACGCCCAGCGCAATGATCAGCGGGGCGGACAAGGCCTTGGCGCGGAAGCGCTCGGCGTCGGCCTGCGGGTCGCGCGCCCTGGCGGCCTGCACGAACACCTCGCCCAGCGCATGGCGCGCATCGCCCTGCACCAGCACGAAGCGCCAGGGCCGCAGCTGCCCGTGGTCGGGGGCGCGCAGTGCAGCGTCGATGACGGTGTCGATCACGCCTGCGCCCGGCGCCGGGTCCTGCAGCGGCCAGCGCGACTGGCGCGACATCAGCAGGTCCAGGGCGGCGCGCTGCTCGGGGGTCAGGGATCTGTCGTCGGTGCTCATTCGTTGTCCTGCAGCGCAGGCTGTCTTGCCTGCTCGGGCTGTGCCGGTGATTCGGGTGGCAGCTGCGAGCACGCGCTGCAATGGCCGTACAGGGCCAGGCGGTGGTCGGCCAGGCGGTAGCCGTGGGCCTGGGCCACCTGGTGCTGCAGCGCCTCGATGTGGTCGTTGCTGAATTCATCCACGCGTCCGCACTGCAGGCAGATCAGGTGGTCATGGTGCGGGCCCTCGTTGAGCTCGAAGACGGCCTTGCCGCTTTCAAAGGTCTGGCGCAGCAGCAGGCCCGCCGCCTCCAGCTGCGACAGCACGCGGTAGATGGTGGCCAGGCCCACTTCGGCACGCCGCTCGGCCAGCAGGCGGAACACGTCCTCTGCATGCAGGTGGCGCGATGCGCTCTGCCTGAAGATTTCCAGCACCTGCATGCGCGGCAGCGTGGCCTTCAGGCCCACGCTGCGCAGTTCGGGTTCGCCACCCGGGCTCAGGGGCATCTTGCTGCGTGTCATGCGGTCGTGTCTCCGTGGCTCAGCGTCATGGCGGGGTTGTCGCCGCCGTCGGCGCCCCGGTGTATGCGGACGATGCGCAGCGCATCGGGCTGCTCCACCAGCACGCAGGTCTTGCCCGTGCGCTGGCAATGGTCCTGCACGCGCCAGTACTCGCCGTGGCTCAGGCAGCCGGTCTGGCAGATCACCAGGTCGGCCTCGCGCAGGCTGGCCTCGAAGGCCTCGGCGTCCTGTTCGGGCTCCCGCGCATGCGCGCCCGCTGCAGGCACGGCGGGCTGCGCCAGGGGCGCGGCCGATTGGCGCTGCCAGCGTGCGCGCTCGCGCAACAGGTCCTGCACGCGCACCAGCAGCGACTCCACGCGCCGCGCCAGCGTGACGCGGCGCGAGAGGCCGGGAATGGCCTTCTCCAGCGCCTCGCGCTCCTCGCGCGCCCACAGCAGCTGGGTTTCCTTGGCCATCAAGGCCGCGCGCTGGCGGATCACCAGCCTTTGCAGCCTCTCTATTTCCTGGGCTTGAAGGCACAGCAGCTCGCTGCTGCGCAACTGGGCGTGGCCGTAGCCACGCAGCAGCACCTGGTGCTCGTGCGCCAGCTGCTGAATGTCGTCCAAGGTCTGGGTCATGGTTTCCTCGGCAAACCTGAGCATCGCGCGGCGGTCGCGCGAAGGCCTTTGCGCATGGCCCTGTGCGGCACGGGCCGGGCTTGCCGGCAAGGCGGTGTGCTGCGGTGCAAGCCGGATGCGTCGGCAAATCAGTGAGAATGATTCTTATTAAATCATGAAATGCCGGCCGTCAAACCGATGACCGTACGCCGTCTGGTGCAAAGGCCGCACCGGCGCAGATGCGCATGCAGGGCGGCTGTCAGCGCCCTGTCCCTTGCAGCAACGCAGGCCTGCGCCCGGCCTGCCGTTGCCTGTCCGATCCGCTCAAAGACCCTTGAGCAGCCGCCCGTTGACCTCGGTGCCGTACAGCGAGTACGGGTTGTCGTGGAACTGCTTGCGCGTGTCGGCCACGTTGCCGGTGAAGCGCGGGTCCTGGGGGCGCTCCATGCTGTTGATGTAGGTGGCCACGTCCCAGGCCTCCTGGTCATCCAGCGTGGGGTTGCCGTAGGGCATGTTGCCCTTGATGAAGCTGGCGGCCTTGTCCACTTCGTGCGTGCCCGCGCCCCAGTTGTAGGACTGCTTGCCCCACAGAGGCGGGAACACGGTCACGCCGCCCGCTTCCTGGCCCTGGCCCTGCGCGCCGTGGCACAGGGCGCACTTGGCCTCGTACACCTTGGCGCCGCGCTCGAAGCTGGGCTCCTGCGCGGCCTTGCCCACCTTGGTGAAGCCCGCGCCCGGCAGCTTCTCGCCCGTGGGCGCCTTCTGTGCCATCCAGTAGGCATAGGCCTCCAGCGCCACGAGGATGTCGTGGCCGTCGTCGGGGGCCTTGCCGTTCATGCTGTACATGAAGCAGCCGCGCACGCGCTCGGCGAAGGTGTCCACGTGGTTGGTCTTCTTGCGGTAGGCCGGGTACAGCGGGTAGGCACCCCACATGGGTGCGGCGCCCTTGAGCCGGCCTGCGTCCAGGTGGCAGTTCACGCAGTTGAGGGTGTTGCCCGAAAAGCCCACGGCGTTGGCCGGCGTGCGCAGGAAGATGGCCTCGCCACGGCGGATCCACTCGCCCATGGGGGTGTCCGGAATGTCGCGGGCACCGGGCGGCGTGAAGGCTGCGCCGTCGGCAGCCCCCTGAACGGGCTGGGCATCGGGCTTTGCGGGGACAGCAGCGGGTGCGGCGGGTGCGGCGGCCACGTTGACCGGCACGTCGGGCCGGGCTGGACGGCTGACGTACATGCCATAGGCGAGTGTGCCCGCCAGACCGGCGAACAGGCAGGCAACGACGATGTATTCGGCGGTGTTGGAACTGCCGGGGGCGGGATTGCGTGGTGTGTCGGACATGATCGGCTCCCGGTCCATCAGGGTTTGGCCGGCGCGGAGGCCGTGGCTGCGGTGGCTGTGCCCGCGCCATGCAGGCGGGCGTAGTAGGACGCCACCGCCTGGATGTCTTCGGGCGTGAGCTTGCGGGCGATCTTGCCCATCAGGCCCAGGGGGCCGGCCTCGCGCTGGCCCTTGTTCCAGGCGGCGACCTGGCTTTGCATGTAGTCGGCCGTCAGGTGGCCGATGGCGGGGAAGTCCGCTCCCACGCCCACGCCGCCAGGGCCATGGCACTGGGCGCAGGCAGGAATGCCGTCGGCCCAGCGGCCACGCTCGACCAGCCAGGCGCCGTCATCGTCCTTGCCCTTGGGCAGCGGGCCGCGCACGGGCTGGATGGGCAGCGGCAGGCTGGCGTAGTAGGCCGAGACGTCGGCACGGTCCTGGGCCGACAGGGCCTTGGCCATGGGCGCCATCACGGGCGCCTGCCGGCTGCCGTCGGCCAGGTGCTGCAGCTGGCGCGCCAGATAGCCGGCGTGCTGGCCGGCCAGGGCCGGAAAGCCCGCCATGCCCTCGCCCTTGGCGCCGTGGCAGGTGGCACAGGCCGCCGCGCCCTGGGGCGTGCCCGCCTGGGCGATCTTCTGGCCAGCGGCAGCGTTGCCTTGCACTGCCGCCTGCGCAGCGGAGGTGTCTTGTGCCCAGGCGCCGCCCATCGGCATGCAGATGCCGACAGCAATGGCGATGCACGACCGGGACAGGGTCTGTTTGTTCATGCGGTTCATCGTGGGAAGAGGCTGTTGCCCTGCCATGCGTGGGCGCCGGCAGGTGCGCGGCAGCGGCGGACAGGGTCAGTTCTGGATACCTGCGGCTGCCCCCGCACGGCGCAATGCCTGCGCGGCTGGCCAGCCAGGTCGGCACGATACGCAGCGCAGATTAAGTCGGCGTTAATGCGCCGGCGTCGGTGCGCTCTCGTCAGTGCGTCGGCACCAGTGCGCCGGCGCCCGCCGCCAACGGCAGATAAAGGCGTGCGACCAGCCCGCTCGCATCGCCTTCTTCGGGCCGCCACAGGCTGCGCGGCTGCAGCAGCAGGCAGCCGCCTGCGCATTCGGCGATGCGCTGCACGATGGGCAGGCCCAGGCCGCTGCCATGCTCCTGGGGACGCTTGCGCCAGAAGCGGCGCGTGGCCTCTTCGCATTCCTCGGCGCTGAGCCCCGGGCCATGGTCGGCCACAGTGAACTCCACATAGCCTGAGCCCGGCTGCTGCGTCTTGCCCGGCATGGCGCCAATGGGCCGCACCGCCAGTTCCACGGCATGCTGCGGCGCATGGCGCAGGGCGTTTTCCAGCAGATTGCGCAGGGCCGAGACCAGCAGGGGCTCGGAGATGGCCAGCGGCCAGGCGCCGTTGCCGGGCTGCTGGTGCGTGTCCAACCATTGGCGCTGCGCCGGCGCCGGTGCTCCGGCGCTCACGGCATTCACCGCCAGTTGCCAGGCCTTGTCCAGCGCCTGCAGCGCATCGGCAGGCGCATCGCCGCAGGCCAGCGCATTGGCGGCGCCCGGTTCATGCTGCTCCAGCCGCGCCAGCAGCAGCAACTGCTCCAGCGTGTGCTGCAGGTGCTCCACGCCCTCGCCCGCCTGTGCCAGCGAATCGCGCGCCATGGAACCAGGCGGCGCGGCCAGAAAGCCGGCAGGCATGCCGGGCGCCGCCAGCGCCATCTGCGCCACCTGCACATGGGTCTTGATGGCGGTCAGCGGCGTGCGCAGCTCATGGGCCGCGTCGTCGCTCCAGCGGCGCTCGCGGTCGATGGCCGCGCGCACGCGGTGCAGCAACTGGTTGAGCGTGCCCACCAGCGGCGCCAGCTCGCGCGTCTGCAGGCCCTGGGCCACGGGCGAATCGTCGCCGGGCGGGCGGTGCGCCAGCTCGCGCCGCAGGGCCTCCAGCGGCCTGAGGCCCTGGGTCACGGCCCACCACATCAGCCCCATGCTGGCCAGCAGCGCCAGCACGAAGGGCAGGACGATGGTGTAGGCAAAGCCGTGGACCAGGCCCTCGCGCACATCGATGCGGTCGGCCGTGGCGATGCGCACGCCGTGGTCCTCCAGCACATAGGTGCGCCAGGGCTTGCCCCCCTTGATGATGGTCGAGAAGCCCAGCGGCATGCTCTGCGGGAACACGGGGCTGCCCTCGGTCTTGGCCAGCACCTGCGGCAGGGCCGATTCGGGCCGCACGGGCTGGACCTCGCCGCGCACCAGGCTGACCTCGCAGGCCACGCCGTCGCGCGCGATCACGTTGAGCATGGGGCTCCAGTCCTGCGGCAGCTCCCGGGCAGGCCGGAACTGGTGGACGATGCCTGCCACCATGCGCGCCGAGGCGATCAGCCGGTCATCCAGCACGGTGCGCAGCTCGTTGCGCATGTCCGAGAACATCCAGGCCGCCACCCCGCCCCACAGCGTGCACAGCGCCAGGCACAGACATGCCAGCAGGCGCACGCGCAGGCTGCGCATCATGGGTGCAGGCCCAGGCGGTAGCCCTCGCCGCGCACCGTCTCCACCAGTTCATGGCCCAGCTTGCGGCGCAGGTGGTGCACATGCACGTTGACGGCATTGCTCTCCACGTCCTGGCTGTAGCCGTAGAGGCTGTCGCGCAGTTGCTCGGTACTCAGGATGCGGCCCGGCGACTGCAGCAGCGCGCGCAGCAGCGACCACTCGCGGCGCGACAGCTCCACGGTGCGGCCCTGGCGCTGGATATGGCCGGCAGCGGGGTTGATGCGCACCTCGCCCAGCTCGATCCAGTCCACGCTGCGGCCGGCCGCGCGGCGCAGCAGCGCATGCAGGCGCGCCGCCAGTTCGTGCAGGTCAAAGGGCTTGACCAGGTAATCGTCGGCGCCGGTCTGCAGGCCTTCGATGCGCTGTGACACGGCATCGCGCGCCGTCAGCACCAGCACGGGCACCTGCAGGCCCTGGCCGCGCCAGCGTGCCAGCAGCGAGAGGCCATCCTCGTCGGGCAGGCCCAGGTCCAGCACGCAGGCATCGAAATGCGAGGAACGGATGGCCGCATCCGCCTGCCCGGCCGAGGCCACGGTATCCACGCCAAAGCCCTGCAGCTGCAGGCCGGCCCGCACGCCGCTGGCCACCAGCGCGTTGTCTTCCACCAAGAGAACATGCATGTTGTTGTCCGCAGGGCCTGGCGCCAGGCCCCGCCGTCTGTATCCAAGTCGGGAACGAAAAGCGACTGAGCATCGCAGATTTGCCGCGCTGGCGCGGCGGCGTGCCGAATTTCGCAGGCGGGTGCACAAGAATGCGGCCAGGCGGCCCGCTCAGGGCCGGGCCAGCAGCCCGCCCAGCAGCAGGTCCAGCGCCGCCGCGCCGCGCTCCAGCCGCAGGTCGGCGTCCTCGCCCTCGGCAATCCAGAAAGCCGCTTCGGCCAGGCTGCCGTAGATCAGCGATGCCAGCGCCTGCGGATCGGCCCGGGCCACGATGCCCTGCGCCATGAGGTCCGCAATCAGTGCCTGCATGGACGCAATGCAGTGGCGCTGCGATTGCGGCAGCGCTCCGCCCAAAGCCGCGCGCGCATCGCGCAGCACGATGCGCTGGATTTCAGGCTCCAGCGCCATTTCCAGGTAGGCCTGGCAGCGACTGCGAAAGCCCTGCCAGGGATCCCGGGCATGGGCGGTGATGGCCTTCAGGCGTTCATCCACCTCGGCATCGATCTGCTCGACCACGGCCGCCAGCAGGCCCTGCTTGTCGCCGAAATGGTGGTACAGCGCGCCCCGCGTCAGGCCAACCTGCGCGGTGAGATCGTCCATGGAGGCATCGGCGTAGCCCTGCTCTCCAAAGGCCTTGCGGGCCGTGGCCAGCAGCGTGGCGCGGGTTTCTTCCATCTCGGCGCGGGTGCGGCGGACCATGGCCAATCTCCTTACATACGGCGTGCATGATTATTTACATACGCTTCGTATGTATATAGGATTCTATTCATACGCAGCGTATGTATTTTCTCTGTCCCGCGACGGCGGTGCAACACCCCCCCACCTGTTTGAAGGGATCTGGACCATGAATTCGTATTCCTCCACGCGGCCCGAACCCGCCGCGCGCCGCCCGTGGCTGGCCGTGTCCGCCGTGGGCCTGGCCACCTTTTCCGTGGTGACCACGGAAATGCTGCCGGTCGGCCTGCTCACATCCATTGCTGGCAGCCTGGGCACCTCCATGGGCAGGGCCGGCCTGATGATCTCGCTGCCGGCGCTGCTGGCCGCGCTGTTCGCGCCGCTGGTGGTGATGGCGGCGGGCGGCATGGACCGGCGCCGCATCCTGTGCGGACTGCTGGCCCTGCTCGTGCTGGCCAACCTGGCCTCGGCGCTGGCGCCGTCGCTGATCTGGCTGCTGGCCGCGCGCGTCCTGGTGGGCTTTTGCATGGGCGGCATCTGGGCAATCGCGGGCGGGCTGGCGGCACGGCTGGTACCCCAGGCGTCGATGGGCCTGGCAACCTCCATCATCTTTGGCGGCGTGGCGGCGGCCTCGGTGCTGGGCGTGCCGCTGGGCGCGCTGATCGGCGATTTCGCGGGATGGCGCTGGGCATTCGGTGGCATGGCAGGCTTCAGCGCACTGGTGCTGGCGCTGCACATGGCCGTTCTCCCCGCCCTGCCTGCCACAGGCTCGGCCAGCCTGCGCCAATTCAGTCATCAGCTGGCCAACCGCAGGCTGCAGGCCGGGCTGGCACTGACGCTGCTGCTGGTGGCCGGGCATTTCATGTCCTTCACCTTCGTGCGCCCGCTGCTGCTGACGGTGTCGGGGTTCGATGCGCAATGGATGAGCGCGCTGCTGCTGGCTTACGGCATCGCGGGCATTGCGGGCAACTTCCTGGCGGGCATCATCGCGGCGCGCCGCACGGTGCCGAGTCTGGCGGCGATCGCCCTGGGCCTGCTGCTGGCGCCTGTGCTGTTCCTGTCCGTGGGCGACTCGCCAACCGGTGGTGGCGCCGTGCTGCTGGTCTGGGGCCTGGCCTACGGCGGCGTATCGGTGGGCCTGATGACCTGGATGATGCAGGCTGCGCCACGCGCCGTGGAAATTGCCACGGCGCTGTACGTTGGCGTCTTCAACATCGGTATTGCGCTGGGCTCATGGGCAGGCGGCCAGCTGGTCGATGGCTGGGGGCTGCACGCCACGCTCTGGCTGTCTGGCGGCTTGGCCGCTGCGGCCTTGCTGCTGTCTGCGGCCATGGGATTGGTTGGGCGAAATGGACCGGTCGCAGCCTGATGGCCATGAGGCCGTTAACCCCCCGTTAATTCCCCGCTGCCAGCATCCACGGCCTGTCAGCCCGCATGGCTGAAACTCCCTTCCATGCATCTCCGGTCATCCCCTCTTCTTTCGTCCTTCCTGCCCTTGCTTGCCGGCCTGCTGCTGGCGCCTTCGCCTGTTCTTGCCGGAGCGGCAGAGCCTGGCGGGCCGTCAGCGCTATCGGCGCTGGGCGCCTGGCTGCACCTGCCTGCCAGCCTGGCGCTGGGGCCGCTGGTCCTGCCGATGGGCGTGGTGGTGGCCATGCTGGCCTGGCTGCTGGCGCAGTGGCTGGCGCGCAGGAATGAAAGGCGCACGGGCCAGGCCGTGGATGCGCTGCTGTGGCAAAGCACCCTGGCCGGCCTGCTGGCGGCGCGCCTGGCCTATGTCGCGCAGTGGTGGGCCGAGGTCGCGCCGGCCCCCTGGGATTGGAGCGGGATGCCTGCCTTCGCAGGCCGCATCATCGATATCCGCGACGGGGGATGGAACCTGTGGGCCGGCCTGCTGGCCGCGCTGCTGTACATGCTGTGGCGCAGCCGCCGCTCCCCGGTGCTGCGCCGCGCCACAGGGCTGGCGCTGGGCGCGGGGGCGGCCCTGCTGGTGCTGGGCAGCCTGCTGCAGGCGCTGCCCTCCGCAGATGCACCGGCCCTGCCGGCCTTCACCCTGGTCAACGGACAGGCGCAGCCGGTCTCTCTGCAGCAGTTGCAGCAGGCCGATGGCAAGCCCATGGTGATCAACCTCTGGGCCACCTGGTGCCCGCCCTGCCGGCGCGAGATGCCGGTGCTGGCCCAGGCCCAGCAGCAGCGGCCCGATGTGCGTTTCATCTGGATCAACCAGGGCGAGACGGCAGAGGCCGTGATGGGCTATTTGCGGCGCGAGCAGGCGACGGCCCCGCTGCCGCTGGCCCAGGTGCTGTTCGACCCGCAGCAGCAGGCCGGCCGGCACTGGCGCCAGCGGGGCCTGCCTTCCACCTATTTCTATGGCGCCGACGGCCGGCTGTGCGGCATGCGCATGGGCGAGCTGTCGCGCGCCAGCCTGGCCCAGCATCTGAAGGAATGTTCATGAGCGCTTCCCCCCTGTTCCCCCTGCCTGCACTGGCAGGAGCCCTGGCACTGTCGGCAGCCTTGGCCCTGCCGGCTGCGGCGTCCGAGCTGCCATCGGAGGATTTCCTGGCCCAGCAGGGACTGACCCTGGTGGGACCGCTGCCGGCCGTGGGCGGACTCAAGGCCTGGGCCGCCTACCGCGACCGCCAGCCCGTGCCCATCTACCGCATGCCTGACGGCAAGCACTGGGTGCTGGGCACGGTGATCGATGCCCAGGGCCGCGACGTGAACGCCCAGGCCCTGCAGGCCGCCGTGCAAAAGCCCATGGGCGAGCAACTGTGGAGCGATGTGCAGCGCGCCCAATCCATACCGGATGGCCGCGCCGACGCGCCGCGCACGGTCTATGTGTTCACCGACCCCAACTGCCCCTATTGCAACCAGCTGTGGAACGATGCCCGGCCCTGGGTGGAGAGCGGCCAGGTGCAGTTGCGCCACATTCTGGTGGGCATCCTCAAGCCCAGCAGCGAGGGCAAGGCCGCCGCCATGCTGACCGCGCGCCAGCCAGAGCAGGCCCTGGCCGAGCACGCACGTGCCTATGCCAAGGCCGGCCGCGCCAGCGCAGAAGGCGCGGGCGCCACGCCGCTGGCCCCGGTGCCGCAGGCCACGCGGCAGGTGCTGGCCAGCCATGCCTCGCTGATGTCCACCTGGGGCCTGCGTGCCACGCCGGCCCTGGTCTGGAAGGATGACAAGGGGCTGGTGCAGGTACGCACCGGCCTGCCGCCGGGCCTGCTGGAAGAGGTCATGGGGCCGCGTGGCAGGAAATGATGAGGACGACCATGAGCACAAGCCGTTCTCCCGCAGCTTCCACCTCCTCCAGCGACTGGAGCGACCTGTTCCCTACCCGGCCGGATGCGCCGCCGCTGCGCATCGTGCTGCATGCGCCCACACCCGGCGCCCTGGCCCGTGCGCGCAGCAATCTGGCCAACCTGCGCCAGGACCGGCCCGGTGCCGAAGTCCGCATCGTCATCAACGGCCCGGCCGTCGAGGCGCTGCTGGACGCCGCGCCGGGCACGCCGCAGCATCTGGATGCAGAGGCCCTGGCCCATGCGTTGGTCTGCCCGAACACGCTCAGGAAGCTGGGCCGCGAGGCGCCTGCCGGCATGCGCGTGCTGCCGCAGGGCGGCATCGAGTCACTGGCCCTGCTGCAGCAGTCGGCCTGGTGCTACGTGCGCTGCTGAGCGGCCTGCGCCAGCGAGGCAAGGCAGCGCGCCTGCCATTGGTATTCAGGCTCGAACGACTCGCGGTCCGTGACGGCGCCGTGGCCGCCCTCGCCATAGACCATGGCATAGGCCGCATAGTCGGCCGCCTGCAGCGCCCGGCCCGCCAGGCCGTGGGCCGTGGCATAGGTGGCGGACACGGCGGCATGGCCGCAGCCGTCGAGGGAGCGTGATCCCTGGTGGTGGTTGGCCAGGCTGGCGGCCTCGCGAGCCAGGCGGTCCAGCTCCTGCCTGTCGATCTGGCCGTCCAGGTAGCGGCGAAGGCCTTGTGCGCAGCGGATGACGTCCGGGTCTTCCAGCAGGTGCGCGATGCGGTCCACGCAGGCCTGTGTGAATTGCAGCCTCAGGTGCTCACCGGCTTCGGCGGCAAGGTCCAGTTTCGAAGCAAGGCTGTTCAGGGCGTGGTTCATGGAGAACTCCTTGGCAGTGGCGACACAAGCAGCGTAGACCGGGGCCGCGCGCGGAAACAAGAGGGTGATTTCCGATACGCGTCCCGCATTCCCGAGGAATGCAGTCACCCTGTTAACCCCGTCTTAATCCCTGCGCCACACGCTATGGACTGCCTTGGGCGCCTGTCCATGGCAGGCAGTCGGTGGCGCTTTGCAAGCCCATTGCTTGACTCACATCAAGCCGCCAAGGCCCTGAATTTCATATATTAAATTCAATATAAAAAGCATATTTTTAATGCTTTATTGAGTTTGAGCGACCACGATCCGTGGCCGCAGGACGATGAAAGACAGGCCATGCCAAAAACATCCCGCGCCGGCAGCGGCTGCAACGACTGCAGCTGCAAGCCCTCCACCCAGGACATCCTCGCCCCTACCCTCTCCCATGCGCAGCCCGCCGCAGGCAAGCGCGGCTTCCTGCAGGACCTGCTGGCCGCCGCCATGGCGGCCGTGGCCCTGCCCGTGGCGGCGGCCGCGCCCAGCACCACGGGTTTCCAGCCGCCGCGCCGCCCCGGCGAGGCCGGCAAGCGCTACGGCATGCTGGTGGACCTGCGCCGCTGCATAGGCTGCCAGGCCTGCACGGTGAGCTGCTCCATGGAGAACCTGCCGCCGCTGGGCCAGTTCCGCACCACGGTGCTGCAGTACGAGGTGCAGCACGCGGGCAACGAGGACCTGCCGCCGGCCATGCTCAACCTGCCGCGCCTGTGCAACCACTGCGACAACCCGCCCTGCGTGCCGGTCTGCCCGGTGCAGGCCACCTTCCAGCGCAGCGACGGCATCGTGCTGGTGGACAACGAGCGCTGCGTGGGCTGCGGCTACTGCGTGCAGGCTTGCCCCTATGACGCGCGCTTCATCAACCACGAGACGCAGACCGCCGACAAGTGCACCTTCTGCGAGCACCGCCTGGAAGCCGGCCTGCTGCCGGCCTGCGTGGAAAGCTGCGTGGGCGGCGCCCGCGTGATCGGCGACCTCAACGACGAGGGCAGCGAGATCCGCCAGCGCATGCGCGAGCACGCCAAGGACCTCAAGGTGCTCAAGCCCGCCATGGGCACGGACCCGCATGTGTACTACCTGGGATTGCCCGACGCCTTCGTCGACGGCGTGGACGGGCAGGCCAGCGTGCGGCTGGTCACTTCCCACTGAACGCAAGGAGCACCCCATGCACATCGTCGAACTCCTGACCCCCGCCTACGAATCGGCCTGGCTGCCCTGGGCCGTGCAGTACTTCTTCCTGGCCGGCATTGCCACGGGCGCCGCCCTGCTGGCCGCCGCCTGCACCTGGGCGCCGCGCGCCAGCGCCATGGCGCGCCTGCTGCCGGCCGCCGTGCTGGTGCTGGCCGTCAGCGCCATCGCCGCGCCCGTGTCGCTGCTGGCCGACCTGCACCAGCCTGCGCGCTTCTGGCATTTCTATGCGCACTTCACGCCGTGGTCGTGGATGTCGGTGGGCGCCCTGCTGCTGCCCGTCTTCGTGGGACTGGCGCTGGCCTTCGTGCTGGCCTGGTGGCTGGGCCGGCCGCAGTGGCTGCGCTGGCTGGCGCCGCTGCTGGCCGTGTCGGCGCTGACCATCACCGCCTATACCGGCGCCGAGCTGATGGCCGTGCGCTCGCGCCCGCTGTGGAACACGCTGTGGGTGCCGCTGAACCTGGCACTCACGGGCTGGCTGGCCACGGTGGGCTGCATGCTGGTGACGGCGCGCTTTCTGCCCGCCCGCCACCGCCCCGATGCCGGCGCCCTGCAGGCGCTGCGCATGCTGGGCCTGGCGCTGGCGCTGTGCCTGCTGGCCATGGTGGTGGTCTGGGCCGTTGCCGGCTGGCTGGGCCAGGGCCGCTCCTTCCAGTCGGCGCTGCAGCTGTGGCAGCAGTTTCCGGTCTGGCGCCTGAGCATGCTGGGCTCGGCCGTGGCCGGTGCCGCCTTGCTGTGGGCCCTGGTGCGGGGTGGTCAGCGCATGGCCTGCCCGCGCTACACGCTGGCCCTGGGGCTGGGCCTGGCCGCCGCGGCCTGGGCCTTCCGCTGGGCGCTGTTCATGGGCGTGCAAGGCGTGCCCAAGTACGGCGCGGGCCTGTACATCTACCACATGCCGCTGGGCGGCGACGGCCTGCTGGGCATGCTGGGCGTGGCCGGCCTGTGCATTGCACTGGTGACGCTGGCCACCTGGGCGCTGGAGCTGTTTCCCGCGCGCTCGGCCGCGGCCCGCGCCGTCTGACACCGCCGCCCTGACGACCCCTCACCCATTCACGGAGCGCGGCCCGCCACCGGCCGGCCGCGCCACAGAAAGCCTTTCATGACCGACAAGAAGAAACTCCCCCAAGCCCCCGAAGATTCCCTGGATGCCGAGGCCGCCCGCCGCCGCCTGCTGCTGCGCGGTGGCCTCACCGCCGGTGGGCTGGCCGCCTTTGCGGCCGGCTACGGCGAGACGCTGGCACGTGGCGCCAAGGGCCTGGTGACAGGCAGCTCGGGCACGCCCACGGCCAGCGCCACGCGCGGCAATTCGCTGACGCCCGAGTTCCGCATCGACCCGGCCACGGGCGCGCTCGCCACCCAGCCCGGCCAGGTGGTCAGCCCCTCCAGCTGCCTGGGCTGCTGGACGCAGTGCGGCGTGCGCGTGCGTGTCGATACCGCCAGCAACCGCATCCTGCGCGTGGCAGGCAACCCCTACCACCCGCTGGCCACCACGCGCCCGGCCGCCATGGAAGAACCCGTGCGCGAGGTCTACGCCAAGCTGGGCAAGGAGCTGGGCCTGGAGGGCCGGGCCACGTCCTGCGCGCGCGGCTCGTCCATGCTGGAGCACCAGAGTGCGCCGCACCGCGTGCTCACCCCGCTCAAGCGCGTGGGCCCGCGCGGCAGCGGCCGCTGGCAGAGCATTTCCTTCGAGCAGCTGGTGCAGGAAGTCTGCGAGGGCGGCAATCTGTTCGGCGAAGGCCAGGTCGATGGCCTGCGTGCCATCTGGGACCCCAAGACGCCGCTGGACGCCGACAACCCCGAGTTCGGCCCGCGCTCCAACCAGTTGCTGGTGACCGACGCCTCCAACGAAGGCCGCGCCCAGCTGCTGCGCCGCTTTGCGGGGCCGTCCTTCGGCACCGTGAACGTCAGCAACCACGGCGCCTACTGCGGCCAGAGTTTCCGAGTGGGTGCGGCAGCGGCCCTGGGCGACCTGCCCGGCATGCCGCACGGCAAGCCGGACTGGAGCCATGCCAGCTTCGGCCTGTTCATCGGCGCGGCGCCCGCGCAGTCCGGCAACCCCTTCCAGCGCCAGGGCCGCGAACTGGCCGAGGCCCGCTCGCGCGAGGACAACCGGTTCCGCTACGTGGTGGTCTCGCCCGTGCTGCCCACCTCGTCCAGCCTGGCTGCGGGCAGCGGCAACCGCTGGCTGGCCGTCAAGCCGGCCAGCGACCTGGCCCTGGCCATGGCGCTGATCCGCGTCATCCTGGACGAGGCACGCCATGACACGGGCTTTCTCGCCCAGCCCGGCCCGGCCGCCATGCAGGCGGCGGGCGAGGCGTCCTGGAGCAATGCCACGCACCTGCTGGTCAACGAGCCCGGCCACCCGCGCCACGGCAGCTTTCTGCGCGGCGCCGACCTGGGCTGGGCGCTGCCCGCGCCAGCCGAAGACGGCAAACCGGCCCAGGACGTGTTTGTGGTGCAGCGTGCCGATGGCCGCCTGGCGCCGCACACCCAGGCCGAGCCTGCACAGCTGATGGTGCGCACCCGCGTGGCCGTGCCCGGCCTGAAGGCCGAAGGCGCGGACCAGGCCCCCGAGCTGTCGGTCTGCTCCTCGCTGGCCAAGCTGCATGAGCAGGCCAGCCTCAAGACACTGGACGAATACGCGGCGCTGTGCGGCGTGGCGCGCGGCGAGATCGAGGCGCTGGCGCGCGAGTTCACCAGCCATGGCAAGCGCGCCGTGGCCGATGCGCATGGCGGCACCATGAGCGGCGCGGGCTTCTACACCGCCTACGCCATCAGCATGCTCAACACCCTGGTGGGCAACCTCAACGTGCAGGGCGGCCTGGTGCTGGATGCGGGCCCGTTCGGCCCCTTCGGCCCGGGCCCGCGCTACGACTTCGCCAACTTCGACGGCAAGGTCAAGCCGCGCGGCCTGGCGCTGTCACGCCACCGCCAGCCCTACGAGAAAAGCGCGGAATTCCAGCGCAAGCGCGAGGGCCAGCCCGAGGGCGCGAAGGACTACCCCGCCGCCCAGGCCCCGTGGTACCCGGCCGTGGGCGGCCTGTCCAGCGAGATGCTGGCCAGCGCGCTGGCCGGCTACCCCTACCGCGCCAAGGCCTGGATCAACCACATGAGCAACCCCGTCTACGGCATTGCGGGCTTTCGCAATGCGCTGGTGGACGATCTCAAGGATCCGAAGAAGCTGCCGCTGATCGTCTCCATCGACCCCTTCATCAACGAGACCAGCGCGCTGGCCGATTTCATCGTGCCCGATACCGTGACCTACGAGAGCTGGGGCATCTCGGCGCCCTGGGCCGACGTGGTGGCCAAAAGCTCCACCGTGCGCTGGCCCGTGGTGCAGCCCGCCGTGGCGCGCACGGCCGGCGGCCAGCCCGTGAACGTGGAGAGCTTTCTCTTCGCCGTGGCAGAACGGCTGGGCCTGCCCGGCTTTGGCGAGGCCGCCATCAAGGACGCCCAGGGCCAGCCCCATGCGCTGCGCTCGGCCGAGGACTTCTTCATCCATGCCCTGGCCAACGTGGCCTGGGCAGGCGGCAAGCCCGTGCCGGCGGCCAGCGATGACGACATCGCCATCACCGGCGTGGACAGGCTGGTGCCCGCGCTGCGCCAGCGCCTGAAGGACGATGAATGGCGCCAGGTGGCCATGCTGCTGACGCGCGGCGGGCGCTTCGACCGCATCGAGGACGCCTGGAAGGACGGCCACACCCGCAAGGCCCACGCGCCTGCCCTGCAGGTGTGGAGCGAGGAGCTGGCCCGCATGCGCCACGCCATGACGGGTGAGCGCTACAGCGGCTGCCCCACCTGGTATCCGGCACGACTGGCCGACGGCAGCGCCATGCGCACGCATTTCGGCGAGCAGCAATGGCCGCTGCTGCTGACCTCGTACAAGTCCAACCTGATGAGTTCCATGTCGATTGCCGTCTCGCGGCTGCGCCAGGTGCATCCGCACAACCCGGTGTCCCTGCACCGCGATGACGCCGAGCGGCTGGGCATCGCCAACGGCGACACGGTGCGCATCCGCACGCCGGGCGGCGCGGTGACGGCCGTGGCCATGGTGCGCGACGGCGTGATGCCGGGCACCGTGGCCATCGAGCACGGCTACGGCCACCGCGAGCTGGGCGCAGGCCGCCACAGCATCGACGGCCAGCCCATGCCGGTGAACGCCGAGCACGCCAATGGCGTGAACCTCAACGACCTGGGCTTTGCCGATCCCACGCGGCCCGGCTGCAAAAACGTGTGGGTGGACTGGGTGTCGGGCGCCGCGGTGCGCCAGGGCCTGCCTGCGCGCATCGAGAAGGTCTGATCAGCGGGCGGGGCTGGCGACAGGTGCAGCGACGGGTGCGGCCACTGGTGTGGTGGCGGCCTGCCAGCCGCCGCCCAGCGCCTGGTACAGCGCAATGGCGTTTTCCAGCTGGCTCTGGCGCAGGCGTATCACCTCCTGCTGCGCCTGGAAGAGATTGCGCTGGGCGTCCAGCTCTTCCAGGTAGCTGGCGTAGCCGGCCTCGTAGCGGTCCTTGGCAAAGCCCAGGGAGCGCTGCAGCACCGCCTCGCGCTCGCTGGCGTGCTGCCACTGCGACTGCAGGCGCCGGGTGCCGACCAGGGCGTTTTCCACATCGGCCAGGGCCTTGATCACCACGCCACGGTAGGCATAGGCGGCCTGGTCGCGCTGGGCGGTCACGGCGTCGAACTGCCCTTGCAGCCGGCCGCCCGTGAACAGCGGCGCCAGCACGCTGCCGCCCAGGGCCCAGACCGTGGCCGGGTGGTATTGCAGGGCATTGACCAGCAGGCTGCCGGCGCTGGCCGTCAGCGAGACCTGGGGCAGGAAGGCGGTGCGCTGCACGGCCAGGCTTTCGTCGGCGGCCGCCAGTTGCAGCTGCGCCCGTGCAATGTCGGGGCGGCGCTGCAGCAAGGCAGAAGGCAGGCCGGCGGCCGGCGCAGGCGGCGGTGCGCCCAGCGCAGCGGACTGGCCGTCGGTTGTTGCCATGAGCGCGGCTGCCTGCTCGTCACCCTCGCCGCCGGCCAGCAGCAGGAGCGCCGTGCGCTGGCGCGCCAGCGACAGCTCCAGCTGCTCCACGGCCTGCTGCACGGATTGCAGCTCGGCCTGCGCCTGGGTGAGCTGTAGCTGCGAGGTGTAGCCAACGCGCGCCTGCTCGTCGGCCAGGCGCAGGGCCTGTTCGCGCGAGCGGGCCGTGGCCTGGGCCACTTGCAGCTGCGATTGCAGCGAGCGCAGGCCCACATAGGCCTGGGCCGTGGTGGCGGCCACGGCCAGGGCCACGGCGTCGCGGTCGGCCTCGCTGGCCTGCAGGCGCAGGGCGGCGGCCTTTTCCAGGTGGGCGATGCGGCCCCACAGATCAGGCTCCCAGCTGGCCTGCAGGCCGGGCTGAACCGAGCGCGTGTGCGCCAGGCCCCGAGCGCCCAGGCTGCGGCCCGTGGAGGCGCCGACCGTGGCCGAGAGCTGGGGCAGGCCCGCAGCGCCTGCCACATCCAGGTTGGCCCGCGCCTCATCCACGCGCGACAGGGCCAGCAGCACATCGTTGTTGCGGGACTGGGCCAGTTCCACCCAGCGCGTGAGCAGCGGATCGCCAAAGGCCTGCCACCACGATGCCTGGACGGCGGCGGCCGGCTCCTGGCCTGCCCCGCTCCACTGGGCGGGCATGACGGGCCGGGCCGCTTCAGGCGCGGTGCTCAGCGGCGGCACGCTGCAGCCGGCCAGCGCGGCGGCGCAGGCGATGGCCATGGCCAGTGCGCGGGCGGTCATGGGCGGGCCTCCGGTTGGGGTGCGGGTTGCCGTGCGGGCTGCTGTGCGGGTTGGGGCTCAGGCTGCGCCGTATCCAGCCGCACCACCACCGACATGCCCGCGCGCAGCCTGGCGGCCAGCTCCTGGTCGGGATCGATTGCAATCTTGACCGGCAGGCGCTGCACGACCTTGGTGAAGTTGCCCGTGGCGTTGTCGGCCTTGAGCACGCTGAATTCCGAGCCCGTGGCCGGCGCGATCTCCAGCACGCGGCCCGTGAGATGGGCGCCGCCCAGCGCATCGACGCTGAAGCGCACTGCCTGGCCTATGCGCACCCGGGCGGTCTGGGTTTCCTTGAAGTTGGCCACCACCCACAGCGTGTGCGGCACCACGTACATGAGCTGGGAGCCGGCCGTGACGTACTGGCCCCGGCGCACGCCGACTTCGCTGACCTGGCCATCGCCTGGCGCGTGCACCACGGTGTTGTCCAGGTTGATCTGGGCCTGGCGCAGCTGCGCCTCGGCCATCTGGACCTGGGCTTCGAGCGAGGCGCGGTTCACCGTCGTCGCCTTGATCTTCTGGGCGTTGATCTCGATGTCGGCCTGGGCCTTGGCCACGTTGGTGGCCGCCAGGCGCGCGGTGGCACGCACCTTGTCGCGCTCGTTGAGCGAGACGGAGCCGCGCTCGGACAGCGCCTGCACGCGCTGCAGCTCGGCTGCGGCGCGGTCGGATTCGGCCTGCGCCGCCGCCAGGCCGGCGCGGCTGGCGCCCAGCGTGGCGCGGTTCTGGGCCTGGGTCTGGTCGGCATTGGCCAGCTGTGCGCGGGCATTGGCCAGCTGGGCCTGGGCCTGTGCCTGGGCGGCTTCGTAGGTGCGGGCGTCGATGCGCACCAGGGGCTGGCCGGCCTTGACGTTCTCGTAGTCCTGCACCAGCACCTCGGTCACATAGCCGCTGACCTGGGGCGCGAGCACGGTGACGGCGCCGCGCACATAGGCGTTGTCGGTGCTGACCACGGTGCCCGCGAAGGGGAACAGGTTCCAGGCACGCAGCACCAGCAGCACGCCGGCCAGTGCGACCACCAGCATCACCAGCACGCTGCGCAGCGAGGGCTTGATGAGCTTGGGCGATGGCGATGGCGATGGCGAGGGTGAAGGCGAGGGCGCCGCAGCGGGAGCCGGCGCAGGCGAGGCAGAGGCGGCCGTGCCGCCATTGGAATTTTCGGAGTCACTCATGTTGTTGTCTTTTCTCTGGGCGAACGGTTTCAGGCGCGGGCGACGGGTTGGGTGGGCGGCTGGCCCGGCGCGTCCTGCGGCGCGGCGGCATCGGTGCCGCGCATGGCCGAGGCATCGGCAGCGGCGGCGCGCATGCGCTCCACGAAGGCGCGCTGGCGTGCGCGGCCGGCCAGGGCCAGCGTCCACAGCAGGTAGAGCACGGCCACGCCGGCCGTGAGGGCGAACACGTCGTTGTAGGCGCGCACATTGGCCTCGCGGCGTGCCGCCTGCGCCAGCTGGGCCGTGCCCTGGGCCGCGCGCAGGGCCGGGTCGGCAATGACGCGGGCCAGGCTTTGCTGCTGCAGGCGCAGGCGGTCGGCCACGATGGGGTCGGAGGGATCGACGTCGGCCACGATGGCGGCCGAATACACCTGCTCACGGTGCATCTGGTAGGTGCTCAGCACGGCCGAGCCCATGAGCGCGCCCATGGCCTGCGTCATGGAGATGGTGACGATGGCCGTCAGCATGTAGTGCGCGCCGAACTTCAGGCCCTGCACCACGCCGATCAGCATCAGCGGCCCCATGAACAGGCCCGCGCCCACGGCCATGAGGAACTGGCTGCCGAAGAAGTCCTCGGGCCGGGCCAGGCTGGTGCGGCTGTGGTCCAGCCAGGCCGCCAGCGCGAACAGCACGATGGAGCCCACGATCTGCTTGCCCATGTTCTCCAGCCCGAAGGTCAGCGCCGACACGGCAATGCCCGCGATGGTGCCCAGCAGGATGACGATGAACAGCGGCTGCATCTGGTCCACCGTCATGCCCAGCATGCGCTGCATGCCGATCACGCCATAGGTCTGCTCGGTGGTCAGAAAGCGCAGCAGCAGCGCACCGATCACGAAGCGCACCGTGGGCGCCAGCACGAACCAGCGCGTCTGCAGCATGGGATTGCGGCGGTGGTGCTCGATGTACAGCGCCACGCTCAGCAGGACGATGGAGCCGATCAGCATCCAGGCCAGCCAGGGCGTGTCCAGCCACCAGTGGTTGTAGCCCTGCACCAGCACGGCGATCAGCAGGCCCACGCCGGGCACCATGAGGAAGAAGGTCAGGAAGTCCAGCCGCTCGAAGCTGCGGATATGCACGCCCGGCGGCAGCTTGAGCACCACCACGCCCGCGAACGAGATCAGGGCCAGGCCGGCCTCGAACAGGTAGAGGTTGTGCCACTCGCTGTTGAACAGCAGGCCCGGCGACAGGATCCAGGCCAGCGGCGTGGCGATCTGCCCCAGGCCCACGCCGATCACCAGCATCTTGAGCACATGCTTGCGTGGCGCGGCCTGCAGCATGTAGAGCGTGCCCAGCGTGCTGCAGGTGGCGCCCGCCAGGCCGCTGGCCGCGCGCAGCATGAGCAGGCTGGTGTAGCTGCCCAGCA
The DNA here is from genome assembly GCF_043104645.1 of Delftia sp. WSY_12. Taxonomy (NCBI): domain Bacteria; kingdom Pseudomonadati; phylum Pseudomonadota; class Betaproteobacteria; order Burkholderiales; family Comamonadaceae; genus Delftia; species Delftia sp. WSY_12. Next base: position 227,590 of record NZ_JBICKW010000016.1, read on the forward strand.
CCAGGTGCAGCAGCGTCAGCAGCGCATACAGGCCCAGGCCGATCTCGGCGAACAGCCGCATGCCGAACTGCTGGCGGAACTTGTAGACCAGCAGGTTGGCCGTCATGTTGAGCATGACGTAGGCGCCTGTCAGCCAGGCGGCCTCGGAAGACGTCAGCCCCATCTGCCCCTGGATGGTGGGCAGGTTGGCCGTGAACAGTGCATTGCCCAGGCCACCCGTCAGCGCCACCAGCACGGCGATCAGGCCATAGGCGGCGCGCACGGCCGGCTGGTGCAGCGGCATGGACGGCGAGCCCGGCAGGCTGGGCTTTTCATGCTCTTCCCAGTCCGGCGGGGGCTTGAGGTAGACGACGGGGGGCGACGGGGGCAGCACGGGCCCCGGTGGAGGGGGTGTGGTGGCCATGTCAGGCCTTCAGGCCTTGCCAGACGATCTGCAGCGCCTTGCGCGCCAGCGTGCGCCGCTGCTGCGGCGTCTCGCCGCGCAGCGAGGCGCCCAGCATGCCGAAGACCAGGGACAGCTCGGCCTGCGTCAGCGGCTGGCGGCAATGGCCACAGGCCACGGCCCGGTCCATGGCCGGCCGAAAGATCTGCCACATGGCAACGCGGGCCTGGGCGATGACCTCGTCGCCGCGCTCCACGGTGCGCCAGTAATCGGTGATGGGGGCCGAGACCGCAATGCGCTCGGCCAGGCGCGACAGCAGCTTGTAGAAGGCATCGTCATCCTCGGCCATGGCTTCGGCCGCGCTGCGCATGCTGTCCAGCGAACGCTCCAGCAGCGCCAGCATCAGCGCACGCCGGTCAGGAAACTGCCGGTACAGCGTGGCGCGGCCGACCTCGGCGCGCTCGACCACCAGGTCCAGCGGCGCGGTCACGCCATGCTCGGAAAACACGGCATCGGCCGCGTCCAGCAACTGGGCGCGGCGGATATCGGCACTGGGTCTTTTGGAAGTCATGCGGACAATTATCGGACAAAGTTGTCCGTTAAATGTCCGCAACCGGCCTATCCCATGGCGTGGCCATGGGCAAAAAAGCCAGCGGTTTCCGGCAGCGGCAAAGCCTCTACAGGTCGGTCAGCGGCAGCAGCTGGCGGCGGCTGTCAAAGCGCCGCGACTGGCCGTCCAGAGGATCGGTGAAGGCCAGGCTGCGCGCCAGCAGCTGCAGCGGGCGCGAGTAGTCGCCCTCGGGCATGTCATGCACTTCGGGATAGAAGCCGTCGCCCCACAGCGGCAGGCCCAGGGCGGCCATGTGCACGCGCAGCTGGTGGCGCTTGCCGCTTTCGGGCTCCAGCCGGTAGCGCGCCCAGGGGCCGCGCTGCTCCAGCACCTGCATGTGGGTGCGGGTGTTGGGCGTGCCGGCCACCTCGTGCATGCGAAAGAAATGGCCGCTTTCCTCCATGCGGCTTTCATGCGTGCGCGGGAAAACCACGTCCTCGCGCCAGGGGGCCACGGCCTCGTAGGTCTTGTGTATGGCGCGGTCGCGGAACAGCGCCTGGTAGATGCCGCGCGTGGCGCGCTGCACCGAAAACACCACCAGCCCCGCCGTATCGCGGTCGATGCGGTGGATGGGCGACAGCTCGGGCAGGTCGAACTCGCGCTTGAGCCGCACCAGCAGCGTCTGCTGCAGGTACTTGCCGGCCGGTACCACGGGCAGGAAATGCGGCTTGTCGGCCACCAGCAGATGCGCGTCGCGGTGGAGGACCTCGGCCTCGAAGGGAATGGGCGGCTCGGCCTGCAGCTCGCGGTAGTAGTAGTAGCGCAGGCCCGGCGCAAAGGCCGTGCCTGCATCGGCGGCGCGGCCATGCTCGTCCACCACCTCGCGCAGCGCCAGGCGCCGCAGCCAGTCTTCGCGCGCCACGGCCGGCAGGCGCTCGGCCAGAAAATCGATCAGCAACCCGCCGCCCTGGCTGGGCAGCACCACGCAGCTGGGGCTGACGCCGTCGCGTATGGGAAGAACCTTGGGGTCGTGGGCGTTGTGCATGGATTCCTGCCCTCAGCGCTTGTGCAGCGCTGCCCACTCATCGGGCGTCACGATCAGGCCGGGAAAGCTGTCTCGCAGCGCCAGAAGGTCGCCGTCGCCGGTGATGAGCGCCTGGGCCCGGCCCACATGCGCCAGCACCAGGAACACCTGGTCCTTGTCGTCCCGGCACAGCGGCAATGCAGGCCAGGGCTGCGGCAGTGTGACGACATCGGCCCAGGGCAGGAAATCCTCCAGCAAGGCCTGTTGCTCGGCCGTTGACAGCTTGAACTTCGGGTAGGCGAGCACACGCAGCAATTCGCTGGCCGTTTCCCTGCAGACCAGGGGCTTCAACTGCTGGTGCTGCCAGGCCCGGCGTATCCACGCAAGACGGCCGGACGTGAACAGCAATGCCGAGAGCACGACGTTGGTGTCCAGGACGACACGCATCATTTGCGCGCCCAGGAGGTCGCCTCCTGCACATCCTCTTCGGTGATGCCCATCTGCTGCAGCTTGTCGCGGACGGCCTGTGCGCGCTGGACACGCTGCACGTGCACGGGCGTGAGCACGATGCGGCCGTTTTCCACAGCCACCTCGAAATACTCGGCGGCCTCCACCTCGGACACCACGGCCTTGGGCAGGGTGATCTGGTTCTTCGACGTCAATTTGGCAAGCATGGCCGGCTCCTGCAAATCAGAGAAAACACGGAAATCTTACTTCCTTACTTCATTCCTCTGCGTCTCACCGGGGTTCTTCACCTGGCGAGGCTGGCCCGCTCAGTCCACTCACGCCGTTCAACCCGCTGTCCGCCGTCACCAGCACGCCCGCCGAAACGATGTAGTCGGCCGCGCTTTCGATGTCTCCGCGCAGCGCCTCCTTGGCGGCGGGCGCATCGCCGCGCCGCAGGGCCTCGACCAGGCGCGCATGGTGGCCGACCGCCACCTGTTCGCTCACGCGGCGCGAGCCCGAGCGCATGTCGTGGTTGAGGATGGGACCTATGCGCAGCCACAGCGCCTCGATCATCTGCAGCAGCATGGGCATGCCGGCCGCGCTGTAGACGGCGAAGTGGAAATCCTTGTTGAAGGCGATGAGCCGCGCGCCGTCCGGCGAGGCGCTGGCCATCTCGGCCGCAAAGCGGTCCTGCAGGGCGGCGATGCGTTCCAGCCCGGCGGCCGGCAGTTGCCGGGCCGCCTGCTCCGTGGCCAGGCCTTCGAGGTTGACGCGGATGCGGGTGATCTCGCGGAAGGCGCTTTCCGTCATCAAGGGCACGCGCAGCGCGCGGTTGGGCGTGAGTTCCAGTGCCTGCTCGGCCACCAGCCGGTGCACGGCCTCGCGCACGGGCATGACGCTGACGCCCAGCGCGCTGGCCGTGGTGCGCAGCGAGATCTGCTCGCCCGGAATCATCTGGCCCGTGATCAGCAATTCCCTGAGCTGTGCATAGACATCGCTGCTGAGGGTCTGCCGTTTGAGTGGGGTGACTAGTTCGTTGATGGCCATGGCGGCGATGGTAGCGCGGCGCCGCCGCTGTCATGCCTCATAGGGTATTCACCATATTTGATCTGTGATCACAGATACAAAATACAAACCCAACCCGAATCCCTTTCACCTTTGTTTGAGTTCCCAAGGAGTCCCCGCATGTGGAAAAACGATCTTCTGGCCGGCCAGCGCGTCCTGGTGACGGCGGGCGCCGCCGGAATCGGCCTGGAAATCAGCCGCGCCTTTGCCCAGGCCGGCGCGCGCGTCATGGTCTGTGACGTGGCCCAGGCCAGCCTGGATGCGCTGGCTGCCGCCCTGCCCGGCGCCAGCGGCCGTCTTGCCGATGTGTCGGATGCCTTGCAGGTGCAGGCCCTGTTCAAGGCCGTGGACAACGAGTTGGGCGGCCTGGACATCCTCGTCAACAACGCCGGGGTGGCCGGCCCCACGGGCGCGGTGGAGACGCTGGAGCTGGCCGACTGGCAGCGCACGCTGGATGTGAACATCACCGGCGCCTTCCTGTGCACGCGGCTGGCCGTGCCCCGGCTTCGGCAATCGGCACGCGAGGGCCGGCAGGCGGCCATCGTCAACCTGTCTTCGGCGGCAGGCCACCTGGGCATGCCGGGCCGCTCGGCCTATTCGGCGTCCAAGTGGGCCGTGATCGGTTTCACCAAGTCGCTGGCGCTGGAGCTGGGCGCCGACGGCATCCGGGTGAACGCCATCCTGCCGGGCGCCGTGGACGGCCCGCGCATCCGCGATGTGATTGCCGCCAAGGCGCAGGCGCGCGGCCTGCCGCTGGAGGACGTCACGCGCAGCTACACGCACCAGGCCGCGCTGGGCCGCATGGCCACGGCGCGCGACATTGCCAACATGGCCGTGTTTGCCGCCAGCCCGCTGGCCGGCCATGTCACGGGCCAGGAACTGGCCGTCGATGGGCTGACCCAGGCGCTGAGCTGAGCGCCCTCTCCTCGTCCTCCCCCCACCTCTACTCCTCTCGCCTTTTTCACCGTTCGCAAGGACCTTCCATGGCCACCCGCACCAAAGCCATCATCACCTGCGCGCCCACGGGCGCCATCCACACGCCCAGCATGTCGCCCCACCTGCCGGTGACGGCCGAGCAGATTGCCCGCGCCGCCATCGATGCCGCCGAGGCCGGCGCCGCCATCGTGCACCTGCATGCCCGCGATCCGCGCGACGGGCGCCCTTCGCAGGACCCTGAGCTGTTCCGCCCCTTTCTCAAGGCGATCCGTGCCGAGAGCGATGCCATCGTCAACATCACCACGGGCGGCAGCCCGCACATGACGGTGCCAGAGCGCATGCGGCCCGTGACCGAGTTCCAGCCCGAGCTGGCCTCGCTGAACATGGGCTCGATGAACTTCGGCCTGTTCCCCATGCTGGAGCGCTTCCCGAACCTGGAACACGCCTGGGAGCGCGAGCACCTGGAAAACAGCCGCAACCTGGTCTTCAAGAACACCTTTGCCGATATCGAAGGCATCCTGCGGCTGGGCCAGGCCCAGGGCACGCGCTTCGAGTTCGAGTGCTACGACATCAGCCACCTGCACAACCTGGCGCATTTCGTGGACCGGGGTCTGGTGCAGGGGCCCGTGTTCGTGCAGTCGGTGTTCGGCATCCTGGGCGGCATCGGCGGCCACCCGGAGGACCTGATGCACATGCGGCGCACGGCCGACCGCCTGCTGGGCAGCAACTACCAGTGGTCCATCCTGGGCGCCGGGCGCAACCAGCTGCCGCTGGCCACCATGGGCGCGGCCATGGGCTCGCATGTGCGCGTGGGGCTGGAAGACTCTCTGTGGATAGGCCCGGGCCAGCTGGCCACCTCCAGCGCCGAGCAGGTGCGCCGCATCCGCACCGTGCTCGAGGCCCTGAATGTCGACGTCGCCACGCCTGACGAGGCGCGCCGGATGCTGGGCCTCAAGGGTGCGGCCAACGTGGCCTTCTGAACCGCCTTCCCGGGCCAGCCCCCATGCCACCGAACAGGAGACTCCCATGCAGATCGATATCGTCGCCGACCTCAAGACCACGCTGGGCGAAGGCCCGCTGTGGGACGTCGGGCAGCAGCGCCTGTACTGGATAGACAGCTTCGACGGCCGCATCTTCCGCTGCACGGCCGACGGGCGGGAACTGCGCGCCTGGGAAGTCGGCCAGAAGATTGGCTCCATGGCACTGCGCCGCGACGGCCGCTCGGCCCTGGTGGCGCTGCACGGCGGCGTGCACACGCTGGACCTGGAAAGCGGCGAGCTGGAGCTGGTCGTCGCCCCCGAGCCCCACCTTCCCGGCAACCGGCTCAACGACGGCAAGGTGGACCGGCAGGGCCGCTTCGTCTTCGGCTCCATGGACACCCTGGAGGAGCAGCCTTCGGCACGGCTGTACCGGCTGGACACGGACCTGAGCCTGCATGTGCTGGACGAGGGCATCATCTGCTCGAACGGCCCGTGCTGGAGCCCGGACGGCACGACGCTCTATTTCTCGGACACGTGGAGCGGCGAGATCCGCGCCTACGACTACGACACGGCCACGGGCCATGCCAGCGGCCGCCGGACCTTTGCCCCGGTCGACACCAGCGGTGGCGGCGCGGCCGACGGGGCCACGGTCGATGCCGAAGGCTGCCTGTGGCAGGCCCTGGTGTACGCGGGCCAGCTGGTGCGCTACACGCCGGACGGCAGGGTGGACCGGGTGATAGAGATGCCGGTGCGCAAGGTGACCAGCGTGATGTTCGGCGGGCCCGGGCTCGACACGCTGTACGTCACCTCCATGGGCAAGCCGCCATTGCCGCGTTTCCCGGGCGACGGCCAGTCCCGCGGCGCGCTGTTTGCCGTCAAGGGGCTGGGCGTGCGTGGCCTGCCCGAGCAGCGCTTCGGCGCCTGAGCACGGAGCCGGGCATGCAGGCCCGGAGCCTTCGCACCGCAACGCCGCCCGCCCCGCGAAGCGGCGCCTTCATCCACACAACAATGAAACGGCACCCACCGCTGGTGCCCGGGAGACCGCCATGGCCCAGGCCCCGCGCGCTTCGCTGCGCCAGATCCACCGTTATTCATGGGTATCCCTGCTGGTCTGCTGGCTGATCTGGGTACTGAATGCCTACGACCGCGAGATCGTGCTGCGGCTGGGGCCGACCATCTCCCGGCACTTCGGCCTGTCGGCCGACGAATGGGGCACGGTGGCCACCATCGTGATGCTGGCCCTGGCCGTGCTGGACATTCCCGGCGCGATCTGGAGCGACCGCTACGGCGCGGGCTGGAAGCGCGCACGCTTTCAGGTGCCCCTGGTGCTGGGCTATACGGCGCTGTCGTTCGCCTCGGGCTTCAAGGCGCTGAGCGGCAGCCTGGCGGGCTTCGTGGCGCTGCGCGTCGGCGTCAACCTGGGCGCCGGCTGGGGCGAGCCCGTGGGCGTGAGCAATACCGCCGAGTGGTGGCCGGTGGAGCGGCGCGGCTTCGCGCTGGGCGCCCACCACACGGGCTATCCGGTGGGCGCCATGCTCAGCGGCCTGGTCGCCGGCTTTGTGCTGTACGCCTTCGGCGAGGAGAACTGGCGCTATGTGTTCTTTGTCGCGCTGGTCGTCGCCATCCCGCTGATGTGGTTCTGGGCTCGCTACTCCACGCCGCAGAAGATGGAACTGCTGTATGCCGACATCGCCGCCCGGGGCATGACCCCGCCGCAGGCCAGCGTGGCGGCGCAGGTGGAAAAAGGACAGGCCTGGCGCACCCTGCGCAGCACGCTGGCCAACCGCAGCATCGCCCTGACGGCTGGAAACACCCTGCTCACGCAGGTGGTCTACATGGGCATCAACGTGGTGCTGCCCGCCTACCTCTACAACATCATGGGCCTGTCGCTGGCCGAATCGGCAGGCATGAGCGTGGTGTTCACGCTCACCGGCATCCTGGGCCAGCTGGTCTGGCCGGCTCTGTCGGACGTGATCGGGCGCCGCGTCACCCTGGTGATCTGCGGCCTGTGGATGGCCGCCAGCGTGGGCGCCTTCTACTTCGCCGACACCATGGCCCTGGTCGTGGTGATGCAGCTGCTGTTCGGCCTGGTCGCCAATGCGGTCTGGCCCATCTACTACGCGGTGGCCTCGGACTGCGCCCAGCCCGCGGCCACCTCCACGGCCAACGGAATCATCACCACCGCCATGTTCTTGGGCGGCGGCATCGCGCCCGTGCTGATGGGCAGCCTGATCTCCCTGGGCGGCGGCTGGACCAGCCCCGTCGGCTATGCCCTGTGCTTCCTGGTCATGGCCGGCTGCGCGCTGGGCGGCGTGGCCCTGCAGCTGGGCACGCGCGGCAACGCCGCCTCCACCGCCACCGCCTGACCCCGCTTTCATCCACCCATCTTTCCAAGGATTTGCCATGGTCCATCACCCATCGCCCTCCCCTGTTCACGCGCCGCCCGCACGGCCGCAGCCTGCCGCCGGCGACAGGCAGTCGCTGCTCAACGCCCGCATCTTCCGCAGGCTGATGCCGCTGCTGGTGCTGTCCTATGTGATCAGCTTCATAGACCGCACCAACATCGCGCTGGCCAAGTCGCACATCGAGGTGGACCTGGGCATCTCGGCGGCCGCCTACGGCCTGGGCGCGGGGCTGTTCTTCCTGAGCTACGCCCTGCTGGAAGTGCCCAGCAACCTGATCATGCACAGGGTGGGCGCGCGGTTCTGGATCACCCGCATCATGGTGACCTGGGGCCTGCTGTCGGCCGGCATGGCCTTCATCACCGGAGAGACCTCGTTCTACGTGATGCGCGTGCTGCTGGGCGCGGCCGAGGCGGGGCTGTTCCCCGGCGTGATGCTGTACCTGACCTACTGGTTCGGCCGCGAGGAACGGGCCCGCGCCATCGGCTACTTCCTGCTGGGCGTGTGCATTGCCAACATCCTCAGCGGCCCCGTGGGCGGCGCGCTGCTGCAGATGGACGGCTTCCTGGGCTGGCACGGCTGGCAATGGATGTTCGTGATCGAGGGCCTGCCCGCCGTGGCCCTGGCCTGGGTGGTCTGGAAGAAGCTGCCCGACGGCCCGGCCAGCGCGCCCTGGCTGACGGCCGCCGAATCGCGCGAGGTACTGCAACGCCTGCAGGCCGAGCAGGACCAGCAGGCCAGCGCCGGCCAGGTGGGCCACTCGCTCCGGGACTGCCTGCGTGACCGCCAGATCTGGCTGGCCATCCTTGTCTACTTCTGCCACCAGATCAGCATCTACACCGTGATCTTCTTCCTGCCCGGCATCATCGGCACCTACGGCCAGCTCTCGCCGCTGCAGATCGGCACGCTCAACTCCGTGCCCTGGATCGCAGCGGCCATCGGTGCGGCCTGGCTGCCGCGCTTTGCCACCCACCCGCAGCGCTGCCGGCGCATGCTGCTGGCGGGCCTGGGCACCATGGCTGCAGGCCTGCTGCTGGCGGCGCTGGCGGGCAAGGCCTCGCCCGCGCTGGGGCTGCTGGGCTTCAGCCTCACGGCGCTGATGTTCTTCGTGGTGCAGTCCGTCGTCTTCCTGTTCCCGGCCTCGCGGCTGGCGGGCGCGGGGCTGGCGGGCGGCATTGCCCTGGTCAATACCTGCGGACTGGTGGGCGGCTTCATCGGCCCCACCGTGATGGGGATGATCGAACAGGCCACGGGCAGCACCCGCAACGGCCTGTTCATCATGGCGGGCCTGCTGGTGGTGGCCGCCCTGGCATCGACCCGCCTGCGGCAGGGCCAGGAGACACGGTGATGACAGCGCTTTTGCCGCGGCAGGCCGCGCTGTAGGCCAATCTCCTGTATGCGGGCCTGCCGGCTGCCCGCCAGCGCGTCCCGGACCTTGGCAAGCGGTTTTGCGGCGCTAGGATGGACCGAACACCATTTAGCGGCCCCCTGCGCCATGACCGACACAGCGACCGACAGCTCCCCCACGCCGGCCTCCAAGCCCACACCCCGCCCGCCGCGCCGCCGCTGGCTGCGCATCCTCGTGTGGATGGTCTCGGCCCTGGTGCTGCTGCTGGCGCTGGTCGTGGTCCTGATTGCCACCTATGACTGGAACCGCGCCAGGCCCTGGATCAATGAGCGCGTCAGTGAAAGCACCGGCCGGCATTTCGCGATTGAAGGCGACCTGCGGGTGCAATGGAACTGGCCCCAGCCGCTGGACCAGGGCTGGCGTCACTGGATTCCTGGCGTCACCGTCCAGGCCGAGCAGCTGACGCTGGGCCAGCCCGAAGGCTGGCAGGTGGAGCAGGAGCCGGCCAAGGGCAGTGGCGAGCTGCCTGCCCTGCCTGCGCCGCCCGACCAGTTGAACAAGGGCCGCCTGCCCGAGGAGAAAGCCAAGGAACAGCCCAGGGGAAAGGCGAAGGACAAGGACTCGCAGGCCAGCCCTTCCGCGCCCAGTATCGACAGCGACAGCATCGTCCTGGCCGACGAGAAAATGGCCCCTCCCCCGCGCGACGCCGCCACCATGGCCACGGCAGCCCGCGCCACGGCCAGCCTGCGGCTGTGGCCGCTGCTGGGCCGGCACGTGCTGCTGGACCATCTGCAGCTCGAAGGGCCTGACCTGGTCTTTGCACGGCGCAAGGACGGCAGCAACAACTGGACTTTCAAGCGCCCCGAGTCCACCGGTCCGCGCTGGCGCTTCCAAGTGACGCAATTGAGCCTGCGCGGCGGCCTGGTGGGCTGGAGCGATGGCGTGCGCCAGATGGCAGTGCGCGCACGCCTGGACAGCCTTGTACGGCCGCCCAGTCCAGACTTTCCGTATGGCATGCGCGTCGGCCTGACCGGCCGCATCGCCAAGGCCACGGTCGAGGCCCAGGGCCTCATCGGCCCCGTGCTGGACCTGCAAAGCGAGCAGGCACGCTTTCCGGTCAAGCTGTGGGCCCATGCGGGCAGCCTGCGCGCACGGGCCGAGGGCATTCTCGACAATCCCAGGGCACTCAAGGGCATGGACCTGCAGGTGCACCTGCGCGGCTCCAGCATGGCCGACCTGTTCCCACTGACCGGCCTGCTGCTGCCGCGTACACCGCCCTTCGACACCAACGGCCATCTGGTCGGCAGCCTGCAGCCCGGCCGCGCCGAGTGGGACTACGAAAACTTCGAGGGCCGCGTGGGCCAGAGCGATCTGCGCGGCTCGCTGCATTACGCATCCGGCAAGCCCCGGCCCAAGCTCAGCGGCGAGCTGGCATCGCGCAAGCTGCGCCTGGCCGACCTGGGGCCGGTGGTAGGAGCACCGTCCACCAGGCAGGACCAGAAAAGCCGGCAGGCGGCCAGCGGCAAGACCCTGCCCACGCAGCGCTTCGACACCAGCAAGTGGAATGCCATGGATATGGATGTGCACTTCCAGAGTGACCGCATCGAGCGTCCCCAGGCCCTGCCCATCGAGAACTTCAGCGTACATGCCGTCATGGACAACGGCGTGCTGCGCCTGGCGCCGCTGCGCTTCGGCATGGCCAAGGGCAAGCTGGACCTGCAGGCCATGGTGGACAGCGGCGCCAAGCCGCCCAAGGCCAACCTCCAGGGCAAGGTCCAGGGGCTGCAGCTGTCGGCCCTGTTCCCCGAGATCGAATTGATGAAGAAAAGCCTGGGCAGCATGGATGGCGCCATCGCCCTGGAGGGCCGAGGCCAGTCCATGGCCGAATGGCTGGGCACCAGCTCCGGCGACATGCGCCTGTATGTGCGCGACGGGCGCTTCAGCAAGCAACTGCTGGACCTGGCCGCGCTCAACCTGGGCAGCGTGGTGGTGACCAAGCTGTTCGGTGCCGACAAGGAAGTCCAGCTCAACTGCGCCGTGGCCGACCTGTCCGTGCAGAACGGCCTGGCACGCACGCGCAACGTCAAGTTGGCGACGCCGGAGGCGATCGTGGAGGCCACAGGCCAGATCAGCCTGGCGCAGGAGACCATGGATCTGCACATCAAGCCCGAATCGCTGAAGTGGAAGTTCTTCTCGCTGCGCACGCCCCTGTATGTGCGCGGCAGCTTCGCCAACCCCAAGGTGGGCGTGGAGCCCGGCCCGCTGCTGCTGCGTGCGGGCGCGGCCGTGGCCGCCGCCGTGGTGGCGCCCGCCGCCCTGGCCCTGGTGCCGCTGACGGTGCCGGCTGCCGAGGAAGATGCGCAATGCCAGCGCCTGCTGGCAGACGCCGGCAAGAAGTAGGAAGGCCTGCCCGGCCTTCAGCTGCAGCGCGCCCTGGGAACGCCACGAACGGCCGTCCCCAGGCGCTGGCCAGCAAGACCATGATCACCGCGCGCCTATGTGAGCCGGGGCTTGGGCCAGCGTGCAGTCTGGCAAGAGTGGCAACGCCGACCGTGCGAGCCATCAGTACCATGAGGGCCACAGCCGTTGCGAACGGCGGCGGCGCACAGTGCATATGACCCGCCCCGCTGTAGCAGGCCATGCATTGCGTATTTCCCCTTAGCCCCATCGCGGCGCAGACCGTTGATTTCGCTTAACCTTCGCCGTTAACCCGCTTTTGCCGTGCCCAGCCCTTCTCCCATGTCCTCCAAAGTCCAGTTCCGCCTGCGCGTATACAACGACAGCACCATTGCCATCGGACCCGGCAAGGTGCAGTTGCTCGAATCCATCGCCGAGGCGGGCTCCATCTCGGCCGCAGCCCGTTCGCTGGGCATGTCGTACCGGCGCGCCTGGGTGCTCGTGGACGAGATGAACCGCGCGCTGCAGACGCCGGCCGTCAACACCAGCGCAGGCGGCGCCCATGGCGGAGGCGCCTCGCTCACGGCCACGGGCGAGGCCATCGTCAGGCATTACCGCTCCATAGAAACCACGTCGCGCATGGCGGCTGCGGCCGATATCGCAGCGCTGACGCGCCTGCTCAATCCCCAGGGCACCGCCAGCGCATGAGCGATGCCGCCGCGCAAGCCATAGGCTGCCGCCCCATCGGCCATGTGCGCAGCCGCTTCACCGATCCGGTGGGCATGCCCATACAGACGGCAGGCGCGGCCGACGAGGCCGGCCGCGTGGAGCTGCTGCCCGAGTTCGAGGCCGGGCTGCGCGACATCGAAGGCTTTGACTACCTGATCCTCATCACCCACCTGCACCAGGCCGTGGAAAAGCTGGAAGTCGTGCCCTTCATGGACGACAGCAGCCACGGCGTGTTCGCCACGCGCGCCCCGGCGCGGCCCAACCGGCTGGGCCTGTCCATCGTGCGCCTGGTGCGGCGCGAAGGACTGCTGCTGCATTTCCTGGGCAACGACATGCTGGACGGCACGCCCGTGCTCGACATCAAGCCCTACGTGCCCAGGCTGGACGTGCGCCAGACCGAGCGCATAGGCTGGTTCGGCAAGCGTATCGACCAGATGCCCGACATCCGCGCCGACGCCCGCATGGCCTGAGCCTGCTTCGGCAACAACGGCAACAGCCCTCAGTGGAAATTGCGGCTTGCCACGCCGGCGCCGCCCAGGCGGCCCAGCCAGCGGCTCATGTCGCGGGCGCGGTGCACGATGAGATGGCGCACGGCGGGCACCTCATGGCTGGCCTGCTCTGCAGGCACTGACTCGCCGCAGTCCTTGCCGCCGCCCCAGTCCGAGCTGCTTTGCCAGATGCCCTCGACCGCCAGCAGCCGCGCGCCCAGCAAGGGCTCGCCCCAGCGCGTGACGGTATCGGGCCAGACCACCAGGTTGACCGTGCCCGTCTCGTCCTCCAGCGTGATGAAGACCGTGCCCTTGGCCGTGGGCGGGCGCTGGCGCACGGTGACGATGCCGCAGGCCCGCACGCGCATGCCCGCCAGCGTGGCGCGCAGCTCCAGCGCCGTGCGCAGCCCGTGGCGGCGCAGGCGGTCACGCAGCAGGGCCAGCGGATGGCGGCGCAGGCTCAGGCCCGTGGCCGCGTAGTCGAACAGGATTTCCTCGCCCTCGGGCGCGGCGGCCAGTTGCACGGGCGCCTCGTGCACGGGCACGCCCGCGAACAGCGGGGGCTGCACCTGCAGGGCCGCCGCATCCCACATCTGCTGGCGGCGGTGGCCTGACAGGCCCTGCAGCGCATCGGCCGCCGCCAGGGCCTGCAGCTCGGCGCGCTGCAGCCGGGCGCGCAGGGCCAGGTCCTCGGTGCTCCTGAACGGCGCCTGCGCGCGGACCTGGGCCACGCGCTCGCCCGAAGTCTTTGGCAGCTGCGCCACCATGCACAGCCCCAGGCGCACGGCCGGCTGCGGCAGCTCGACGCCGGCAATGCGCTCGTGCGGTGCCTCCAGCGTGCAGTCCCAGTCGCTGTGGCGCACATCGACGGGCAGCACGCGCACGCCGTGCCGGCGCGCATCCTGGATCAGTTGCGAGGGGGTGTAGAAGCCCATGGGCTGGGCATTGAGCAAGGCCATGAGGAAACAGGCCGGCTCATGGCGCTTGAGCCAGGCGCTGGCATAGGCCAGCATGGCGAAGCTGTAGGCATGGCTTTCAGGAAAGCCGTATTCGCCGAAGCCCAGCATCTGGCGGAAGATGGCCTGGGCAAATTCGGCGCTGTAGCCGTTGGCCAGCATGCCGTCTATCAACGGACGCTCGAAGCGGTGCACGCCGCCCTTGCGCCGCCAGGCCGCCATGGAGCGGCGCAGCTCGTCGGCATCGCCCGCCGAGAAGTTCGCCGCGATCATGGCGATCTGCATCACCTGCTCCTGAAAAATGGGCACGCCCAGCGTGCGCTTGAGCGCCTTCTCGAGCGCAGGCTTTTCCAGAACCAGCTCGCCGCCCTGCCGCCGACGCTCGCGCGCCTGAAGATAGGGATGGACCATGCCGCCCTGTATGGGGCCGGGCCGCACGATGGCGACCTCGACCACCAGGTCGTAGAACTCGCGCGGCTGCAGCCGGGGCAGCATGCTCATCTGCGCCCGGCTCTCGATCTGGAAGGTGCCCACGGTGTCGGCGCGGCAGATCATGTCGTAGGTGGCCGGGTCGTCCTTGGGGATGTCGGCCAGCTCCCAGCGCGGGCCGCGCAGCGCGGCGCGCGCGTGCAGGCTGCCGCGCAGCACGGTGAGCATGCCCAGGGCCAGCACATCGACCTTGAGCAGCTTCATGGTGTCCAGATCGTCCTTGTCCCACTGGATGACCGAGCGGCCCTCCATGGCGGCCGGCTCCACGGGCACCAGCCGCGTCAGCGGCCCGTCGGTCAGCACAAAGCCGCCCACGTGCTGGCTCAGGTGGCGCGGGCTGTCGCGCAGCTGCAAGGCCAGCTCCAGCCACAGCCGCGCACGCTGGGGCGACAGTTGCGGGCAGTCGTCGCCCAGCCGCTCGCGCAGCCGGGCCAGGCGCAGCAGCTTGGAGCGCACCCAGCCCAGGGCGGGGTCATCGGGTTCGGGCTCCGGCTCGGCCGCCTGGTCCTCGGCATCGCTGAACCAGTGGTGCTGCCGGGCCATGGCGTCGATCAGCACCGCATCCACGCCCAGGGCCTTGCCCGCGTCGCGCAGCGCGCCGCGCGTGCGCCAGCAGCTGACCACGGCCGTCAGCGCCGCACGGCCGCGGCCGTATTTTTCGTAGATGTACTGGATGACGGTCTCGCGCCGCGCGTGCTCGAAGTCCACGTCGATATCTGGGGGCTCGCTGCGCTCGCGGCTGATGAAGCGCGCCATCAGCAGCGTGGTCTTGTTCGGATCCACGGCCGTGATGCCCAGGCAATAGCAGACGGCCGAGTTCGCGGCCGAACCGCGCCCCTGGCACAGGATGCCTTCGCTGCGCGCATAGCGCACGATGTCGTGCACGGTGAGAAAGTACATCTCGTAGCGGCATTCGGCGATCAGCTCCAGCTCATCCTTCAACTGCTTGGCGACCGATTCGGGAATGCCTTGCGGATAGCGCCCCGCCGCTCCCTGCCAGGTATGCCAGGCCAGGGTCTGGCGCGCGTCCATGCCGGGCAGCACGCTTTCCTGCGGATAGTGGTAGCTGATCTCACTGAGCTTGAAATCGCAGCGCGCGGCAATCTGCAGGGTTGCATCCAGCATGGCGCGCGGATAGATGCCGCCCAGCCGCAAGCGTGAGCGCAGATGGCGCTCGGCATTGGGATGCAGCTCGAAGCCGCATTCGGCCACCGTGCAGCCCAGGCGCAGCGCCGTCACCAGGTCCTGCAGCGGCTTGCGCGAGCGCGCATGCATGTGCACGTCGCCGCATGCCACGCAGGACAGGCCCATTAACCCTGCCACGTCCTGCAGGCTTTGCAGCCACAGGCTGTCGTCGGGCGCCAGCAGCAGCTCCACGCCCAGCCAGCAGCCCGGCCCCAGCTGCGCCACGGCGGCCTGCACGGCCTGGGCGATGGCGGGCACATCGCCGGCTGGAAGCAGCGCGCGCTGTGGCAGGACGATGCATTCGCAGCCTTCACGCAGCAGATGCCAGGGGCTGTCGGCATCGACCAGGTACCGGCCCTTGTCGGCACGGGCGCGCGCTGCGCTGATGAATTCGCAGAGGTTGCCCCAGCCGTTCAGATCGCGCGCCAGCGCCACCACGCGCAGCGGGCCCCAGGCAAATTCGCTGCCATGGATCAGGGCCATCTCGCAGTCGCGCGCGGCCTCGAAGGCCCGCACGGCGCCGGCCACCGAGCATTCGTCGGTCAGGGCCAGCGCCTGGTAGCCCAGGGCCTTGGCGCGCTGCACCAGTTGGGCCGGCGAAGAGGCGCCGCGCAGAAAGCTGAAGTTCGACAGGCAGTGCAGCTCCGCATAGCCGGGCAGGCCCGGGCCCGATGCCATGCCGGACACCGGCCCGGTGGCCTGGGGCGGGGGCTGCAGCCGCTGCAGCTGCGGGGGCGGCGGCTCCAGCAGGATGTCCTGTTCAGCCATAGATGCCTTGCGCAAACCAGGCGGCGGGCGACAGCAGGGCCGGCATGCCTGGCAGCCGCTCCGATGCAGGCGTGCGCTCGCGGTAGATCCAGACATGGCCGACAGCCGCGTTGCTGGCCACGAAATAGTCACGCACGGCCAGCGCAGCATCGGCCTGCGGCTCTCCCCACCAGCCGGCCTCCAGCCGATAGGGGCCGGCCAGCAATTGCAGCGGCCCCTGCCAGCAAGGGCGGCTGCCCTGCAGGAGCAGGGGCTGGGGCGGATCAAGCAGCCAGGGCGGCAGCAGGCCCTGCCAGGGGTTGGCCGCCTTGCGCGCGTGCGCGGGCCGCCGCGGTGCCTGCGGGGTCTGCAGGGCCTCGCAGGCCGGGGTCCAGCGCTGCATGGCCTCGGGCCGGTGGTCCGATTGCAGCTGCGCCACCCGCACGCCCTGCGCGCCACGGCGGGCCGAGACGCGCTCCACCCATTCATGCCAGGCCATGCCGCTGGCCGCGTCTGCCCCATCTGTCGCGCCTGCCGCCTCGCCCAGCGGCGCCGGACCGGGCGCGGCCGGTGGCAGGCAACTGCCGGCATCGGCCGCGAAAGGCGCGGTGTCCAGCGCCACCAGCTCCAGCATGTCCGCAGGCGCGCACCAGGGCGTGCGGGCCAGGCGTTCGCGCAGCAGGCGCTCCATGTGCTCCAGCGCCTGGGCGGGCCGGGCCGTGCGGATGTCCAGCGCTTCCCAGGCCGGCAGTTGCGTGCCGTCCACGCGCCGCAGATCGTGGTGCCAGCGCAGTTGCAGGCCCAGCACGCCCTGGTGGCGGGCCTGCAGCCAGGCCTGCAGCGCACGCAGCAGGGGCCGGGCGGCCTGCAGCAGGGCCTGGGCGTCGCTGGCCGGATAGCCCAGGTCGGCACGCAATGCAAAGTGCTCGGGCAGCTCCAGCCAGTCCAGCGCATGGGGGCTGCTGCCATAGGCCTGGTCCAGCGCCAGCAGGGCCGGCAGCCCGATGCGCCGCGCCAGGCCCGCGCGCGGCAGGGCGCGCAGCTCGCCCCAGCGGCGGCAGCCCATGCGCTCCAGGGCCGGCGCATGGGGTTGGAGCGCGGGCAGGGTCCAGATCGGCAGGGCATCGGCAGGCGGCCAGGGCTGGCGCGAATCCGTGCCCTGCATGCGCCAGCGCAGCCGGGCCAGCGCCTGCCAGGCCGTGGCGGCCCGGGCCCAGACCGGCATCTGCGGGCTGCCTGCCTGCCCTGTTTCAGGCTGCTGTTCACGCAGAGCGCGCAGCAGGCCCAGCAGCATGGACTGGCGGCCGCCCCACAGGCGCTCCACGCTGCCCACCTCCATCAGCGCCACGGCCTGCCCTGCGCCCTGCCAGACGGCCACGCGCGGCGTCCAGCGCAGGGCCCACCAGGCCTGCTGCGCGCAGGCACTGCCTTTGCCATCACTGTCGCCGTTGCCCTGGCCATCGCCCTGCGCGGCATGCAGCGGCCAGGCAATCCAGTGCAGTGCTTGGTTCGGCTGTGCCATGGCATCTCATCCCAGGGTGTGCGCTGCCGCCTGCAGGGCGGGCGCCTCGGCGGGCAGCAGTTGCCCGTGTCCATGAAGCCAACGCTGCGCCTCGCCGGCCTGCCGGGTGCGCCGCAGGGCCTGGGCCTGCAGCACGTCCTGCCAGGCCCAGTGGTGCAGCGGCAGTTTCAAGGGATGCTCCAGCGCGGGCCCCCGGCGCTTGAGCAACTGCACGCGCAGGCAGGCTGGCGTACCGCCTTCGCCCGGCACCCCCAGCTCGGTCTCCACGCGCAGCCGCAGCGGCGCGGGCGAGGCCACCGTCTGCAGGGAGGCCGAGGCCTCGCGCCACAGCCACAGAATGCGCCCCTGCGCAGCGGCCGCCCATTGCAGCCGGCGCAGCGTGGCCATGGGCAGACCGGCCGGCAGCCAGGCCAGCACGGCCAGCACGTCGCGGCAGCGCAGTGCCTGCTCACAGACCCAGGCCAGCCCTGCCCCATCGCCTGCCGGGTGGGTGCCGGGGTGGGTATCGGCCTCCACGCAGCACAGCCGGTGCGCCGCCACGCCTGCCGCTTCCAGCCCCGGTGCAAAAGGCCTGCAAGGCGGCGCCACCAGCACCACCTGGCCCGCGCTGCGCTGCATCAGAGCGGCCAGACCTGGCAGCAGCAGCGGCCACTCGGCATGGCCATGGGCGGGTTGCAGCAGCTCGACCATGGCGCCCAGCGGCCAGCCCCCGCCCGGCAATTGCGCATCCAGCAGCGCATGGCCCGAAGGCTGGACCCGCTGCTGCAGCGCCTGCTGCCAGCCATCGCCACGCCACACGCCCTGCAACTGAGGCAGCACACGCGCCGCGCCCGCCAGGGAGGCGGACTGCGCAGGTTGAAAGGCGTGTGTCGTGGTCATGGGGAATTCTCAAGATACTGTACAAATATACAGCACTCTTGATTTCCCCACAGCTCCACGGCCGTAAAAAAGCCGGGCAAGCCCGGCTGTCTCAATGCGCAGCTGTTGCCGCTGCCCCACCCGGCGGCGGCGTGGCGTCGATCTGCATGCAGGCTTCGCACCATTGCGCGACCGCCGTGTCCACGGCGTGGGTGCGGGCGTTGATGGCGGGCCAGCGGCGCAGGCAGGCGTTGACGATGGCCTGCAGCTGCCACAGGGCCTCGCGGCTGAGCAGGGCCAGCTCGCTCATGCCCTGCACGTCGTCCTTGAGGTAGGCCAGCAGGTCGGTCTGCTGGTTCGGGTGCAGGCCGGCCTCGGCCAGCTGCTTTTGCAGGCTGCCGATGCTGGAGTCGATGTAGACGGCCGCCTGGTGGTCGGGCATGGCCTGCCAGCGCTCGGGAAAGGCCTGGCTGAACGTGTCCCACATCTGGAAGGCGGCCGACAGCGCTGCCACGCTGTGCGTGACCTCGGCCTGCAGCGGCGGCAGCGGCGTGCCCGGCGAGATCTCGTCGTACAGCAGCGGCAGCAGGATGCCGACCAGATCGGCCGGATAGCGGCGGTGGTTCATGCGCAGCATCAGCGACAGGCGCTGGCCGGGCAGGTCCTGAAATTTGTCGAAGAAGGCCGAGACCACCTCGGCCAGCAACAGGATACGGCCCATTTTGGAGATGGCTTCGCCATGCACGCCGCGCGGATAGCCCGTGCCGTCCATGCGCTCGTGGTGCTCGAGCACGGCCATTTCCACGTCCTGCGAATACGCGCCCGCGCCCCGCATGATGAGCATGCCCGTGACCGAGTGCGCCACCAGGTGCTTGCGCTCGGCGCCCGTGAGCCGGTAGTTGGAGTCGGTCCAGGCCGGGTCCATGTAGAGCATGCCCACATCGTGCAGCAGGGCCGCCGTGGCCAGCGGGCCGCATTCACGCTCGCTCCATTCGCTTTGCAGCGCCAGGTAGACGGCCACCAGCATCATCTGCAGGCTGTGGGCGAACAGCTCGGGCCGCTGCTCGCGCATGACCGTGAGCTTGAAGGCGATCTGCGGCGGCAGCACCATCAGGCGCAGCGGCGCCAGCAGCCGGTCCGTGCCGCCCAGCGACTGCACCAGGCGGCGCATCAGGTCCACGGTCTCGCATTGCACCATGGCCTGGGCCTCGATGGCCAGCACGTCCACGCGGTTGTCCACGCCCAGGTGCTTGTCGATGGGGTCGCGCAGCTTGTGCTTGACCAGGCGCTCGTACATGTTGCTGTCGATGCGCGCGCCCTTGTCCACGAGCTTGACGCCCTTGTCGTTGAAGATGGGCTCGCCGGTCACCACGTTGCAATGCTCGGCCATGTCGGTGACGGCGCGCAGGAAATGCACGCCCTCGTCCTTCCATCCCTGCGCTGTCGGTGGATTGCGCACGGCCGCGACATCCGTCATAGAGGCTCCCATTGGCTCGAAATCTGAAATATAAGCAAAAGAGCCCGCGCAAGGCGGGCTCTTGTCGCGCAGGCCTGCACCAGGCAGGCACTGCACAGCACGGCAACATCAGCGAATCAGCGTCACGCCGGTCTTGGACTGGATGTCCTCGAAGCTCACTTCGGGGGCCAGTTCCACGAGCTTCAGGCCCTGCGGCGTCACGTCCATCACTCCCAGGTCGGTGATGATACGGTCCACCACGCCCACGCCGGTCAAAGGCAGAGTGCAGGCGGGAAGAATTTTGAGGTCGGTCGTGCCGTCCTTCTTCTTTGCCACATGCTCCATGAGCACGATGACGCGCTTGACGCCCGCCACCAGGTCCATGGCGCCGCCCATGCCCTTGACCATCTTGCCGGGGATCATCCAGTTGGCCAGATCGCCCTTCTCGGACACCTGCATGGCGCCCAGGATGGACAGGTTGATCTTGCCGCCACGGATCATGGCGAAGGACTGGTCGCTGCCGAAGATGGACGAGCCGGCAATCGTCGTCACGGTCTGCTTGCCGGCGTTGATCAGGTCGGCGTCCACGGCATCCTCGGTCGGGAAGGGGCCGATGCCCAGCATGCCGTTCTCGGACTGCAGCCACACTTCCTTGTCACCCGTGTGGTTGGCCACCAGGGTGGGAATGCCGATGCCCAGGTTGACGTAGAAGCCGTCTTCGAGTTCTTGGGCCGCGCGGGCGGCCATCTGGTCTTGGGTCCACGGCATGGTCAGGCTCCTTGTTTTTCTGTGATGGTGCGCTTTTCGATGCGCTTTTCGGGGTTCGGGTTGTGCACGATGCGGTGCACGTAGATGCCGGGCAGGTGGATGTCGTCCGGTGCGATCTCGCCGACCTCGACCACCTCCTCCACTTCCACGATGCAGACCTTGCCGGCCGTGGCGGCGGCAGGGTTGAAGTTGCGCGCCGTCAGGCGGAACTGCAGGTTGCCGCTCTTGTCGGCACGGTGGGCCTTGACCAGGGAGACATCGGGCACAAGCGAGCGCTCCATCACATAGGTCTCGCCGTCGAACTCGCGCAGCTCCTTGCCCTCGGCCACCATGGTGCCCACGCCGGTCTTGGTGAAGAAGGCGGGAATGCCGGCGCCGCCTGCGCGCAGCTTCTCGGCCAGCGTGCCCTGGGGCGTGAATTCCAGCTCCAGCTCGCCGGCCAGGTACTGGCGCTCGAACTCCTTGTTCTCGCCCACATACGACGAGATCATCTTCTTGATCTGGCGCGTCTCCAGCAGCTTGCCCAGGCCAAAGCCGTCCACGCCCGCGTTGTTGGAAATCACCGTCAGGCCCTTGACGCCGCTGTCACGCAGCGCGTCGATCAGGGCCTCGGGAATGCCGCACAGGCCGAAGCCTCCCACAGCCAGCAATTGCCCGTCGGCCACGACGCCCTGGAGCGCCTGCTCCGCAGAGGGGTAGAGCTTTTTCACACATGTCTCCTTCAGATTGGATGCGCTACGATACTACGTACTTGCATAAGTAGTTTTTCGTAAAGATTTGCCCATGGATATAGATTACAGGCTGGCGTTCGAGGCCGCCCCCGTCGGTCTCGTGATCTCGCGCAACCGCACCATGATCGACTGCAATCGCCAGGTCTGCGAGATGTTCGAGGCCTCGCGCGAGGTGCTGATCGGCCAGACCTTCCAGATCCTCTACCCCAGCGCCGACGAGTATGAGCGGCTGGGCGCGCGCATCGCGCCCATTCTCAATGCAAGGGGCTTTTATTCGGACAACCGCATCATGAAGCGCGCCAACGGCGAAACGTTCTGGTGCCATGTCACGGGCCGCACGCTGGACCGCAGCGACCCGCATGCCTCGGGCATCTGGAGCTTCGAGGACCTCAGCGCCCAGCGCCCCGTCAAGGCCGAACTCACGGGGCGCGAGCGCGAGGTGGCCGCCCGCCTGCTGGAAGGCCTGACCTCCAAGGAAATCGGCCGCGCCCTGGCCATCAGCCACCGCACGGTGGAGATCTACCGCGCACGGCTGATGCGCAAGTACGGCGCCTCCACGGCCGCCGATCTGGTCCACAAGCTGGTCTCTGGCTGACAGGGCGACGGCCTACACGGGCCGTATCCGCCCGCGCAACACAATGCCTTGGCAAAAAGCATGCCCGGCACGACGCAGGCGGGGTGCGGTGAAATTTTTTGGCTATGGCGCAGTTGAGATTTGCCAATCGCCAAAGCCTTGCCGCATCCATAGAACGAAACAACAATAAAAGCAATTCGATAGCACGCAGCTATTGATTTTCCAAGCGCCGCGCTGCCTGCGTGCAAGCCGGCGCCGCTACCACCCCTCGATCAAGGAGAGACCATGACCCACAAGCTCACCACCGCCGCAGGTGCCCCGGTTGCCAACAACCAGGACTCGCTCACGGCCGGCCCGCGTGGCCCGATGCTGCTGCAGGACCTGTGGCATCTGGAAAAAATGGCCCACTTCAACCGCGAAGTGATTCCCGAGCGCCGCATGCACGCCAAGGGCTCGGGCGCCTTCGGCACCTTCACCGTGACGGGTGATATCACGCGCTACACCCGCGCCAAGGTGTTCTCCGACATCGGCAAGCAGACCGAAGTGTTCGCGCGCTTTTCCACCGTGGCCGGCGAGCGCGGCGCGGCCGACGCCGAGCGCGATATCCGTGGCTTTGCCGTCAAGCTCTATACCGAGGAAGGCAACTGGGACCTGGTGGGCAACAACACGCCGGTGTTCTTCTTCCGCGACCCGCTCAAGTTCCCGGACCTGAACAAGGCCGTCAAGCGCGACCCCTACACCAACCTGCGCTCGCCCGAGAACAACTGGGACTTCTGGACCGGCCTGCCCGAGGCGCTGCACCAGATCACCATCGTCATGAGCGACCGGGGCATTCCGCGCGGCTACCGCCACATGCATGGCTTCGGCTCGCATACCTACAGCTTCATCAACGCCAGCAACGAGCGCCACTGGGTCAAGTTCCACTGGGTCTGCCAGCAGGGCATAGAGAACTTCACCGATTCCGAGGCGGCCTCCGTCGTCGCCTCCGACCGTGAAAGCAGCCAGCGCGACCTGCTCGAGGCCATCGACCGCGGCGAGTTCCCGCGCTGGAAGCTGTGCGTGCAGATCATGCCCGAGCATGAAGCCGAGACCTACCGCTTCCACCCCTTCGACCTGACCAAGGTCTGGAGCAAGAAGGACTACCCGCTGATCGAAGTGGGCGTGATGGAGCTCAACCGCAACCCGCGCAACTACCACGCCGATGTGGAGCAGGCCTCGTTCACGCCGGCCAACCTGGTGCCGGGCATCGGCCCCTCGCCCGACCGCATGCTGCAGTCGCGCCTGTTCTCGTATGGCGATGCCGCGCGCTACCGCCTGGGTGTGAACCACCACCAGATCCCCGTGAACGCGCCGCGCTGCCCCTACCACGCCTACCACCGCGATGGCGCCATGCGCGTGGACGGCAACTACGGCGGCACCATTGCCTACGAGCCCAACACCAAGGGCGAGTGGCAGGAGCAGCCCGCCTTCGCCGAGCCGCCTCTGGCACTGCACGGCGCGGCCGACCGCTGGAACTACCGCGAGGACGATGCCGACTACTTCACCCAGCCCGGCGACTTGTTCCGCCTGCTCACGCCCGATGCGCAGCAGCGCCTGTTCGAGAACACGGCGCGCAACATCGCCGGTGTGTCCGAACACATCGTGCAAAAGCACATAGCGCACTGCACCCAGGCCGACCCGGCCTACGGCAAGGGCGTGGCCGATGCCATTGCCCGCCAGAAGGCCGGCACGCTCTGACCGGCTGACGCCCACGGCAAAACGCCCCCGAAACTTCGGGGGCGTTTTTCATGGCACGCCCTGCCCTCAGGCCACGGCCTTGAAGGCGGGAAGCTTGTCGCCCAGCCGCTTGCCCATCTCCGTGCCCAGGGCCTGCAGGCCGCTCATGGGGCGCACCATGACCTCGAATTCCCGGATCAGCCCCTGCTCGTCGAAGCGGATGAAGTCGATTCCCTTGAGGTTCTTGCCACCCACGCTGGCGCTGAACTCCAGCACCACGTCCAGGCCGTCATCGCTGGCCATCTGGCGGTGGTAGGTGAAGTTCTCGAAGACCTGGACCACGGTGGACAGCGCCAGCATCAGCGCGGCTGCCGAGGCATAGGGCGTGTTGGCCATGGGCGAGCGGAACACCGCATCGGGATGGACGATGGTGTGCAGCTCGCCCAGGTCGCTGGCGGCAACCATGCGATGCCACAGCTCCAGGGAGCGGGCGACTGCGGGATGGGCGTTCTTCGGGGGCTGGGACATGCTTGTCTCCTGGTGGTTGAGGTGGGAAACGGAATCGGGCGGCGCCCTCAAAGGCTGGCCGCCAGCGTGGTGCCTTGCAGGATGGCGCGCTTGGCGTCGAGTTCGGCCGCCACGTCGGCGCCGCCGATCAGGTGCACGCTGCAGCCCGCCGCGCTCAGGGCCGCATGCAGCTCGCGCTGCGGCTCCTGGCCCGCGCAGAGCACGACGTTGTCCACCTCCAGCAGTTGCGGCTGGCCGTCCACGGTGATGTGCAGCCCGGCGTCGTCGATGCGCTCATAGGCCACGCCCGAGCCCATGGCCACGCTGCGTGCCTTCAGCGAGGTACGGTGTATCCAGCCCGTGGTCTTGCCCAGCTGGTCGCCCACCTTGGTGGACTTGCGCTGCAGCAGGTGCACGCGGCGCGGCGAGGGCTCGGCCTGCGGCTGCGCCAGGCCGCCGGCCCGGGCGTAGTCCGTGTCTATGCCCCACTCCGCATAGAACTTGCGGGGCACCACGGCGCCGCTGTCGCCGGCATGGGTCAGGTACTCGGCCACATCGAAACCGATGCCGCCCGCGCCGATGATGGCCACGCGCTCGCCCACGGGCCTGTCGCCCTGCAGCACGTCCAGGTAGCCGAGGACCTTGGGATGGTCCACGCCGTCGATGGCGGGAACGCGCGGCCGTATGCCCGTGGCCAGCACGATCTCGTCATAGCCGCCCTCGATGAGCTGGGCAGCCTCCACGCGGTGGCCCAGTCGCAGCGCCACGCCGCCCAGCTCCAGCTGGCGGCGAAAGTAGCGCAGCGTCTCGTGGAACTCCTCCTTGCCGGGCACCTTCTTGGCAATGTTGAACTGCCCGCCGATCTCGCTGGCCGCATCGAACAAGGTCACCGCATGGCCGCGCTGCGCGGCGGTGACGGCAAAGCTCAGGCCCGCCGGGCCGGCGCCCACCACGGCGATGCGCTTGGCGGCGGGCGCGGGCGCAATCACCAGCTCGGTCTCGTGGCAGGCGCGCGGGTTGACCAGGCAGGAGGTGATCTTGCCGCCAAAGGTATGGTCCAGGCAGGCCTGGTTGCAGGCAATGCAGGTGTTGATCTCGTCGGCACGGCCCTGGCGTGCCTTGCGCACGAAGTCGCCATCGGCCAGCAGCGGCCGGGCCATGGAGACCATGTCGGCATAGCCCTCGGCCAGCAGGCGCTCGGCCACTTCGGGCGTGTTGATGCGGTTGGAGGTGATCAGCGGGATGTCCACCTGCCCCATCACGCGCTGCGTGACCCAGGCATAGGCGGCGCGCGGCACCTTGGTGGCAATGGTGGGGATGCGCGCCTCGTGCCAGCCTATGCCCGTGTTCAGCAGCGTGGCGCCCGCGGCCTCGATGGCCTGGGCCAGCGCGATCACTTCCTCCAGCGTGGAGCCGCCCTCCACCAGGTCCAGCATGGACAGCCGGTAGATGATGATGAAGTCCCGCCCCACGCGCTGGCGCGTGCGCCGCACGATCTCCACCGCAAAGCGCATGCGGCCCGCGTAGCTGCCGCCCCATTCGTCATCGCGGTGGTTGGTGCGTGCGGCGATGAACTCGTTGATCAGGTAGCCCTCGGAGCCCATGATCTCCACGCCGTCGTAGCCCGCATGCCGGGCCAGGGCTGCGCAGCGCACGAAGTCCTCGATGGTCTGCTCCACCTCGTCGCCCGTCAGCGCATGCGGCACGAAGGGGTTGATGGGCGCCTGCAGCGCGCTGGGCGCCACCAGCCCGGGCTGGTAGGCGTAGCGGCCGAAGTGCAGGATCTGCATGGCGATCTTGCCGCCCTCGGCATGGACGGCCTGCGTGACGATGCGGTGCTGGTCCGCCTCGTGTTCGTTGACCATCATGGCGCCGCCCTTCATGGGCCGGCCCCGCTCATTGGGGGCGATGCCGCCCGTGACGATCAAGCCCACCTCGCCGCGCGCGCGCTCGGCGTAGAAGGCGGCCATGCGCTCGAAACCGTTGGGCGCCTCTTCCAGGCCCACGTGCATGGAGCCCATGAGCACGCGGTTTCTGAGCGTGGTGAAGCCCAGGTCCAGTTCGGCATTCAGGTGGGGGTAGTGGGTCATGCCTGTCTCGCTTTTTTATGCAACTGATTGCATGAATGTAGTCAGCCTCCTTTATTTATGCAACTGGTTGCGCAAAAAATTGCAGAAATGACCGCAGCGCTTGGCCGCGCCTCCATGCAGGCCCGTAAGATGGCGCCCAGCTCCAGCGCCTTTCTTGTTGCCGATGTCCCTGCCACACGCCCTTCTCACTGCCTTGGTCGAGCACCCCTGCTCGGGCTCGGAACTTGCCGAGCGCTTCGACCGCTCCATCGGCTACTTCTGGAACGCCACGCACCAGCAGATCTACCGCGAACTCGCGCGGCTGGAAGAGGCGCAATGGATAGAGGCCCTGCCCGCCGAATCCGGCCGGGGCCGCAAGCGCCAGTACCGCATCCTGCCCACGGGCCGCAAGGAGCTCAAGCGCTGGGTGGCCGAGCAGGAAGACCCCAAGCCGCTGCGCGAGGAATGGATGGTGCGCCTGCGTGCCGAGGCGGTGGTGGGGCCCTGCGGACTGCAGGACGAAGTGCAGCGGCTGCTGGCACTGCACCAGGCGCAGCTGGACGTCTACCAGCGCCTGGAGCAGCGCGATTTCCTGGACAAGCCGCCCACGCGCGAGCGGCGACTGCAGCACCTGGTGCTCAAGGCCGGCATACAGCAGGAGCAGCTGTGGATAGGCCTGCTGCAGGAAGCCCGGGAGATCCTGGACATGCCGGCCAGGCCCTGAGGAACGGTTGCGACGACTGAGACTGCCGAGACGGCTGAGAAGGTCGCGACGGCCGCCTCAGCCCTTGTTCAAGCCGTGCAGCGCCAGCCCCGGCGCCTCCAGCCGGGCACGCAGAATGCACCCGTGCGTGGAGTCCGTCACATGCAGCGTGCGGCGGTCCGCGCCGCCAAAGGCCAGGTTGGTGAGCGAGCTTCCCGGCACGCCGCGCAGCACCTGCACGGGCTCGGCCCGATGGTTGAGCACCCACACCAGGCCCAGGCCCGGGTTGGCCACCAGCAGTCGGCCCTGGTCATCCACGGCCAGCCCGTCGGGACCGCTGGGGCCGTAGGAGGTGAAGAACTGCCCCACCTTGGCCACGCTGCCATCGGGCAGCAGGGGCACGCGCCAGACGCAGTTGCCGCGCGTCACGGCCAGGTAGAGCACGCGGCCATCGGGCGACAGCGCCACGCCGTTGGGGCTGGGCACGTTGGCCAGCAGCAGGTCCAGCCGGCCGTCCGGCCGCAGGCGGTACAGGCGGCCGCTGGGATCGTGCAGGCCGCTCTGGCCCTGGTCGGTGAAGTAGAGGTTGCCTTCGGCATCGAAGACCAGGTCGTTCACGCCCTTGAAACGCTCGCTGTTGCGCCGCTGCAGATAGGGGCTGACGCGCCCCGTGGCCACCTCCAGGCACATCAGGCCGTTCTTGTAGTCGGTGATCAGCAGCGTGCGCTCGTCAAGGAACTTCATGCCGTTGGGCTCACCGTCGTACTCGGCCACCAGGGTCCAGGCGCCTTGCGGATCGATGCGGAAGACGCGGCCCCAGGGAATGTCGGCCACGTACAGGTTGCCGGCGCCGTCGAACACCGGCCCCTCGAGGAAGGAGTCGGTGACGGCGCCGCCCCGGTTGGCATCGGCCCAGTCGCTGCGCTCGGGGCGGCGCAGGGCGTCGGGCATGGCGGTGAACGATTCGAGTTCGCAGACCTGGGGGGCTTGCAGCAGGAACATGGTGCTTGTCTTTCTCGGGATTTCAGGGGATGGCGCTGAAACCGTACAGGCGCGCTGGATTGTCGACCAGGATGCGGTCCATGGCCTCGTCCGTGCCCGCCCAGGCCTGCAGCAGATCGACCAGATCGGCATCGTCGACGGAGCCCGGCGCCTCGGTGGTGTGCGGCCAGTCGCTGCCCCAGACCAGGCGCTCGGGTGCGGCGCGCACCAGGTCGCGGCCCAGCGGCAGCGTGTCGGCATAGGAGGGGCCGCCCACCGATGAACGCATATAGGCGCCGGAGAGCTTGACCCAGGTGTTGCCGCCATCGAGCAGCCGGCGCAGCGCGGCATGGGCCGCGCCCTCCACGCCCTGCATGCCCGCGGCCGGGTCGATGCGACCCAGGTGGTCCACGACCAGGGGCACGGGCAGCGCGCCCAGCACGGGCTCCAGCGCCACCAGCTGTTCGGGCTGCACGAAGACCTGCACATGCCAGCCCAGCCGTGCGACCCGGTGCGCCAGCGTGACCAGCATGTGGGCCGTGGTCTCGCCCCAGGACTGCGGCGAGACAAAGTTCACGCGCAGCCCGCAGACACGGTGCGTGGCCAGCCGGTCCAGCTCGGCATCGGCCACGTCGTGGGCGACCACGGCCACGCCGCGCGCATCATCGCCCAGGCGCTCCAGCGCATCCAGCGTGCAGGCGTTGTCCGTGCCATAGGTCGAGGGCGTGACCACCACGGCGCGCGAGGTGCCCAGGCGCCGCTGCAGTTGACGGTACATGGCCACGTCGGCCTGCGGAGGCGTGCGCGGCCAGTGCGGCGACGGCGCAAAGCGCGCATCGAAGATGTGCATGTGGCTGTCGCAAGCCAGGGGCGGCAGCGTGCGCGCAGGCCTGCTCGTGCCGGCCGAGTGCGGCACGGCCATGGCGATGTCGGTCATGCCCATGCGCTCAGTCCAGCACGATGGCGCCCTTGCGCACCACCTCGCCCCACTTGGCGTCTTCCTTCTGGAGGAAGGCGGCGAACTCGGCCGGCGTCGATGCCATGGGCTGGGCGCCCAGGTCGCTCAGGCGCTGGCGCACCTCGGCTTCCTGCAGCACCTCGGACAGCGCCTGGTGCAGGCGCGCGGCCACGGGCTCGGGCGTGCCCGTGGGCAGGAAGATGCCGTTCCACTCATAGGCCTCGTAGCCGGGAATCACGGTCTCGGACACGGTGGGCACATCGGGCAGGCGCGCCGAGCGCTGGGGCGCCGCCACGGCCAGGGCGCGCAGCTTGCCGCCCGTGACCAGCGGATAGGTGGCCGCCATGGTGCCGAACATGAAGTCCACCTGCCCGCCCATCACATCGGCAATGGCCGGCCCGCCGCTCTTGTAGGGCACATGGACCATGTCCAGCTCCAGCCGCTGGCGGAACAGCTCGGCCGCCAGGCGCTGCACCGTGCCGCTGCCGCCCGAGGCGAAGTTGATCTTGCCCGGCTGCGCCTTGGCCCTGGCCGCCAGGTCGGCCACGCTGCGCACGGGCGAATCGGCCTTCACCACGACCACATTGGGCATGAGCAGCACCAGCGACAGCGGCTGCAGCGCGCTGCGCGCATAGGGCAGCTTGGCAAACAGATGCGGGTTGATGGAAAACGGCGTGGCGTCGTAGAGCACCGTGTAGCCATCGGCGCGCGCCTTGGCCACCTGGCTGGCACCAATGGTGCCGCTGGCGCCGGGCCGGTTGTCCACGATGATGCTGGTGCCCAGCCGCGCGCCCATGCGCGTAGCCAGCAGGCGCGCGGCCGCGTCGGCGCCGCCGCCGGGCGCATAGGGCACGACCAGGGTGATGGGACGCTCGGGAAAGGCGGCCTGGGCCACGGCGGCGGCCAGGGCGCAGGCCGCGATCAGGGTTCTGGCAAGGAATTTCATGGCTTGTCTCCACATTGTTTAGAGGGGGCGGCGGCCGAATCAATCCGCCTTCAGGTTCAGTTCGCGGGCGATCTGCGCATAGGAGGCCGCTTCGCTGGCCACGCGCTGCGCGAAGGCGCTGCCGCAGCTGGACTCGGCATCCATGCCCAGGCCGTGCAGCTTGTCCGCGGCCGATGCACTCTTGGCGAACTCCACGGCCACGCGCTCCAGCGCCTGGGCCGCACCGTCGGGAATGCCAGCCGGCGCGAGCACGCCGTACCAGACATCGGCCGAGTAGTCGCCGCCGCCCGCTTCGGCAAAGGTGGGCACCTGGGGCAGCAGGGACGCGCGTCTGGGCGAGGCCACGGCCAGCGCCGTGAGCTTGCCGCTGCGCACCTGGGGCAGCACCGAGCCCAGCGTGGCGAAGGAGCTGTCGAGCTGGCCGCCCATGAGATCCGTGACCACGGGCGCCGCGCCCTTGTAGGGCACGTGGTTGAGCTTCAGGCCCTTGGCCCGCGCAAACATCTCGGTGGCGAAATGGCCCGAACTGCCCATGCCCGCCGTGCCGGCCGTGACGCTGCCGGGCCGGCTGCGTGCCTGGTCCATGTAATCCTGCAGGTTGCGCGCCGGCATGCCCGGCCCCACGACCAGCACCGTGGGGCTGCTGGCCACCGTGCACAGCGGCCGGAACGAGCGCACCACGTCGAACTTCACGCGGCCCTGGTACAGCGCCGGGATCATGCTGTGGTTGGTGGCGCCGAACAGCAGCGTATAGCCATCGGCCGGCGCGCCAGCCACGGCCTGCGCGGCCAGTATGGTGTTGGCCCCGGGCTTGTTGTCCACCACGAAGGGCTGGCCCAGCGCCTTGCCCGCATGGTCGGCAAAGGCGCGCGCCACCACGTCGGTGGGGCCGCCCGCCGCAAAGCCCACGACCAGCCGCACGGGCTTGGCCGGATAGTCCTTCTGCGCCAACGCGGGCTGGGCGCCCAGCACGGCCAGCCCCACGGCGGCCAGCAGGCCGCCGCGCAAGGCCAGGCGGCGGACCTCTTGGAAATTCCTCGACATCGCTTGTCTCCTCAAATCACATGCATGCACATGCATGGGCCAAGGGCGCACACGGCGCCCCTGCCCTGGCTCAGGCGCCGGCCACCGCAGGCACGCGGGCCAGCACCTCCAGCACATTGCGGGCCGCGCCCACGCCCATGTTCACGTAGGCATCGCCGGTCACGCCGCCGATATGGGGGCTGAGCACGAAGTTCCTTTCGCCCTGGAACGGGTGGCCGGCCACCATGGGCTCCACCGCAAAGCTGTCCAGCCCTGCGGCCGCCACCTGGCCCGAGCGCACGGCGGCCAGCAGCGCGGCCTCGTCGATCAGGCCGCCGCGTGCGGTGTTGACCACGATCACACCGCGCCTGCAGGCCGCCAGCGTGGAGGCGCCGAGCATGCCCCGGTTTTCCTCGGTCAGCGGGCAGTGCAGCGAAATCGCGTCGGACTCGCGCCAGATGGTTTCCAGGTCCACGGGCTGCACGTAGGCGGGCAGGTTCTTTGCGAAGGGATCGAAGCCGATCACGCGCATGCCCAGCGCATCGGCCATGCGCGCAAAGCGCAGCCCGATGGCGCCCAGCCCCACCAGGCCCACGGTGCGCCCGCCCAGCTCCAGGCTCTTGTGCGTGGCCTTGTCCCAGTGGCCTGCGTGCATGCGGGCGTCCAGCGCCACCACCGACTTGGCGCAGGCCAGCAGCAGCGCGAGTGCCTGCTCGGCCACGGCCGCCGCGTTGGCGCCCGCGGCGGCCACCACGGCAATGCCGCGTTCGGCGGCGGCCGCCTTGTCGATGGTGTCCGTGCCGCTGCCGTGCTTGGAGATCACGCGCAGCGAGGGCGCCGCGTCCATCACGGCCGCGCCCACCTTGCCGTAGCGCACGATGATGGCCACGGGATCATGGGCGCGGCACAGCGCGACCAGGTCCTCTTCGGTGGGCGTCTTGCCCGCATAGACGATGTCGTGCCGGGCCAGCAGCTCCAGGGCCTGTGGCGCCAGATCGGCGCCGGTGACGATGATGGTGCTCACAGCGATTCCCCTTCCTTGAGCACGCCGGCCGCGCGCAGGGCCGCGGGCAGCCACTTCGATGCCGTGTCGCCGCGCGCAATGGCCTCGATGCGGGCGGCCTCGTCGGCCACCTTCTTCACGGCCAGCTCCAGCATGGCGGGTGCCTTGGCGCGCTCGATGACGACCACGCCATCGGCATCGCCCACCACCAGGTCGCCCGGGTGAACCGTCGTGCCACCAGCGCAGATGGCGTGGTTGATGCGGCCCGGCACGAACTTGGTCGGGCCTGCGGGATTGAAGCCTGCGCTGAACACGGGGAAGTCCAGCTCCAGCAGCTCCAGGCGGTCGCGGATGGCGCCGTCCACGATGACGCCGGCCAGGCCCAGCTTCTTGCAGGCGCTGAGCATCAGCGTGCCCATGAGCGCCGCCGTCTGGTCGCCCTTGCCGTCGATGACCAGCACGTCGCCGGGCCGGGCCAGCGCGATGGCGGCGTGGATCATGAGGTTGTCGCCGGGACGCACCTCGACGGTGAAGGCCGGGCCGGCCACTTTCATGCCCTGGTGCACGGGCGCCACGCGCGAATGCATGGTGCCGCGGCGGCCCGCCACGTCGGCCAGGATGGCGGCCTGAAAGCCGGCTGCGCGCTGCACGACTTGGGCGTCCACGCGCTCTATGTCACGGATGATTTCTGGGAGTTGGCTCATGATGGTCCAGTGAGATGAGGTGAAGGAAAACAGAAAGATGTGCGCGCGTCAGTCGGCCTTGATGCCGGCCTCGCGGATGAGTTGGGCCCACTTGGCGGAGTCGGATTTCTGCAGCTCGCCCAATTGCCGTGGCGTGCCGCCGACCAGGGTCACGCCCAGCCGCTCGGCCAGTGCCACGACGGCCGGGTCCCTGAGCGCCAGGCCGATCTCCTGGTTCAGCCGCTGCACGATGGCGGCCGGCGTCCTGGCCGGCGCAAAGACGGCCTGCCACTGTTCGACCACGAAGTCGCCGATGCCGGCCTCGGCCATGGTGGGCACGTCAGGCAGGGCCTTCAGGCGCGCCGCCGAGGTCACGGCCAGCGCACGCAGCTTGCCGCCCTGCACATGGGGCAGCGCCGCGGCCACGGGGGCGAACATGAACTGCACCTGGCCCGCCAGCGTGTCCTGCAGCGCGGGCGTGTCGCCCTTGTAGGGCGCATGGATGAAGCGCACGCCGCCCTTTCTTTGCAGCAGCTCGCCCTGCATCTGCAAGATGGTTCCGCTGCCGCCCGAGGCAAAGGCCAGCTGGCCCGGCTGCGCCTTGGCGGCGGCCAGCAGATCGGCCACCGACTGGAAGGGCTGGGCCGCGCCCACCACCAGCAAATGGGGAATGGTGCCGATGGTGATGACGGGCTCGAAGCCCGCAATCGGGTCATAGGGCAGCTTGCCCATGAGGTGGGGCGCGATCGCCTGCGGGCCGATGGAGGTGCCCAGCAGCGTGTGGCCGTCCGGCGCCGCCTTGGCCACGTAGGCCGCGCCGATGGTGCCCGTGGCGCCCGCGCGGTTGTCCACGATCACGGTGCTGCCCAGGGCCTTGCCCAGGTGCAGTGCCACCTGGCGGCCCAGCACATCGGTGCTGCCGCCGGGCGGATAGGGCACGACCCAGGTGATGAGCTTGCCTGCCGGCCATGCGGGCTGCGCGTGGACGGCGGCGCTGCACAGCGGCCCCAGCAGGGCGGCGCCCCCTGCGGCCAGCAGGGTGCGGCGCGTGGGATGGAAGGTGTTCATGGTTTGTCTCCTGCTTGTGTGCAATGCAATGGCGGCGCTGCGGTCTCGAAGCCGTACAGCGCCCGCGGGTTGTCCACCAGCACGCGCCGCAGCGTGGCGGCACCGCCGGCATGGGAGGTCCAGTCGGCCAGGCGGTCGATCTGGCGGGCGTCATCAGGCAGGGGCTGCATGCCTGCCGAGGCGCTGACATGCGGCCAGTCGCTGCCCCAGAGCACACGCTCGGGCGCGCAGCGCAGATAGCTGGCGGCCAGGGCGTCCAGCGCCGGGTCTTCGACCGACTGCAGCGCGCTGACGATGTAGCCGCCGGACAACTTGACCCAGGCCCTGCCACCCTCCAGCAGCTCCAGCAGCAGCGCATGGCCCGCATGGCGCCCCGCCTGCTCGGGGGCGATGCGGCCGAAGTGGTCGAACACCAGCGGCACCGGCAATTGCCGCAGCACGCCGGCCAGCGACGCCAGCAGGTCCGGCGCCATCAGCAGTTGCAGATGCCAGCCCAGCGGCGCAATGCGGCGGGCCAGCGGCACCAGCAGCTCGGCCGTGCCCGTCACGCCCAGCGACAGGTTCAGCCGCACGCCGCGCACGCCCAGGCCGTGCAGGCGCCGCAGCTGGTCATCGCTTTCGCTGCCATCGATCACGGCCACGCCCCGCGCCTGCGGGCCGAGGGCGGCCAGCCCGTCCAACATGCAGCGGTTGTCGCTGCCGTAGGTGGACGGCGTGACCAGCACGCAGCGCGAGGTGCCCAGGCGCCGCTGCAGCGCGCGGTAGTCGCCGGCCGAGGCGTCGGGCGGCAGCAGCCGCGCGCCCGGGGTTGCCGGGTAGCGGCCGTCATAGACATGCACATGGCAGTCGCAGGCATCCGGGGGCAGCACGGCACGGGGCCGGGCGCTGCCCTGCGAGAAACGGACGGGCACGGCAAGGCTGTCGCAGTCCATGGCGAGATCTCGATGGAGGAAAGGAAGGGAGGTGGGAGCGAGAAGGAAGCGAAAGGGCTGGCGCCCCTGCCCCGGGCTCAGTCCAGGCTGGCGCCCGAGTCCTTGACGATGCGTGCCCAGCGCGGCACCTCGGCGCGCAGCAGCGCGGCGAACTTCTCGGACGAGCCGCCCAGCACCTCGCCGCCTTCGGAGCGCAGCTTCTCGGCCACCTCGGGCACGAGCAGCGCGTCGTTGATGGCCTTGTTCAACTGCTGCACGATGGCCTGCGGCGTGCCAGCCGGCGCCAGCACCCCGAACCAGGTGACGGCCTCGAAGTCCTGGTAGCCGGACTCGGCCAGCGTGGGCGTCTGCGGCAGCTGGGCGGAGCGCTTGAGCGAGGTGACCATCACCGCGCGCAGCTTGCCGTTGCGCACCTGGCCCAGCAGCGTGGGCACGGCGGACATGTAGAAATCGATCTGCCCGCCCACCAGGTCGGTCATGGCCTGTGCTGCGCCCTTGTAGGGCACATGGCGCAGCTTGATGCCGGCCGCGTTCTCGGCCAGTTCGCCGGCCAGGTGCGCCACCGTGCCGTTGCCCGGGTAGCCCAGCGTGAGGCCGTCGGGCTTGGCCTTGGCGGCCTTGACCAGGTCGGCAAAGGTCTTGTAGGGCGAGTTGGCCGGCGCGGCCATGACGATGGGCGCGGAAGCCACCAGCGCCACGGGCACCAGATCCTTCAGCGGGTCATAGGGCAGCTTGGCGTACAGCGAGGGGTTGATGGCCAGGTTGCTGGTCTGGCCCATGACCAGGGTATGGCCGTCCGGCGCGGCCTTGGCCACGGCGTCCACGCCCAGGTTGCCGCCGGCGCCGGGCCGGTTGTCCACCACCACGGTCCACTTGTTGTGGTCCGCCAGCCGCTGGGCCACGGTGCGCGCGATCATGTCCGTGCCGCCACCGGGCGGAAACGGCACGACCAGGCGGATGGGCTTGCGGGGATAGGCGTCCTGGGCCTGGGCAGCGCCCATGGGCACGATGGCGGCAACGCCGACCAGGACGGCAAGAAGGCGTGCGTTGAGGCAACGCGAAAGCGAGGGAATCGGCATGGCGGTTTGTCTCCGTTTGTTGTGTCCAACGCCCGCATGGCTGCGGTGCGTGGGACGAACTTTATGAAAACGTTTCAACCCATACAATGCCGTTTCATACAGCGCAACCAATTGCATGCCTTGCACCATGAACAAGCCCCCCAGCACCCCTTCCCCGGCGCAGCCACCCGATGACAAGGCCAGCGCGGCCAAGGACGGCGGCGTCATCGCCGTCACGCGTGCCTTGCAGCTGCTTGGCGCCTTCGCCCTCGGGGAGTCGCACCTGTCCCTGGCGGAACTGAGCCGGCGCTGCGCGCTGCACAAGACCACGGTGCTGCGGCTGGCGCGCACGCTGGCGCAGTCGGGCTTCATGGTGCAAAGGGACGATGGGGACTGGCGCCTGGGCCCGGCCGCTGGCTGGCTGGGTGCGCGCTACCAGGCGGGCTTCGATGTGCAGAACGTGCTGGAGCCCGCGCTGCGCGCGCTCACGCAGGCCAGCGGCGAGAGCGCGGCCTTCTATGTGCGCGAAGGCAATGTGCGCACCTGCCTCGTGCGCGTGGAAGGGCCGCAGGCCCTGCGCCACCATGCGCGCATGGGCGAGGGGCTGCCGCTGGACCAGGGCTCGCCAGGGCGCGTGATCCTGGCGTTTTCAGGCGAGCCGGGGCCGGTGTACGAGCAGATCCGCCAGCGCGGCTACCACTGGTCCATCGGCGAGCGCGAACAGGGCGTGGCCACGGTGTCGGCGCCGGTGTTCGGCATGCACTGGCGGCTGATGGGGTCGGTGTGCATTTCCGGGCCGGCATCGCGCCTGCCCGAGGCCCGGCTGGAAGCCATGGCGCAGACGGTGGTGGCGGCGGCCAACCAGCTGTCCTATGCGCTGGCGGGCAGCGCCAGCACACAGGCCCCTGTGGTGCGCGCCAGCCAGTGGCATCCCTGAGAACCCCTTCCGGGGCGACGCCCCGAAGGTGGATGGCCGCTTACTGCAGCGCGCCCATGGGCAGGGCGATGGGCTTGCCGTTGAGCGTGACCTGGCCGGCCTGCATCTTGAGCGCGCTGACCAGCTTGTCGCCTTCCAGGCGGGCATAGCCCGTGGCCTGGGCCATGCCCAGCATGCCTTCCACATCCTCGGCCGAGACATCGGGCTTGCCCGATGCCTTGATCAGCGGCTCCAGCCAGGCCTTGGGCAGGCTGGCATTGGCCTGCAGTGCCGAGGTCTTGAGCAGCGCCGGCATCCAGCCGGCCTGGGCGACCTGCTCCTGCGTGGGCGCGCTTTGCACTTCGGCGCCGTACTCCAGGTGGCCGGTCTGGCCCTGGTAGGTGGCCTGCAGCTTCATGGAGTAGGCCGGCAGGGCCGCCACCAGGCGCGGGGCGTTCTGCATCAGCACGCCCATGCCCTGCTCTTCCAGCGATTCCAGTGCCTTGGCCAGGCCCTCCTTGCGGTAGCCCTCGACCATGACGCGCTGGAAGCCGCGCAGCGCCTCGATGTCCAGGCGCTGGATCTTTTCCTCGTAGCCCACGGACTCGAAATCGATGGGGCCGATACGGCCCGTGCCCTTGACCTGGGTGGTCATGCCCAGCGTGGTCTTGTCGGACTCGATGACCGAGCTGCCGTCCACGTTCTTGAGGTCCAGCAGCGTCTTGGCCTCGCCGCCTTCGGCGGGCGTGCTGCTCATGCCGAAGCGGGCGATGCGCACGCTGGCCTTGCCGGGGCCCAGGCCCCACAGGCCGTCGATGACCTTGTTCTCGAAGCTGCTTTCCAGGCCCGTGAGCACGATGCTGGTGCGCTCCACCGGCGCTGCGGCCGGCTGGGCGGCGATGGCCTCGTCGTTGTCGGATTCCTCCTCCTCGCCCTCTTCCTCTTCCACGCCCATGGACTTGTCGCGGCTGGGCAGGCCCAGCAGGGCCACCTCGGGCCAGCGCCAGGTGCCCTTGACGCTGCCACCGCCCAGGGCCGTGTCCAGCACCATTTCCTGCCAGCGCATGGTGACTTCGTTGTCGCCCATCTCGCCTGCAGGCAGCAGCAGGCGCACATCCTGGCCGCCCGTGAAGTGGTGCACGCTGGTCAGCGTGGGAGCGACAGCCTTGGCCAGGGTCTGGCGGCTCTTTTCGTCCAGGCCGTCGAGCGCAAAGCGCGTCTCCGACACCGCTGCCGCCAGGCGGCCACCGGCCAGCGGGCCATGGCGCACCGTGGTGTCCACCACCAGGCGCACGGGCTTGGGGGCGGCTTCTGCGCCGGCGTCTGCAGCGGCGGGCGCATCGGCCTCGCCAGCCGCAGGCCACTGCAGCACCAGCTTGGCCTGGGACGACAGGAATCCCTTGTGGTATTCGTCGGTCACGACGGCCTTCTCGCCCAGCACCTTGCGCAATTCGGCCACGGCATCCTTGTAGCCGGACTCGGCCCTTTGGCCCGTATACCAGGTGGTTCCTCCATAGGCCACGACGGCCAATGCCACGGCAGCAGCCACTGCGGTTTTCTTGTTGCTCATTGTGAATATCCCGTGATGAATAAGACCCTCCCCCTCGGGCGGGCCGCGCGACTGTATCAGTTCGGCGTTTCACCATGCATCGGCAATGGGCTGCGCATTGGCCCGCCTGCACCTTGTGCGGTGGTCCCCTATGGGCGCAAGGCGTTGCCCAGCCCTTGCCAGGCCTTGTCTCCAGCGGCTTTCAAGGATTGAGACCTGGGCATTGCATGCTGGCAGCAGGCATGCGGTTTTTTCAATTGCTTACCTTTTCCGGACACGATTGGCATACCAATTGAATCCATGGAGAACGCTATGTCTCCCCAGATATGGTGCGAATGCACCTTTGCCCTCTTTGCCCTTTTTTGCCGGCTTGCCTGAATGCAGTCCCGAAAGCCAGCAATGACCGCACTCACCCAGCCTGCAACAGAAATGGCAGGGCCGCGTCCAGCAGTGCGTCGGGCGCCTCCTCGGCAATGTAGTGCCCGCAGGCCAGCGGCCGGCCGCGCACATCGTCGGCCACGAGCTGCCACTCGCGCAGCGGATCGAAGCAGCGGTGCACCACGCCCTCCTCGCCCCAGAGCACCAGCAGCGGCATGGACAGCCTGCGCCCCAGCCGGCGGTCCTCGCGGTCATGGTCCAGGTCGATGCCGGCCGAGGCGCGGTAGTCCTCGCACATGCCGTGCGCGCTGCCCGGCAGCGCCAGGCAGCGCTGGTACTCGGCCAGCGCCCGGGGATCGAAGGGCGCCAGGCCGGCGCTGCGCCGGCCCATGATCTCGCGCACATAGGCGGCGGGGTCGGCCTCGATCAGGCGCTCGGGCAGCGGCGCGGGCTGGATCAGGAAGAACCAGTGCCAGTAGGCGCGCGCAAAGGCCTCGCCGGTCTGCTCGTACATGGCCAGCGTGGGCGCAATGTCCAGCAGCACCAGACGCTGCACGCTGGCGGGATAGTCCATGGCCAGCCGGTGCGCCACGCGCGCGCCCCGGTCATGCGCCAGCACGCTGAAATGCTCATGGCCCAGCCGCGCCATCAACCGCAGCAGGTCGCGGGCCATGGTGCGCTTGCTGTAGCTCACATGCTCGGGATCGCCGGCCGGGCGCGAGGAGTCGCCATAGCCGCGCAGGTCGGCCAGCACCACGGTGAACTGCTGCGCCAGCCGGGGCGCGACGCGGTGCCAGATGGCGCTGGTCTGCGGGTGGCCGTGCACCAGCAGCAGGGCCGGCCCCTGGCCGCCCACCCAGGCGTTGATCTCCACCCCGTCATCGACCGTGATGCGCTGCTGGCGCAGGCCCGGCATCCATGGATCTGTGTGCATCCCGGAGATTCCTTCTACGTTGTTCATGACTGTCAGCCTGCCATGCTAATCAGTAAACCAGGCTGCATAAATAGCAAAATATTGCATTGATCCATCAGTTCAATTTACGAATCAACCATCCACCGCATCCACCATGGACGGCTTTTCCGACCTGCGTTTCTTCTCGCTGCTGATCCGCGAAGGCAGCCTGGCCGCTGCGGCCCAGCAGATGGGCGTGACGCCGCCCGCCGTCAGCCGCCGCCTGTCCTTGCTGGAGCGGCGCCTGGGCGTGCGCCTGCTGCAGCGCACGACACGGCGCATCCACCTGACGCCCGAGGGCGAGGCCTACCTGCTGGACGGCGCGCGCATCCTGGCCGACCTGGAGGCGCTGGAGCGCAGCATCTCGGGCACGCGCGCCACGGCGCGCGGCCCGCTGTCCATTGCCTGCACACTGGGCTTTGGCCGCCAGCGGCTGGCGCCCGCGCTGTCGGCCTTTGCGCGCGCCTATCCCGAGGTGCAAGTGCAGCTGCACCTGACGGACAGGCCCGTCAACCTGGTCGAGCAGGGCTTTGACGCCGTGGTGCGCTTTGGCGCCCTGCCCGACTCCGCCCTCACCGCCCGCCTGCTGCTGCCCAACCGCCGCGTGCTGTGCGCCGCGCCCTCCTACCTGGATGCCCATGGCGAGCCGCGCCAGCCTGCGGACCTGCAGACCCACCGCTGCATCGTGATCCGCGAGAGCGACGAAACCTATGGCAGCTGGCGCCTGAGCCGTCGCACGCGCCAGGGCCTGAGCGAGCACAACATCAAGGTCAACGGCGTGATGAGCACCAACGATGGCGCTGCAGCCCTGACCTGGGCACTGGACGGCCACGGCATCCTGCAGCGCTCGCTGTGGGACGTGGCCGCGCCGCTGGCCGCAGGCGCCCTGCGCGAGGTCCTGCCCCAATGGCAGCTGCCTGCGGCCGACATCTACCTGGTGCACGCCACGCGCAGCGAGATGTCGGCCCGGATCCGCGCGCTCACCGGCTTTCTGGGCGACTGGTTTGCACAACGGCCTGAACCGGAGATGGCGCCCGCCTGAGCCCGGGCGCAATCTGCAACCTCGGCGGCAGGCAGGCTGTCATGCGCGTTCACCCCGCGCAGCGCAGGCCATGCGAACATGGCCCGCAACGACAACCACCACCCCCAGGAGACAAGACACATGGCCACCGCCCGCTACCCCCAGCCCGAACTGTCCAGCCTGCCCGAGGACATCCGCACCCGCATCCTTGAAGTGCAGGAAAAGGCAGGCTTCATCCCCAACGTCTTCCTGGCCTTTGCGCGCCGCCCCGCCGAGTGGCGCGCCTTCTTCGCCTACCACGATGCGCTCATGCTCAAGGAAGAAGGCAGCCTGACCAAGGGCGAGCGCGAGATGATCGTCACCACCACCAGCGCGGCCAACCAGTGCCTGTACTGCGTGGTGGCCCACGGCGCCATCCTGCGCATCTACGAAAAGCAGCCCTACGTGGCCGACCAGGTGGCCGTCAACTACCGCAAGGCCGACATCAGCGCCCGCCAGCGCGCCATGCTGGACTTCGCCATGAAGGTCTGCGAGCGAAGCCATGAAATCTGCGAGGCCGACTTCGAGGCGCTGTACCCGCATGGCTTCGACGACGAGGACATCTGGGACATCGCCGCCATCACCGCCTTCTTCGGCCTGTCCAACCGCATGGCCAGCTTTGCCGGCATGCAGCCCAATCCCGAGTTCTTCCTCATGGGGCGCGTGCCGCGCGAGAAGAAGTAGGCTGGCCGACCTGTGCCCCCTGGCGCGCCGCAGCACCCTCGACCAAACCCCGGCATATCTCCCCCACCTGCCCCACGGCCCCCAGCAGGCGCGGCGTGGGCTCGTTGGCGCAGTTCAGGCGCAGGTGGTTGGGCAGGTCCGAGCGCGATGAGAACAGCGGGCCGGGGCTGACGCCAATGCCCAGCTCCAGCGCGCGGCGGTGCACCTCCAGTGCATTGACCTGGCGCGGCAACTCCACCCACAGCAGAAAGCCCGCGCGCGGGGCCGAGACGCGGGTGCCGGGCGGAAAGCTGGCCTCGACCCTGGCCGTGACGGCCTGCACCCCGGCCTGCACGCGGGACTTGAGACGGCGCAGGTGCCGGTCGTAGTCGCCGCTGGCCAGCACCTCGCTCACGGCGGCTTCCAGCAGCGGCGCACCGGCCCAGTCGCCCGCCAGGCGCACCTGCAGCACCTGGGCATGGAAGCGGCCCGCCGCAATCCAGCCCACGCGCCAGCCCGGCGCCAGGGTCTTGGACACCGAGCCGCAATACAGCACGTTGCCGCTGCCGTCGAAGGCCTTGCAGGCCGGCGGGCGCTGTCCGTCGCCCGCAAGGTCGCCATAGACATCGTCTTCGATCAAGGGAATGCCCGCCCGCTCCAGCAGCGCCACCAGGGCCTGCTTGCGCTCCACCGGCATGCTGGCGCCCAGCGGGTTCTGCACGGTGGGCGATGCCAGCACGGCAGCCGGCCGGTGGCGGGCAATGGCCTCGGCCAGCGGCTCCAGCAGCAGGCCTTCGCGGGGATCGGTGGCAATCTACAGCGCCTTCAGGCCCAGGTCCTCCAGCAGCAGCAGGCTGCCGAAATAGGCGGGCCGCTCCACGGCCACGACATCGCCGGGCTTGCACACGGCGCGCAGGGCCAGCCGCACGGCCTGGGTGGCGCCTGCCGTCAGGACCAGGTCGTCGGGGCCGAAGCGCGCACCCCATTGCGCGGCCCGGGCCGCGATCTGGCCGCGCAGGTCGGCGCGGCCCGGCGGCATGCTGTAGGTCTGCCCGTGCGCGTCCAGGCGGCGCCCGGCGGTCTGCAGCGCGCGCTGCAGCCGGGCCGTGGGCAGCCAGGCCGGATCGGGCAATGCCGCACCCAGCGGGATCAGGCGCGTGTCGGGACTGCTGAACAGCGAGCGCGCCAGGGCCGACAGGGTCACGGGCACGGGGCGCGACGACGGGCGGGACGCCTGCAACGCCGCGCCGCCGGTTGCCTGCCGTACAAAGTAGCCCGAGCGCGGGCGCGCGACGATCAGGCCCTCGGCCTCCAGGCAGCGCAGCGCCTCCAGTGCGGTGGGCAGGCTGACCTGTTCGCGCTCGGCCAGGCTGCGGGCGGAGATCAGCCTGTCGCCGGGGCGCAGTGCGCCGCAGGCCAGCGTCTGGCGCAGGGCCTGGGCAATGCGGCGGTACTGGGGCAAGGGTTCGTTGGTGGTGGGCATGCCAATCTGTACAGGTCAGTTTTCTTGAATTCTGCTTATACAGGCATTGGCTGCCCGGATTTATCGTTGTAGCCATCAAGCAACCCGAGGAAACCCATGCAAGCCAGCAATTTCGATCTCCAGGCCTACTTCCGCCGCATCGGCTTCAGTGCCGGGGCCTCCGCCCAGGCAGATGCCGCCACCCTGCATGCGCTGATGCGCCAGCAGCTGTTTTCCGTGCCTTTCGAGAACCTCGACGTGCAGGCCGGCAAGATCGTCTCTCTGGTGCCCGAAGACATTGCGGGCAAGATCCTCGGCGGCGCCCGTGGCGGCTACTGCTACGAGGTGAACGGCCTGTTCGCCATGGCGCTGCAGGCCCTGGGCATTGCCTACCGCTTTGTGGCGGCGCGGCCCATGTTCTATCCGGCACGCCGGCCCCGCACCCACATGGCCTTGGTGGCCGAGGTCGAGGGACGGCGCTGGCTGTGCGACCTGGGCTTTGGCAGCTACGGCATACGAGCCCCCATGGCCCTGGACGAGCTGGACACCGAGGTCCGCCAGGACGGCGACACCTTCCGCCTGAGCCTGGACGACCAGGGCGAATACCTGCTGCAGGCCCGCGTGGACGGTGAATGGGCCAACCAGTACGCCTTCAACCTGTCGCCCCAGGAATGGGTGGATTTCGCCCCCGCCAACTACCTGAACTCCACGCACCCGGATGCCATCTTCGTGCAAAAGCGGGTGGTGGTGCTGCACCAGCCGGCCGGCCGCATGATCCTGGTGGGCGACGCGCTCAAGACCATCACGGCCAGCGGCACCGAGACCAGGCAGCTGGCCCCTGATGAGATCC
Organism: Delftia sp. WSY_12; assembly: GCF_043104645.1. Taxonomy (NCBI): domain Bacteria; kingdom Pseudomonadati; phylum Pseudomonadota; class Betaproteobacteria; order Burkholderiales; family Comamonadaceae; genus Delftia; species Delftia sp. WSY_12. The sequence continues at coordinate 271,101 of NZ_JBICKW010000016.1, forward strand.
AGCACGTGCTGGGCAGCCTGTTCGGGCTGGCGACCGAGCGCCAGGCTGCTGCCGTGTGCTGAGCCTCTAAGCCAGGCGGGTCGAATCCCGCTCGATCAGCTCGAACCCCAGGTCGAACGCCGAGCGCCCGGCACTGCGGCCCTGGCAGCGTGCCAGCACGAGTTCGGCGGCCAGGCGGCCTATGCCCGGCCCGTCCACATGCACGGTGGTCAGCGACGGCAGCAGATGGGCCGCGAAATCGGCATTGCCGAAGCCCGAGACGGCCAGATCCACGGGCACGCGCAGGCCGCGCGCCTGGGCTTCCACCAAAATGCCGTGGGCCAGCATGTCCGAGCTGCAGACCACGGCCTGCAGATCAGGCTGCTGCGCCAGCAACTGGCCCAGCGCCTGCCGGCCCAGCTCCAGGCTGCCGGGCGCGGACACGGTGACCGTGGGCACCTCGCGGCCCCAGGCTGCAAGAAAGCCCTCGCGCCGCTGCTGGGCCCGGTGGTCGCTGCCCGTGGCCATGCCCACGCGCTGCAGGCCGCGCGAGAGGAAATAGCCGGCCAGCGCGCTGCCCACCTTCAGGTGGGAAAAGCCCACCACCATGTCCAGCGGCCGGTCGCTGAAGTCCCAGGTTTCCACCACGGGAATGCCGGTCCTGCGCAGCCGCTCGCGCGCCTTGCCGGACTGCACCAGGCCCATCATCACAATGCCGTCGGGCTGGCGCCCGATCATGGCGTTGAGCACCTCCTCCTCGCGCTGCTCGTCGTAGAAGGTCTGGCCCAGCAGCAGCTGATAGCCCTCCTGCGCCAGCGTGGCCGTCAATGACTGCACCGTGGGCAGGAACTGCGACACCGAAAGCGCAGGCACCACGCCCGCCACCATGCGGCTGCGCCTGGACTTGAGCCCGCCGGCCAGCAGGTTGGGGATATAGCCCGTGGCCTCCACGGCCTGGCGCACGCGCTCGCGCGTCTTCTCCGAAACGATGGAAGGATTGCCCAGTGCGCGCGAGGCCGTGATCAGCGAGACGCCGGCCGCCTCGGCCACGTCGTGCAGCGTGGCGGGCCTGGGTGGTGTGGGTGTGTTCATGGGCAAGCGCGATCGCGGGCGGGTATCGGGGACGGGCCTGAAGATAGCAGACCGCCCTCCACGCACGGGCGCCAAGCCTGCCCTGCATCGCAGAAATCGTGATTGACAGCCAAAATGACAACGATATCATTTTGCTGAAAGCGCAAATCCTTGCATCTACAAAACGGCATCGGCGCTTTTTCATTTCCTTAGAAATGACAACGATGTCATTCACAAATCAGGAGACAAGATGAATCACATTCTTCGTGCCATGGCGCTGGCCCTGGCCGCGCTCACCGCCTTTTCTGCATCGGCCCAGGCCTGGCCCGACAGGCCCGTCACCCTGGTCGTGCCCTTCCCCGCCGGCGGCTCCACCGACCAGGTCGCGCGCGCCGTGGCGCCCAGGCTGGGCGAAAAGCTCAGGCAGTCCTTCGTGGTGGAGAACAAGGCCGGCGCCACGGGCACCATCGGCGCGGCCTTCGTGCAGCGCGCGGCGGCGGACGGGCAGACCTTTCTCGTCACCTCGCTGGGCCCGCTGGTCATCGTGCCCCACCTGATCAAGAACCTGCCCTACGACGCCCTCAAGGACTTCGACCTGATCACCGTGGCTGTACAGTCGCCCAACGTGCTGGTCGTGCCTGCCGCCTCGCCGCACAGGAGCGTGGCCGACGTGGTCGCCCACCTCAAGGCCCATCCGGGCAAGATGAGCTTTGCCTCGGCCGGCCACGGCTCCAGCGACCACCTGACGGCCGAACTGTTCTGGCAGCAGACGGGCACCCAGGGCGTGCACATCCCCTACAAGGGCGGCGCGCCCGCCCATGCCGACCTGATCGGCGGCCAGGTCGATGCCTCGTTCCAGAACATCAATGCCGTGATCCAGCACATCCGGGCCGGCAAGATGCGCGCCCTGGCCGTGACCAGCCCGCGCCGCTCGCCCGTGCTGCCGGACCTGCCCACGCTGGCCGAAGCCGGGGTGAAGAACGTGGAGGTCGCCTCCTGGCAGGCCATCGTCGCGCCCAAGGGCCTGCCGCCTGCGCTGCGCGACAAGGCCCATGCGGCCTTTGTCGAGGCGCTCAACGATCCCCGGGTGCGCGAGCAGTTCGTCTCCATCGGCTACGAGATGGTGGCCGGCACGCCCCAGCAGTTCGCCGAGTTCCAGCGCCAGGAATACGCGCGCTGGAAGTCGGTCATCGAGGCCGGAAAGATCAGCATCGACTGATGCCTGCCCCTGTCCTTTTCCCAACCACCGCACTCCCGCAGCCATGACTTCTTCCGCGCTCTCCGAAACCACCAGCCAGGACCGCATCCAGTGGATACGCCTGTCGTCCTGCTACCTCCCCCTGGCCCGGCCCATCAGCGATGCCAAGGTGCTCACGGGCCGCCAAAAGCCCATGACCGAGGTCGCCATGCTGTTCGCCGAGATCCAGACCCGCGACGGCCACCGGGGCCTGGGCCTGAGCTACGCCAAGCGCGCAGGCGGCCCGGGCCAGTTCGCCCATGCCCGCGAAATCGCGCCCTCCCTGCTGGGCGAAGACCCCAGCGACATTGCGCGGCTGTGGACGCGCATGTGCTGGGCCGGCGCCTCCGTGGGCCGCAGCGGGCTGGCCGTGCAGGCCATCGCGGCCTTCGACGTGGCGCTCTACGACATCAAGGCGCGCCGCGCGGGCCTGTCGCTGTCCAAGCTGCTGGGCTCGCAGCGCGAATCCGTGCGCTGCTACAACACCTCGGGCGGCTTTCTGCACACGCCGCTCGATGAGCTCAAGCGCAACGCCAGCGCCTCGCTGGAGCGCGGCATTGGCGGCATCAAGCTCAAGGTGGGCCAGCCCGACTGCGCGCTGGACATACGGCGCGTGGAGGCCATGCGCGCCCACCTGGGCGATGCCGCGCCCATCATGGTCGATGCCAACCAGCAATGGGACCGCCCCACGGCCCAGCGCATGTGCCGTGTCTTCGAGGAATTCAACCTGGTCTGGATCGAGGAGCCGCTGGACGCCTACGACCACGAAGGCCACGCCGCGCTGGCCGCGCGCTTCGACACGCCGATCGCCACCGGCGAGATGCTGACCAGCGCCGCCGAGCACGGCGATCTCATACGCCACCGCAGCGCCGACTTCCTCATGCCCGACGCGCCGCGCGTGGGCGGCATCACGCCCTTCCTGCAGATCGCCGCCCAGGCCGAACTGGCCCACCTGAGCCTGGCGCCCCACTTCGCCATGGAGCTGCACGTGCACCTGGCCGCCACCTGCGCCAACGAGCCCTGGGTGGAACACTTCGACTGGCTGGAGCCGCTGTTCAACGAACGCCTGGACATCGCCGATGGCCGCATGCTCGTACCCACGCGCCCCGGCCTGGGACTGAGCCTGAGCGAGCAGGCACGGCGCTGGACGCGCGAAAGCGTGGAGTTCGGGGAGCGGGGTTGAGGGTGGCTGCGAACGGCTGAGGGCCTGGGTACACCCGGTACCTCAGGCCTTTCACATATATTGATTGGCTAAATGGAGTGGACTGTGGACAGCCAGACCAAGACACCGGCTGCGCATGCCGGGCCGGGCCGGGCCGGGCCCGGCCGGGCCATTCGACCATCACAACCTCAACAGGCGAAATTTGGGAGCTGACTTGATGCGCGTGGCCTTGCTTCTTTTGGTTCCAGCCATCGCCGGATGCACCCCAGACACGAATCCCGCAGGTGGCGCTCGCACGCAAGTGCAGCGCGACGTTGAAAGCTATGCCATCGCAAGCTGCCTGACCCAGCAGGCCGAGCCCTATCTCAAGGACCAAGGAGATGCCTGGGCATCCGTTGTAGTGCAGCGCATGCACGGGGATATCGAAGTGCTGGCGGGCATTGCCGAGCAGGTGCAGAGGGAGAACACCAAGGGCGCCAACGGCGATGTGGCCGTCATGCGCGACGAAACCCGTCCCGGGCAGGGCAAGCCATTGCCCGTGCTGCACTGTGGCGAGGTGATCGACCGGCCCGCCGTGCGCGCTGCGATTCAAAAGGCGATTGCGGCACTGCGCCCGTTCTACGAATCCAGGCAGGCCAGGCCGTTTCCCGAAAATCCGGGCTGAAGGCGGCGAACCGGCCCCTACCCATCCAGCCCGTACTTGCGGATCTTGTCGTGCAGCGTGGTCTTGGGGCTGCCCAGGGCCTCGGCCGTGCGTGCCAAGCTGCCGCCGTGGCGGCGCAGGGCGTCGGCGATGAGGGCGCGCTCGAAGGCCTCGACGGTGGCGGACAGCGGCCGGGGCGCGGTGTCCTGCGCGGTGGTGCCGGCCGGCTGGCCGAAGGGGGGCGAGCCGGTCTCGATGCCCAGCACCGTGCGCTCGGCCACGTTGCGCAGCTCGCGCACGTTGCCGGGCCAGTCATAGCCCAGCAACTGCTGCACGCGCGCGGTGGTCAGCTCGGGCACGGGCCGCTGGTGGCGCGCCGCGCCCTGCAGCGCGAAATGCTCGAACAGCAGCGGCACGTCCTCGCGCCGCTCGCGCAGCGGCGGCAGCGAGACGGTGGCCACGTTCAGGCGGTAGTAGAGGTCGGCGCGGAACAGGCCTTGCCGGCTCAATTCCAGCAGATCCACCTTGGTAGCCGCGATCACGCGGCAGTCGATGGGGATCAGGGTGTTGGAGCCCAGGCGCTCCAGCACACGCTCCTGCAGCACGCGCAGCAGCTTGATCTGCATGGGCACGGGCATGCTCTCGATCTCGTCCAGGAACAGCGTGCCGCCGCTGGCGTGCTCCAGCTTGCCGATGCGCTTCTTGCCCGCGCCGGTATAGGCGCCGGCCTCGCTGCCGAACATCTCGCTGTCGAACAGCGTGTCGGGCAGGCCGCCGCAGTTGACGGCCACGAAGTTGCCATCGCGCCGCGCGCTGGCCTCGTGCAGGCAGCGCGCCACCAGTTCCTTGCCCGTGCCGGTCTCGCCCTGGATCAGCACGTCGGCCGCGCTTTGCGCCAGGCCCGTGAGCATCTGGCGCAGCTGGCGCATGTTGGGCGCGCGGCCTATCAGCCGGTGCTCCAGGCTGTCGCGCTGCTGCAGTTGCTGGCGCAGCGCCCGCACTTCCAGAACCAGGCGGCGGCGCTCCAGGGCGCGGCGCACGGCGCCGACCAGGGTTTCGGGGGCGAAGGGTTTCTGGATGAAGTCCTGGGCGCCGTCCTTCATGGCCTGCACGGCCATGGAGATGTCGCCGTGGCCGGTGATCAGCACCACGGGCAGCTCGGCATCCATGGCCACCAGCTCGCGCAGGAAGGCCATGCCGTCCATGCGCGGCAGGCGGATGTCGCTGACCACGATGCCCGCGAAGTCGCGCGACAGGCGCCGGCGCGCCTGCTCGGCGCTGCCCACGCTTTCACAGGCGATGCCTTCGAGCTGCAGCGCCTGCTCGCAGCCGAGCACGATGTCGGGGTCGTCCTCGATGATCAGGACTTTGAGGGCGTCGGTCATGGTGTGTCGGCAGAGGGTGTGGAGGGAGCCAGGGCCAGGCTCAGCGTGAAGACGGCGCCGCCGCCCGGATGGTTGCTGCCCGTCAGCGTGCCGCCGCATTCACGCACGATGCCGGCCGACAGCGCCAGCCCCAGGCCCAGGCCCACGCCCTCTTCCTTGGTGGTGAAAAACGGCTGGAACAGATGGGCCTGCGCCGCTTCGCTCAGGCCCGGCCCGTGGTCGCGCACGGTGACCTGGGCGCGGCCATCGGCCACGGCGCAGGCCAGCTCCAGGCAGGGCGCGGGCTGGCCGCGCATGGCGTCCAGGGAATTGTTGATCAGGTTGATCAGCACCTGCTCGATGCGGTTGCGGTCGCACCAGGCCACGGCCTCGGGCACGCCGTCATCGCGCAGGATGCGGGCGCCGGTCTCGGCCACGCGCGACTCCAGCACGGCCAGCGCATTGTCCAGGGCACGCGCCAGCGACACGGCCTGGCTGGCGCCGCTGGACTTGCGCGCAAAGTTGCGCAGCTGGCCGGTGATGCGGCCCATGCGGTCGGCCAGCTGCGCCATGCGCTCCAGGTTCACGCGCGTGGTTTCGGTATCGCCGCGCTCCAGAAAGCGCTGGCTGTTGCCGGCCAGGGTGCGCAGCGCCGTCAGCGGCTGGTTGAGTTCATGGGCCACGCCCGTGGACAGCTGGCCTATCACGGCCAGCTTGCCGGCCTGCACCAGTTCGTCCTGGGCGGCGCGCAGCGTGGCCTCGGCGTGGGTGCGCTCGGCCACCTCGGCCTGCAGCGCCTCGTTGGCGGCCGACAGGTCGGCCGTGCGCTGCTCCACCTTGCGCTCGAGCTCGTCGTGCGCGGCCTGCAGCGCCTCGCGCGCGGCCAGCCGGTCGCGCAGGTGGCGGCGGCGCTCGTTGACCATCATGGCCAGCAGCAGCACAAAGGCCGCGCCCACGGCCGCGGCCAGCGCGCGGCTCTGGGCCAGCTGGTCGACCTGCTCCAGGTGCGAGAGCACGGTAATCGTCCAGGGCGTGCCAGGCAGCTGGCGCGACTGGGCCAGGAAGCGGCCGCTGACCGGGTAGACCGAGCCTGGCGATTCCTCGCCATGGCGGGCAATGCGCACCAGGCGCGCGCCCTGGCCCAGGTCGCGCAGCACCTGCAGGCCCAGCGGCTCCAGCGCGCGGCGGTTGTACTGGCGCGTGTGGTCGAAGGCGGCGCGCGTGCCCTCGTCCAGCGTGCGCAAGGTGGTGAATTTCCAGTCGGAGACCGTGCCCAGGATGACGACGCCGTTCTCGTCGCCCACCAGCACGGGCGCCTCCACCGTGGACCACGATTGCTCCAGCTGGTCCAGGCTGACCTTGACCACGGCCACGCCCAGCGTGTGGGTGTCGTCGCCCAGGGTGGAGGCCAGGTAGTAGCCGGGCTCGCCGCGCGTGGTGCCAATGCCGAAGAAGCGCGCGCTGCCCGTGGCCATGGCCGTGCGGTAGTAGGGGCGAAAGCTCAGGTCCTCGCCCAGGTAGCTGTCGGAGCGCCGCCAGTTGCTGGAGGCCACGACATGGCCGCGCGCATCGACCAGGTAGGCGGTCAGCGTGCCCGCGCGGTCGTTGAGCTGCTCCAGGTAGGCGTTGACGCGGTTGGTGAGCTGCTCGTCGCCGGGCTCGGCCAGCAGCCTTTGCACATTGCCTTCCAGTGCCAGCACGTCGGGCAGGAAGGCGTACTTGCCGATCTCGCGCTGCAGGCTGGCGCCGTACAGCTCCAGCCGGTGCATGCCCGTGGCACGCAGATCGGCGATGCCCAGCCGCTGCGCCATCAGGTACGCACCCCAGCCGCTCAGCCCGCTCAGGGCAAGCCACAGCAAAAGCAGGATGAGCTGGCGCAGGGGGCGGCGGGCGGGCATGGTGAAGGCACCAATGTTATCAGTGCCCCCCAGCGCCGCCTGGGCCTCAGGCCGAGACAGCGGGCCGCCCTTCCTGGGAGTGCTCCATGGGCAGCAGCGACTCGTCGTCGTCCGTGGTGGCATTCGGATCGACCGCGCCTTCCCACTTGGCCACCACGGCCGTGGCAATGGCATTGCCCAGCACATTGGTCAGCGTGCGGCCCATGTCCAGGAAATGGTCGATGCCCAGGATCAGCAGGATGCCGGCCTCGGGCAGGCCGAACATGGGCAGCACGGCGGCCACCACCACCAGCGAGGCGCGCGGCACGCCGGCAATGCCCTTGCTGGAGACCATCAGCACCAGCAGCATGGTGATCTGGGCCGTCAGTGTCATGTCGATGCCGTAGGCCTGGGCGATGAAGATGGCCAGGAAGGTGGTGTAGACCATGGAGCCATCGAGATTGAACGAGTAGCCCAGCGGCAGCACGAAGCCGATGATGCGCGGCTTGATGCCGAACTTCTCCAGCTGCTCCATCAGCTTGGGATAGGTCGATTCGCTGCTGGCCGTGGAAAAGCCCACCAGCAGCGGGCCGCGGATCAGGTTCAGCAGGCGGAAGATGTCACGGCCCAGCACGACGTAGCCGGCCACGATCAGCAGCACCCACAGCGTGGCCAGGGCCAGGTAGAAGCACAGCATGAACTTGCCGAACACCGACAGCATGCCCAGGCCATGGATGGTGATGGTGCCGGCCACGGCGCCGAACACGCCCACGGGGGCGAAGCGCATCACGTAGTCGGTGACCTTGAGCATGATGTGGACCACTTCGTCCATCAGGCCCACCATGGAACGCGCGGCCTGGTTGTGCAGGTTGCCCAGCGCAATGCCGAAGAACAGCGCGAACACCAGGATCTGCAGCACCTCGTTGGTCGCCATGGCCTCGAAGATGTTCTTGGGGAACACGTGGGCGATGAAGTCCTTGAGGTTCAGCGCCGAGGTCTTGAGGTTCAGCCCTTCGGCCGACGACGGCAGGGCCACGCTCAGGCCATGGCCGGGCTGCAGCACGTTTGCATAGATCAGGCCGATGGCCAGCGAGCAGAACGAGGCCACGATGAACCAGCCCAGCGCGCGGCCGCCGATGCGGCCCACGGCCTTGGCGTCGCCCATGTTGGCCAGGCCCGACACCAGGGTGGCGAACACCAGGGGCGCGATGATCATCTTGATCATGCGCAGGAAGACATCGGTGAGGATGCCGAAGTAGCTGGCAATTTCCTTGGTGGCCTCGGGCGTGGGCGCGTAGCTGTTGCAGGCATAGCCCACCAGCACGCCGAGGACCATGGCCACGAGCACCATGGTGGTCAAGCGATTGAATTTCATGCGGATTTTTTCGTTGGACGTATTTCGGTCTTGCAAGCGAGCCCGGTCCGCCGCAGCCCCCGGGCCTCTGCCGGATGCCATTGCGAAGACGGGCTTGTCTCCCTGCACACACAACCACGACGCACGTGGCCTGCGCCTGACAGTGCACAGACCGTGCCAGCCGCATCCGGCACCTGCGCCGCGCGCTAACTGCTTGATTCGCCTATATCGACCTTACTTTTATGCATAAGGTGGAACGGAAATCCGAACAATGAAATGCAGGCTCCGTTCGGAAAACCGGATGGCGCGATCTGCGGGCTCCGGCCCTCCCGGGCCATGGCGCAACTGTTTGAACGCCGGCCGGTGCCCGGGCAGGACGGCAGCAGCGGCTGATGCTCCGGCGTCTGTAGAGAGGCCCGCTCTCCCAAAGTCCCGCACCGCGTCTTCACCAGGTGCATCAACCCTGCGCCATCCCTGCCTCAACCCTGCGCTTGAGGCCCCAGGCGAAAAACGCTCACGGACTGCACAAGGTCATGCGCTTGCTGGCGCAGGCTCGTGGCTGCCGCCGCCATTTCCTCCACCAGGGCCGCGTTTTGCTGCGTCGCCTGGTCCATCTGCGTGACCGCCTCGCCCACTTGTGCCACGCCGCTGCGTTGTTCGGCAGAAGCCGCGCTGATCTCTCCCATGAGGTCGGTGACGCTGCGTATGCTCATCACCACTTCAGCCATGGTGCCGCCCGCGCGGTCGGCCAGCACAGAGCCCTGCTCGACCCGCTCGACGCTGTCGGAGATCAGGGCCTTGATCTCCTTGGCCGCCGCCGCGCTGCGGCCGGCCAGGCTGCGGACCTCGGAGGCCACCACAGCGAAGCCGCGGCCCTGTTCACCGGCACGCGCAGCCTCCACCGCAGCGTTCAGCGCCAGGATGTTGGTCTGGAACGCGATGCCATCTATGACGTTGATGATGTCGGCGATGCGGCGCGAACTTTCACTGATGCCCTTCATCGTGTCCACGACCTGGGTGACCACCTCGCCCGCCTGCCCGGCCACGCCGCTGGCCTGCTGCGCGAGCGCGTTGGCCTTGCCCGCTCCCTCTGCGTTCTGGGTCACGGTGGCTCCGAGCTGCTCCATGGAGGCCGCAGTCTGTTCAAGCGCGCTGGCCTGGCTCTCGGTTCGCGAGGACAGGTCGGTGTTGCCCTGGGCAATCTGGGTGCTTGCACTCGCCACGGATTCGCTGCCGCTGCGCACGACGGCCACGACCTGCGATAGCGCATCACTCATCTCGCCGAGGCTGCGCAGCAGGGTCCCCACTTCATCGTGGGTGGTGGCCTCCACCCGCTGCGTCAGATCCCCGCAGGCCACCGCGCGTGCCACCTGGATGGCCCGGCCGATGGGGCCGGTGATGGAGCGCGTGACCCAGGTGCCCAGCAAGGCGGCCAGCACGACGGCCACCAGCGCGCCCCCCAGCTCGAACGCCAGCGTCATTGCCGCCAGCGACTCGGTGCGTGTCAGGCGCTCGGCCATGAGCTCCTCCTCCTCCCGCACCAGGTCCGCCTGCAGTGCGCGCAGCCCATCCATGGCCGCCTTCTCGCGCCCCAGGGAGAACTCGCGAACCAGATCCTCGACCGTCGCCGTGCCGTCCTGAACTTGCCGCCGCAGCGCCTGCAGCGGCTGCACCGCCTGCACGAATTCACGGTGGCGCAGCCGGATTCCGTCGAGCCGGCGCTGCTGGGCGGGGTTGTCCTCGGTCAGGCGTACGGCCTCCTGCCAGGAGGCCTCGAACTCCTTGAGTCCTTCATCCCAGGGGGCCAGAAAACGGGAGTCGCCCGACAGGAGATAGCCCCGCGAGGCCGTCTCCATGTTGACCATGCCCGTGAGCATGCGCTGTCCCTGGGACATCACCTTGAAGGTGTGCTCGTTCCATTGCTGGGCCTCCTTGAGCCGGGCCTGGCTGCTCACGGCCAGCGCGATGACAAGAAGAAAAATGGCGATGACGCATGCGAAGGCAGCTGCGAGACGGCGGGCCAGTGGCCAGTTGGACAAATTCATGATGATCATCGGTACGGACTGCGTGGCCGGAAAGACTGCACACGGGCGCGGCGATCACGATGTCAAGCCTCGCCTGCGCCTGGGGCCGTCATCTCCTGGCCGGAATCTACAGAGCACTCGCGCCAGCGGCTGCCGGGTGGCGGCCAGCGGGCCTGCGCTTTGTTTCTCTATGTAATATATTGGACAAAACATATTTTTGTCCTAGACAATTCGCAAAATCCCTCAAAACATTCCGGCCATGGCCGGACGTTTTGTTCCCTTCAGATCAATGACGCCACTTTCTGACCCCCTGCCTTTGGCGCCTGGCCCCGGGCTGCCCATCTCGGCCGTCGAACGCGAGACCGGACTTGCCAAGGACACCCTGCGTGTCTGGGAAAGACGCTACGGCTTTCCAAGGCCTGAACGGGATTCGGCAGGCGATCGCCGCTACCCGGCAGACCAGGTTCGACAACTGACCCTGATCCGGCGGCTCATGGATACGGGGCTGCGCCCCAGCAAGCTGATGGGGGTGGACCTGAACGGCCTGCAGGCGCTGCTGGCCCGCGCCGACACCTCGCCAGCCATGGATTTGTCCAGGACAAATTCAGAGAATGCAGCAGACTCTGACCGCTTCGCACCCATGCTCAACGCCATTGCCGCACATGATCCCGCCCAGCTCAGGCATTGCCTGAGCCTGGCCCAGTCGCGCATGGGCCTGGCCGGTTTCGTGACCACGCTCGTGGCCCCGCTGACCACGGCGGTCGGCGAATTCTGGGCACAGGGGCGTTTTGAAGTGTTCGAAGAGCACCTGTACACCGAGGTGCTCACCGGCGTCTTGAGGCAGGCGATCGCCTCGCTCGTCCCGCCTTCCCCGCCGCCCGCGCCCAAGGTATTGCTGACCACGCTGCCGCAGGAGATGCATGGACTTGGGCTGCTCATGGTCGAAGCCTTGCTGGCCCTGGAAGGCTGCAACTGCGTATCGCTGGGCACCCAGACGCCCATCGGCGACGTGGCACAGGCCGCGCGGGCGCATCGCGCCGACATCGTGGGGCTGAGCTTCAGCAGCGCGCACAACGGAGCAATGGCGCAGGCTTGCCTGGGCGAGCTGCGCAGCCACCTGCCGCCGGCCATCGAGTTGTGGGCCGGTGGAGCATGCCCGGCGCTCTATTCCAGCCCTGTCGCGGGCATCACGCCGGTGCGCCATCTCACGGATCTGCAACCGCTGGTCGCCCGATGGCGGCAGGCGACAAGAACACCAAGGACATCCGCATGAACTTTCCCGCCCCCCGCCCCGTCTTCACCGCCAGGCGGCGCACCCTGCTGGCAACGGCCCTTGGCGCCGGCCTGCTGGCCAGCGGTTGCGCCAGCATGCGCCCGCCAGGCTCGGTCACGCCCGTCTCACCGTTCGACCTGCAGCGCTACCAGGGCCTGTGGTACGAACTGGCACGGCTGGACCATGGTTTCGAGCGGGGCATGACCGATGTGACCGCCGAGTACACGCCGCAGGCAGACGGCAGCGTGAAGGTGGTGAACCGGGGTTTTTCCGTGCCCCGGGGCCAGTGGCAGCGCGCCGTCGGCAAGGCCTTGTTCACGGGCAAGCCGGACACGGCTTCGCTCAAGGTCTCCTTCTTCGGTCCGTTCTACGGCGGCTACCATGTGGCCGCCCTGGACCCTGACTACCGCTGGGCGCTGGTCCTCGGGCCGGACACGCAGTACTGCTGGATACTGGCCAGGGAGCCGAAACTGCCCCCGCAGACCCTGCAATCCATCGTCGCCAAGGCCGCGGAACTGGGCGTCGATACCGGCGCGCTGATCTGGGTCAGCCATGATCGGCACCAGGAAGCGCGCAGCCAGGAGGCCTTGTGAACAGCCTGCCCCCCGTCGCGGTGATCGGCGCAGGAATGGCGGGTTTGGCCTGCGCACAGTTGCTGGCCGAGGCTGGCTGCCGCGTGGATATCTTCGAGAAAAGCCGAGGCCCATCCGGGCGCATGAGCACACGGCGCGCGCAGGATCCGCAGGGTGCGTGGCAGTGCGATCACGGCGCCCCATCGTTTGCAGCCCAGGACCCTGAGTTTGTGCAGGAGGTGCGCCAGTGGGAGCAGCACGGCGTTGTCGCCGCCTGGCGTCCGCGCGCAGTGCGCCTGCAGGGCACAGACGCGGTGCCCGCAGAGGCAGGCCCCGACCGCTGGGTGGGCGTGCCGCGCATGACCTCTCCCGCAGCGTTTCTTGTCCAGCGGCTTGGACAGCAGGGGCATGGCGTACGGCTGCACCTGCAGGCCACGGTGCAGCATTTGCAGCACGGGCCTGCCCGCTGGACAGTGCACTGTGCCGAACAAGGGCAGATGGGGCCGGAATACTGCGCCCTGGTGCTGGCAGTGCCTGCACCGCAGGCGGCAGCCTTGCTGGAGCCGGTCTCGCCCTATGCGGCGGCACTGGCCGCCAGCGCACGCATGCAGCCTTGCTGGGTGGCCATGCTGCGCACCGACGCCCCCCTGCCGCTGGACTGGGATGCGGCAGAAATCACGGATGGCCCGCTGTGCTGGGTGGCACGCGACAGCGCCAAGCCAGGACGGCAAGGGCAACAAGGGCAGCAGACCTGGGTACTGCATGCCAGTGCACGGTGGAGCCAGGATCACATCGAGTCGGACGCTGAATCCGTGGCCGGGCAACTGCTGCAGGCATTCGAGGCCCTGGCCGGCTCTCTGTCCGACTCTCTGCCAGGCGGCCTGCGCGTCACTGCCCACCGCTGGCGCTATGCGCTGCCGGCCCCCCACCTGGTCAACCGCTGCTGGTGGGACGCGCCTGCGGGCCTGGGCCTGTGCGGCGACTGGATGTGCGGCGCAGGCGTCGAAGGCGCCTGGCTCAGCGGACGGGCGCTGGCCCGGCGCGCCCTGGCCACGCTGACGCGCTGAACCACAGGAACGCCCGCACCATGCACAAGAAGCCCCACCTTCCCTCCAAGCTGTGTGCGTGCTGCGGTCTTGCGTTCACATGGCGCAAAAAATGGGCACGTGATTGGGACGAGGTCAAATACTGCTCGCAGCGCTGCCGCACCGCGCGACTGCCGCCTGATCCCACTCCCCCATCTGCAGGCCGTCAGCCAAGGCGCTGACCTCCAAGCGGGCCATGCGCCCGCACATCCTGGGAGCCCTGGATTGCCGCAAGGCCGGCCCCATAATGCGCCACCCCATTGCATCAAGGAATTGGCACCTATGTCTTCCGGCGGCTTTCACGTCCACGGCCCACACGATCACGAACTCGAACATGCTGCCCAGGGCGAGCATGGCCACACCGCCCATCACGGCATCGGCGGCGGCAGCCTGACCAACCAGATCGCCATGTGCACGGCAGTCATCGCCACGGTGGGCGCCATCTTCGCGTACATGGGCGGCGCCACCCAGGCCAATGCCGGGCTGTACAAGAACGACGCAGCCATCAAGAAGACCGAAGCGGCCAACCAGTGGGCCTTCTTCCAGGCCAAGAGCACCAAGCAATCGCTGTCCGAGTTCGCGCGTGATCTGGCGACCACGGAGGACAGGCGGGCGGCCTACCAGGCCAAGGTGGAGCGCTACGAAAAGGAAAAGGACGACATCAAGCGCGATGCCGACCGCCTGGAAGCAGAGGCCCGGCAATGGGACGAGAAGTCAGAGATGCAGATGCACCTGCATCACCGCTGGGCGCAGGCCACCACCGCGCTGCAGGTCGCCATTGCCCTTGCAGCCATCGCGCTGCTGACCAAGAAGAAATGGCTGGAATACGCCATGCTCGGCGTGGCAGCGCTGGGCCTTGGCGTGGGCGGGCTGGCCATGCTGCACATCTAGAGCGTGTGGCAAAGCCGCAAAGCCGCAAAGCCGAATATCCGCCTTGGAAGGCACCTGTGAAGCAGCCCCCTGATTCCCCGGCCTTGCCCGCGGCTCAGTCCTCGCTGGGACGGGGGTAGCCAGCCTCTGCCCAGGCTTGCGCAGACGTCCGGGTGAGCTGATGGTCCGGCCTGACTCCCAACTTGGCCAGCTCGCTGCCGTCGGCGGCAGTGGCGGTGAGCGTGGCGCTGGGATTGTCTTCATCGGGCTCGATATCCAGAGAGACGGTCACGCGTGACCCGCCCACCACGATCTGCACATCCTTGTGCAACTGCGCTGCCAGATGCTGCTCATGCCGGCGCATCACCTCGTGCGCCGTCTTCACCAGCGTGTTGAAGGCGGAAACGTCCAGCGGCTTGGGATTTTTCTTGTCGCGGCCCATGGTCCACGGGCCGACCAGGCTTGGCTCCACCTGGCCGTCCTGGGTCATGGCAACGGCCCAGCCATCGTCGTCTTCATTCTTGATGACGCGGGCCTCCCAGCCGTTGTGATGCCAAAGGCGGTCTTCGAAGATCGAGACGACTTCTTGTTCGAGTTCTGCGGACATGTCCAGACCCTTCCCTTGTGGAAACTATCGAGCCCGAAATTCTACTGTCCATCCATACAGTTCGCGCGCAGGGGTCTATTGCGCAGGCAGCGGCTTCCACGGGGCCATGACACCCAGCAGATACGGCAGTCAAAGCAGGCGTGCAGGCTGGTCAGCGGCTGACCGAGCTGCGTCAGGTCGCATCGCTTGCACGTTGCGCTCGCCGCAAATTGCCGCTGGAGCGAAGGGCTTGCGAGTACGATAAGCTTCAAGTCTTGTTGAAGGTCAAGGACCCCTTGCCGAAGGTTGCGCATGAACATTGGTGAACTGAGCAAACGCACAGGCCTGTCCACATCACGCATTCGTTTTTATGAGCAAAGTGGCCTGCTGCAAGCGGCTGAGCGTGGCGCGAATGGCTACCGCAGCTATCCGCCTGAGATGGTGCAGATGCTGGAGCTGATTGCGATTGCGCAAGGGGTGGGCTTCAGCCTGGATGAAATCCGTGCACTCTTGCCGCCCGGCCTGCAAGGCTGGGACCATGAGGCCGTCGTGGGCGCGCTGCGCCAAAAAATTGCCGATATCAAGGCCATGGAGAAAAAGCTGCAAACCAGCAAAAAGCAGTTGCAGGCTTTGTTGTCCGATATTGAAGCGCGGCCAGACAACATGGATTGCCACGACAACGCACGCCGCGTGCTCTCCCATGTACTGGCCCAGCAATCCGAATCCTTGGCCTCTGAAGCAGCGGCCGAAGAAAAAATGGGCAAGCTCATGCGCACAGGACACAAGAAGCGGGCAAGCGCGGCATAGGCCTGCGCCAGTTTGGAACGCAGCCCTAGCGCCTTGCCAAAGCCTGCACCACCTGCTTTGCAGTCGCTTTGGCCGACCCCGGGTTTTGCCCGGTGATGAGGCGGCCATCGGCCACCACATACGAGATAAAAGGCAGCAAGGCTTTTTGATAGCGCGCACCGCGCATCTTCATTTCCTGCTCGGCGTTGTAGGGCATGGACCGGGCCACTCCGGCCAGGATTTCTTCCGTCCATGAAAAACCCGTGACCCGTTTGCCCGCGACCAGCAAAGAGCCGTCGCTGAGCTGCGTATTGAGCAGGCCGCAGTAGCCGTGGCAAACCGATGCAACGATGCCACTTCGCTCCCAGATGCTGCGTGTGATGTGCTGCAGCCCCGCACTATCGGGAAAATCCCACATCACCGCATGCCCTCCAGTGAAGTAGATGGCATCGAAATCGCTCGCATCGATATCGGCAGGTGCCGCAGTGTTCGCCAGCAGGGCCATGCACGCGGGATCATCGAGCCAGGCCTTGGCCGAAGCATCGAAGAACGGCCATTGGAGTGCGCGCGGCTCCAGCGGTACGGCGCCACCCAGCGGGCTCACAAGTTGCTGCAGATACCCTTGCGCAGCAAACACATCCCAGGCATGGGTCAGCTCCGACAGCCACAGCCCTGTGGCGTGCGCAGGGTCGTCGTAATGAGCGACATTGGTGACGACATGCAAGACACGTGGCGTACTCATGATGACTCCTGCGCGATGTGCTTGAGGCCCTGTGCGTAGCTGGTGACAGCAAAGTCGGGAAAGCGGCGCTTGAACTTGGACGAATCAAACACATTGTCGTGCGCGTAGCGTGGCAGCAGTTCACGCAGTTCGCGCACGGGCTTGGAGACCCAGCCAGCAACCACCATGGCCAGGTGGCTCAGTACCTTGTAGCGCGGCTCAACCCCAAAGGTTGCAGCCGCCAGGTTCACAAAGGCCTGATAGGTCAACCGCTCGTCCCAGCAAGGCAGATGCCAGGTCTGGCCATACGCATCTTGCGCATTGCCAATGGCTGCCATGGCGCGGCTTGCATCGGGCGTCCAGATCAGGGTGCGCAGCTTGTCGTCACGGACCGGCACTTTGGCCTTCTGGCCCGCCTTGAGCGGGCCGATCACCAGGGTGTTGGTGATGCTTTGGGTTTTGCCGGGGCCGTAGAACTCTGGCGCGCGGGCAATGGCGACGGGGATATCGCCGCGCTGCATCTCGGCCAGCACCATCTCGGCCATCAAGGCGCGCACGCGCCCCTTGCGGCCCACCGGGGCAAAGGCGGTTTCCTCGGTCTGCCGCTGCGCGGTTTGCGGGTACATGTAGGTGTTGTCGAAGTAGACAAACTTGGCCCCCGCTGCCCGCGTGGCATCGAGCGCGTTGCGCAGCATGGCAGGAAATTGCCCCTCCCATAACTCTGTGTCTGGTGGCAGGCCAGCGGTGAAGTACACGACCTCGCTGCCACGCACGGCCTCCAGGGTTTGCGCGGAATTCATCAGGTCGGCGGACACCAGCTCGTCCGTATCGTTCACCTTGCGCGGCTTGCGGCTGACCAGGCGCAGGTTCTGCGTGTAGTTGCGGTGGAGCTCGCGCGCCAGCTCCACAGCGATCTGGCCATTGGCGCCCAAAATGGTTTGCATATCGATCCTTGCAGCATCTTGTGTGATGAGAGGATATGGAGCTTAAGCTTCAACTTGAGTTGAAGGTCAAGCGGCAAAACTGCAGTTCCCTGATATCAGGTCGAAGCCCCCTGCCGGCTCGCTGGCTGTCTGAAGAAACCCGGCACTTCCATCATGTCGGGGAGCCTGGGGCCTGGACACTGCGGCCTGCTTTGGTGCACCTGGTGAAGGCCCGGTTCGGGTCGGCAGCGCCTGTGCATGAGCCGCGATGGTGGACTTGCCTCTTTGCGGTTGCTCATCTGTGGTCCGAACTTGTCGGCTTTATCGAGACTGCCACCGCACACCGGCATCAATTGCTGTAATGGGTGCAATGAGAGCAATGGCAGCAATGTGTGTACAGCAACTATTTGATGCGATCAGAATGCACCACCACCATTGAAAAGAAGAAGCCATTCTCAATCCAACGATTGAATTGACAACTTCCGATGGACGCCGCTTATTCAATGTGACAGAATGAAACGCCAGCAATGAATGGCCTGAAGACCTCTGATGATGGCAGTGGCAAATATTGCCATGGCGATCGCAATGACAGGGCGAAAAACCGGATGTGCCGCTATTGAGATCCAGAAATCAAATCGTGTTGACTTCGCGCATTTCTGAGGGATCGTTTGGTCAATGAACGTCAGAGCGTGCTCTTGTCGCCCGCACCTCATTTGCACTGGAAGCGCACGACGGCCATTGTCGCCATTCGGCCAATCATTGAATCCAGCTTCTGGCTTTCGAGCCTTATGCTTCTATGAACATCGCCCCGTAGAAGCCAAAAAACCAAGGGCGATTGACAACGGAGATTTATATGCCTTACAAGAAAAGTCAACAAGTCGGCGGTCAGGGTGGAGACGAATTTTCCGATGATCTGACCCAAGTGGTTCGAATTGTGAGGATTTCGATCAGGCATGGAGCCAGAGTCGATGCCATCCAAACCACATGGCTTCTGACAGACGGAACACAACTCACTGGTGCACGCCATGGTGGCGGGGGCGGCGAAGAAACTGTGATCGAGTTTGGCAGCAACGAGCACATCGTTACGATACAAGGGCGAAGCGGAAGTCGAATTGATTCCCTGACCATTACCACCAACAAGAAGTCCTACGGCCCCTACGGAGGCGACGGAGGGAAACCCTTCGGCCCCATTCCTGCTGAAGCAGCGGGTGGATTCTTTGGTCGATCCGGCACAAATGTTGACGCGATAGGCGTTTTCATTCCAGCGTAGTGTCAAGCCGGTGATGGTGCCATCGCATCAACAAGGCACCGAAACGGACTGGGATGAAGCCGAGGTTTATTCCAGTCCGCTCATCGGCTCTATTGATTCCTGCTGTCAATCAGGCATCAATCAGCAAAGTCAACGCCCCCGCATCCCCATCAAAACCTCAATCGTCACCGTCGTCGCGTCGTCATCCGGCCTTTTGCGATGCGCGATGCCCAACGCCCTTGACAGTGCTGGCCGCAGGGGTCGCGTGGTGATGCGGGGGTCAGGCTGCGGTGCGCCGGCCTCGTGGGGCAGCAGCGCGGCGCCGTAGCCCGCTGCCACCAGGCTCTTCATTGCGTCGTTGTAGTTCAGCTCGATGCGTGCCTGCGGCCGGGCGCCGCCTGCGGCAAACCATTCGGCGGTCTGGCGCGACAGCCGGGTGCCACGGTCGTTGGCGATCAGCGGGCGGGCCGCAAGCCAGGCGGGCGTGATGTGTCGCGGCGGTTTCCAGGCGGCCGGGATGAAGGCGAGCACGGGGTCCTGGCGCCAGGCCTGCACCTGCAGCCCGCGCAGCACGGGCTGCGGCAAGGCAACGATGCCGATGTCCAGGCTGCCGGCCGCCAGGCGCGCCAGGGCTTCCTCGCTGGTCATCACCGCCACTTGCACGTCGATCTCGGGATGCCGGGCGGCCAGGGTTTCCAGTGCCTGGGGCAAGAGGTGCGCGAGTGCGCCGGTGGAGGCGCCCAGGCGCACGCGGCCCCCGCGCGTGGCGATCTGGCGCTGCACGGTCTGCAGGAGATCGTCGGCCTCGGCCAGGAGCTGGCGCGCCTTGTCTATCAGCAGGCTGCCCGCCGATGTGGCGGTGACGCCGGCCGGTGCGCGGTGCAATAGACGTGTTCCCAGACGCTCTTCGAGCTGCGCCACATGCAGCGTCACCGTGGGCGGCGCCAGGTGCAGCACCTTGGCGGCGGCGGCGAACGAGCCCAGGTCGGCCACCGTCAGCAGGGTGCGCAGACGGTCCAGATTGATTTCGCGCATGGTGCGGTGTCCCAGGTTGCCAGCAATTCAGGAATCATGAATCTGTAGTTTGTCAGATTCAACTGGCCTGCATGCGGCAGGCGCTGCAACATGCGCTCCACACCCAATCGGAGCAACCCATGACCTCTCTTGTTTTCATCGATGGCGACCAAGGCACCACCGGCCTGCAGGTGCGCGAATGGCTGGCGGATCGGACCGACCTGCGCCTGCTGCAGCTGCCGGCCGACCAGCGCAAAAGCACGGCGCACCGCGCCGAGGCGCTCAACGACTGCGACATCGCCTTGCTGTGCCTGCCGGACGAGGCTGCGCGCGAGGCGGTGGCGCTGGTGCGCCGGCCCGGCGTGCGCGTGATCGATGCGAGTTCTGCGCATCGCACCGCGCCGGGCTGGGTCTATGGCCTGCCGGAACTGGAGGCAGGCCAGGCTGAACGCATCGCCCATGCCCGGCGCGTCAGCAATCCCGGCTGCTATCCGACAGGTGCTCTGGCACTGCTCAGGCCCTTGATCGACGCGGGCCTGCTGCCCCCCGACTACCCGCTGGCCATTCACGCGGTATCGGGCTATTCGGGACGGGGCCGCGCAGGGCTGCTGGACCATGAGGGCGCTGCCGCCGCCACTGCCGTGCCCCTGCAGGTCTATGGCCTGGGGCTGCACCACAAGCACGTGCCCGAGATCCAGCAGCATGCCGGCCTGGCCCATGCGCCGGTGTTCGTGCCGGCCTATGGCCACTACCGGCAAGGCATCGTGCTGACCATCGCCCTGCATCTGCGGCTGCTGCCCGCCGGTGTGACCGCCCGCAGCCTGCACGCTGCCCTGCAGGCGCGGTACCAGGGCCAGCCCTGCATCGAGCTGCAACCCCTGGAGGAGGACGCCGATGCGCAGCGGCTCGATCCGCGCGCGCTCAATGGCAGCAACCGGATGCGGCTCGCGGTGTTCGGACAGCCGCAGGAGCAGCAGGTGCTGCTGACCGCCGTGTTCGACAACCTGGGCAAGGGCGCCGCCGGCGCGGCGGTGCAGAACCTTGATCTGATGCTCGGGCTGCAGCCGATGCTGCAGCCAGGATGCGATGAATCCCTGAGCGTGGTGTGAGCCTGGTGTGAGCCTGGTGTGAGCGTGGAGTGAGTGCGGTGTGAGCTGCCGGCCTGGGGAAGACGAGGCAAGATCCGGGCAATCCTGCTTCAAGCCTCGACGCCACAGGCCACCGACAGATAGCTTTTCATGCGCGCGCTGGCCCGCTCCGGGTCGGCCAGCGCACCGCAGGCATCGGCCAGCTCGAACACCTTGGCAAAGTGCACGGCCCCGCGTGCAGACTGCATTGCGCCGGCCATGGAGAAGTGCTTCTGGTGGCCATTGAGCCAGGCCAGGAACACGATGCCTGCCTTGTAGTGCCGCGTGGGCGCGCAAAAAATCTCGCGCGACAGCGCCACCGTGGGATCCAGCAGTTCCCGGAAGCGTCCCCTGCGGCCCTGGGCCAGTTCGGCCAGCGCCACGGCCGCCACCGGGGCGATGGGGTCGAAGATGCCCAGCAGGCCGTGGGAGTGGCCGCCCTCAACGGCTGCCGTCCCATCGCCGGCCATGAGTTCGGCGTAGTGGAAATCGTCACCCGTGTACATCTTCACGCCCGCAGGCAGCCTGCGGCGCAGCGCCCTCTCCCATTGCGCATCGAGCAGCGATACCTTGATGCCTTCGACCTTGGGCGCCTTCGCTGCGATCAGCGCGGCGACGGTATCAAGGGCCTGCACCAGGTCCGTACTGCCCCAGTAGCCGCGCAGCGCAGGGTCGAACATCTCGCCCAGCCAGTGCAGCACCACGGGCTGGTCGGCCGCGTCCAGCAGCCGGTCATAGAGTTGCAGATAGTCCTGCGGGCCGCGCGCGGCCTGGACCAGGGCGCGGCTGGCCATGAGGACCACGGGGCAGCCTTCGGCCTGCACCACGTCCATCTGCTCGCGGTAGGCCCCCTCGACCTGTGCCAGCGTGACCCCGGGTTGCGCCGCCAGCTGGTCGGTGCCCGCGCCGCAGGCCAGTTGGCCGCCCACTGCCCGCGCATGGCGCGCGCTGCGCTGGATGAGTTCGCGTGCCGATGGCCAGTCCAGGCCCATGCCGCGCTGGGCCGTGTCCATGGCTTCGGCGACCTTGAAGCCCAGGCGGTACAGATGCTCGCGGAAGGCCAGCGTCGCCTCCCAATCGATGGCGGGCGGGCCATCCCAGGGATGCGTGGCGGCCAACGGGTCGATCACCACATGGGCCGCTGCGTAGACGCTGCGGTTGAAGGCAGGAGCCGGGCCCGCGGGAGCGATGGGATTGGCTTTCATGGCCAGTGGTACGAGACGGCCGTCGCTTCGGGGAAGGAGGATCTGCATGGGGGTCTCCTGCCTCAAGCCCGTTGGCCGAGGATGTGGTCGGCAGCCTTCTCGGCCACCATGATGGTGGGAGCGTTGGTGTTGCACGAGGGGATGAAGGGCATCACGGACGCATCGGCCACGCGCAGCCCCTCCATGCCGATGAGCTGCAGTTGCGGCGTCACCACGCTGTACGGGTCGTGCTCGGGGCCCATGCGGCAGGTGCCCACGGGATGGTGGTCGGTCTTGGCATGGGCGCAGGCGTAGTCAGACAGCTCGGCATCGCTGTCCCGATGTCCGCCCGGCAATACCTCGCCGTGCACGTAGCGCCGCAGCGCGGGCTGGCCCAGCAGCTTGCGCGCAAGGCGCAGGCCCTTGATGGACATGGCCCGGTCATGGGGGTCGGCCCAGTAGTTGGGATCGATCAAGGGCGCCGACGCCGGGTCTGCATCCGCGAGCCGGACCGTGCCGCGCGAGCGGGGGCGCAGGTAGGCCGTGTTCAGCGTCACGCCCGCGTTCTCCAGCCCGGTGATTCCGGCTTCTATGCCCGAGCCCAGCCCCAGATGGAACTGGATGTCGGGCGAGCGCGCGAGCGCATCGGGGTCGGCATACCAGAAGCCCCCGGTCTCGAAGAGGCTGGAGGCGGCCGGCCCTTTCTTGAGCAGCAGGTACTGCAGGCCCGCCCAGGCCGCGTGCCAGGGGCGCTGGTATTTGTCGTAGGTGTGGTCGCCCGTGCATTCGGCGATCACGAACAGGTCCAGGTGGTCCTGCAGGTTGGAGCCGACACCAGGGAGGTCATGCACAGGCGCCAGCCCCACGCTGCGCAGATGGTCGGCAGGGCCTATGCCGGAGTGCATCAGCAGCCTGGGCGAGCCTATGGCACCCGAGCAGACGATGACTTCGCGGCTGGCGTGCACGCTGAAAGGCGTGCGGCTGGAGCCCGAGACCGCCTCCACGCCAACCGCGCGCCGGCCCTGCACCAGCACGCGCAGCGCCTGGGTCTGCAGCTGGATGGTCAGATTGGGGCGGCGCATGCGCACCGGATCGATGAAGCCCGTGGCCGCCGACGCACGGCGCGCATTCCACTGCGTGAGCTGGTAGTAGCCCAGGCCCTGCTGCGCGGCACCGTTGAAGTCGGGGTTGAAGGGCATGCCCATTTCCTGGCCGGCCTGGAAGAATGCCTCGCAGATGGGCAGCGGGCTGACGGGGCAGGACACGCCCAGCGGGCCGCCGTAGCCGTGGTACTCGTTGGCAAAGCGCTGGTTGTTCTCCGAACGCTTGAAGTACGGCAGCACGTCGCGCCAGGACCAGCCCGTGGCGCCGCCCAGGCGCTCCCAGTCGTCATAGTCTGCCGGCACGCCGCGCGTGTACAGCTGGGCGTTGATGGTCGAGCCGCCACCGATGACCTTGGCCTGCGTGTAGCGCAGCACGCGCTGGTTCAGATGCCGCTGCGGCACGGTCTGCCATCCCCAGGAGCCCCGGCCCCGGGTCATGCGCGCAAAGCCCGCAGGCCAGTGGTACAGAAGATGCGAGTCCCAGCCCCCGGCCTCCAGCAGCAGCACGCGCACCGAGGGGTCGGCGCTCAGCCGGTTGGCCAGCACGCAGCCCGCCGAGCCCGCGCCCGTGATGATGTAGTCATAGCTGTCCATGGTCATCCTCCTCACAGCCGCGCGATGGAGAGCGCGCCATCCACATGCAGCACCGACCCCGTCGCAAACGCCAGCCTGCCGCTGGCCAGCGCGCTGGCGGCCTGCGCCACGTCCTCGGGCCGGCCCCAGCGGCCCATGGGCACAAGGCCCGCAGCGATCAGGCCGTCGTACCGATCGGCAGCACCCGCCGTCATGGCCGTGCGGACGATGCCGGGGCGCAGCTCGAACACGCCAATGCCGTGCGCCGCCAGGCGCAGCGCGAACAGGCGCGTCAGCATGCCCAGGCCGGCCTTGGACAGGCAGTACTCGCCGCGCTCCACCGACGCCATCTCGCCGCTGACCGAGGACACGGTGACGATGGACCGCGCAGCGCCCGAAGGCGCAGCCAGCATGCGCTGCGCCACGGCCTGCGTGAAAAAGAAGCTGCCGCGCAGGTTGGTGGCCATCACCCGGTCGAAGTCCTCGGCGCGGATGTCCAGCAGATCGCCGCGGCGCGGCGAGCCCATGCCTGCGTTGTTGACCAGGCAGGACGGCACACCGCCCCAGGCGCAGACCGCATCGAGCACACGAGCGTGGTCGTGCACGTCGGCCAGGTCGCCGCGCACACGCAGCGCACGCGCGCCGCAGGCCTGGATCTGCGCGACGCTGGCGCCGTCACTGGCACCATCGTCCTGCAGCGTGGTGATGGCCACGTCAAAGCCGTCGTGCGCCAGTTGCAGCGCAATGGCGGCGCCTATGCCCTGGCTGCCGCCGGTGACCAGGGCCACGGGGCGCCGTGCCGTCGATTGCGGATTCATGGCAGCAGCTCCTGAAGGTGGTGACGCAGGTGACTGCCCACGCGCAGGGCCTGGGCAGCCACGGTCAGCGCGGGGTTGACGGCGGCCGAGGACGGGAAGAATCCCGCATCGACCACATACAGGTTGTCCAGCTCCCAGGCCTTGCACTGCGGGTCCAGCGCCGAGGTGGCCGGATCACTCCCAAGGCGCACCGTTCCGCAC
Source organism: Delftia sp. WSY_12 (assembly GCF_043104645.1). NCBI lineage: Bacteria > Pseudomonadati > Pseudomonadota > Betaproteobacteria > Burkholderiales > Comamonadaceae > Delftia > Delftia sp. WSY_12. The sequence continues at coordinate 295,897 of NZ_JBICKW010000016.1, forward strand.
TGGTGCGACACCACCTCGGTGCCGAAGCCGCGCGACAGCACCAGCGGGTAGCCGGTGCCGCGCAGTATCTGGGCGCAGCGCGCCACCCAACGCTGGTGGGCGCGCAGGTTGGTGCGGTGCCAGTGCAGGTCGATGTCTCCGTCTGCGCGCAGCGTGACGCGGCTGCTGGGGTGGGGCAGGTCCTCGCTTTGCGCGTACCAGTCCACACTGCGCTCGGCCAGCGCGCTGCGCAGCCACCTCGGGGTGCCCGGCAGGGCGGCACGCAGCATGGGCTCGCGGATCTTTCCCAGCAGTTGCAGGCTGCCCAGCGGCGGGCCGCCCGCGCCGTCGCCGAAATAGAAGTCGTGCAGCGCCAGCGTCTTGGGAAAGCGCGTGCGGTTGCGCCTGAACGGGTGCCATGCCATCAGGGCCGTGGTGTTGTGCGTCATGTAGTGGCGGCCCACCACGTCGCTGCCATTGGCCAGGCCGCGCGGATGCCGCGCATTGGCCGAGCGCAGCAGCAGGGCCGCCGAGTTGATGGCGCCGGCACTGAGCACGAACAGCCCCGCCGTGATGCGGCGCGCCACGCCGCGGTCCACCACCTCCGCCGCGACGACGCGCCGCCCGCCCGCATCGGTGAGCAGGCGCTGAACGCGCACGCCGGTATGCAGCCGCACATTGCGGTGCGCCAGCGCAGGCCGCAGCAGGCAGGTTTCGGCATCGCCCTTGGCCCCCACCATGCAGGGCACGGCGTCGCAATTGGCGCAGCGCCGGCAGTGTCCGCCCGGTCCCAGGTCGATGGCGCAGGGCATGGGAAACGGCCGCAGGCCCTGGGCACGCAAGCGCTGCTCGATGCGCGAAAGCAGCGGCTCGTGCGGCACCGGGGGATGGGCATAGGCCGTGCTACGCGGCGGCTCCGTGGGGTCGGCGCCGCCCTGGCCGCGCACGCCGAACAGCTGCTCGGCCAGGGCATACCAGGGTTCGAGATCGGCATAGCGCAGCGGCCAGGCGGGCGAGATGCCCTCCTCATGCTCCACCGCCTCGAAATCGCGCTGCCGAAAGCGCAGCATGGCCGTGCCGTAGAACTTGGTGTGCCCGCCCACGAAATAGAACATGCCGGGCCGAAACGCCCGCCCGCTGGCGTACCAGACCTCGTCGGTCTGGTAGCGTCTTTCGGCGAAGACGGCCTCGATGTCCCAGTTCTGCGCCTCGCGCGGCAGCACCGGGCCGCGCTCCAGCACCCATACGCTCGCACCGCTGTCCGCCAGTTGCAGGGCCACGGCCGAGCCGCCCACGCCCGAGCCGATGATGAGCACATCGCAGTCCAGCCCGTTGTGCGCCATGGCGGTCATGCGATCAGCGCCTGGGTGGCGGCATCGAAGCAGACCAGCCGAGACAGGTCGATCAGCAGGCGTGCCCTGTCCCCGGCGCGCAACGGCGCATCGGGCGGCAGCCGCGCGGTGAACGCATGGCCACCGAGCTTCAGCAGGGCCAGCGTGTCCGATCCGGTGGGCTCCAGCAGCTCGACGCGGGCCTCGGCCAGGCCCTGGCCAGGGGCGGCCGGCACGCCTTCGGGCGCCAGGCCCACGGCCTCGGCACGTATGCCGGCAATGACTTCGCTGCCCGCATGGCCCTGCAGCGCGGTGGCCAGCGGCTGCGGCAGGGGCAGGGACTGGCCGCCGATATCGAGGAAGGGACCGCCCTGCCCCTCACCCGCCCCCTCACCCACGCGCGCAGGCAGCAGGTTCATGCGCGGCGACCCCATGAAGCCCGCCACAAAGGTGTTGGCCGGCCGGTTGTAGACCTGCTGCGGCGTGCCCAGCTGCTGCAGCACCCCGCCCTTCATGACGGCGATGCGCGTGGCCAGGGTCATGGCCTCGATCTGGTCGTGCGTGACATAGATGATGGTGGCGCCCAGGCGCTGATGCAGCTTCTTGATCTCGGCGCGCATGTCCACGCGCAGCTGGGCATCGAGGTTGGACAGCGGCTCGTCGAACAGGTAGAGCTGCGGCTCGCGCGCCAGCGCCCGCCCTATGGCCACGCGCTGGCGCTGGCCGCCCGACAGCTGGCGCGGCTTGCGCCCCAGCAGGTGCTCTATCTGCAGCAGCCTGGACACCTCCTGCACCCGCGCAAGGCGCCGCGACTTGTCCACCTTGCGCATCTCCAGCGGAAAGCCGATGTTGCCCGCCACGGTCATGTTGGGGTACAGCGCATAGGACTGGAACACCATGGAGATGTCGCGCTCGGCCGGCGCCGCGTGGGTGATGTCGCGGCCGCCCAGCGCCAGGCGGCCGCCGCTGGGCGGCTCCAGGCCCGCGATGATGTTCATCAGCGTGCTCTTGCCACAGCCCGACGGGCCGACGAGGACCAGGAATTCGCCCTCATGCACGGCAATGCTGATGTCCTGCAGGATGCTGGCCGCGCCGAAGCGCTTGTGGATGCGGTCGAGATCAAGGAATGCCATGGAATGCCTCACTGCAAGATGCTGGGCATCAGCCTTTGACGGCGCCGGCCATCAGCCCGCGCACGAAGAACCGGCCCGACACCAGGTACACGGCCAGCGTCGGCAAGGCCGCGATGAACGCCCCCGCGAAGTGGACGTTGTATTCCTTGACGCCGGTGCTGCTGTTGACCAGGTTGTTCAGCGCCACGGTCAGCGGGTAGGAGCTGAAATCGCTGAACGAGGCGCCGAACAGGAACTCGTTCCAGATGCTGGTGAACTGCCATATCGCGGCCACCACGACGATGGGCAGGCTGTTGGGCAGCAGCACGCGCCACAGCAGCCCGAAGAACCCCGCGCCATCCATGCGCGCCGAGCGCACCAGCTCGGCCGGGAAGGCCGCGTAGTAGTTGCGAAAGAACAGCGTGGTGAAGCCTATGCCGTACACCGTGTTGACGAAGACCAGGCCCTTGAGGCTGCCCGCCAGGCCCAGCGCCCCCAGCATCTTGGCCATGGGGATCAGCACGATCTGGAATGGAATGAAGACCGACAGCAAGATGGCGCCGAACAGCAGGTCCGCCCTCCGGAAACGGAACTGGGTCAGGATGCAGCCGTTGAGCGCGCCCAGGGCCGTGGACAGCAGCACGGATGGCACGGCCACCAGGAAGGAATTGAGGAAGAACGGCCGCAGCCCCGTGGCCTGCACGCCGATCTGCGCCGTGCTCCAGGCGCTGCGCCAGGGCGCCAGCGTCCACTGGCCGGGCAGCGCCAGCAGGTGGCCGCTGCGGATCTCGTCGAGCGGCTTGAAGGAATTGGCCAGCATCACATAGACCGGCAGCAGGAAGACCGCCGCCAGCAGGACCAGCGCCGCATACAGCAGCACGCGCCAGGGCTGAAGCCGCCGTGTCACGGACCAGGGTGTGCGCAGCTCAGTCATGGCGACCTCCTGCGCTGCGCATGGCGCCCCAGAGATAGGGCAGGACGATGGCGCCCACGGCCAGCAGCATCAGCACCGAGCTGGCCGCGCCCACGGCCATCTCGTTGCGGGTGAACGAGTACTGGTACATGAACACCGAGGGCAGCCAGGTCGAGCGGCCGGGCCCGCCATTGGTCAGCGCAATCACCAGGTCATAGGACTTGATGGCCATGTGCGCCAGGATCACGAAGGCCGATACGAAAACCGGCCCCAATTGCGGCAGGATGATGCGCCAGTAGACCTGCCAGGTGCGCGCGCCATCGAGCCGCGCCGCATGGATCTGCTCGGAGTCCACCCCGCGCAGGCCCGCCAGGAACAGGGCCATGGCAAAGCCGCTGGTCTGCCACACGGCGGCGATGACCACGCAGTAGATGGCCATGTCGCCGTCCTTGATCCAGCCGAACGCAAAACCCTGCCAGCCCAGCAGGTGCATGGATTTTTCCAGGCCCACGCCGGGGTCGAGCAGCCATTTCCACGCCGTTCCCGTGACGATGAAGGACAGGGCCATGGGGTACAGGAAGATGGAGCGCAGCACGGCCTCGGCGCGGATCTTCTGGTCGATCAGGATGGCCAGTACCAGGCCCAGCGCCATGGCAATGGCGATGTAGAGGCTGGCGAACACCGCGAGGTTGTTCGCCGAGATCTTCCAGTTCTCCAGCCCCAGCAGCCGCGTGTAGGCAGCGGTGCCGGCCCATTCATGGCGCGGCAGCAGGGTCGATGCCGTGAACGACAGATAGACCGTGAACAGAATGCATCCGTACACGCACACCAGCGTGAGCAGCACGCTGGGGCTGAGCAGCAGCCTGGGGAGCCAGCCGGCCTTCATGGCAGGGTCCTCCATCAGTCGGCCAGGGCCGAGGCCAGCTCGGTCACGGCCCTGGCATCGTCGATCTGGCCGTTGAAGTGGCGCGTGACCACGTCATAGATGGCGTTCTTGGCCGATGCGGCCGTCGCATGGCCCAGCGCAATGGAGCCCAGCATGCTGCGCCGGCCATCGGCCTCGGCCACGTCGCGGATGGCCTTTTTGCCGCATTCGTCGAAGGCCGTATCCGCCACGTCCAGGCGCGCAGGCGCCGCACCCTTGACGACATTGAACGCCGACTGAAAGGCCGGCTCCATGATGGCGGCCGCCAGCTTGCGCTGAGCGGCCGCCTTGCCCGCGTCGGACAGCCTGAACATCACGAACTGGTCGGTACTGAAGGCCACCATGCCCTGGGTGCCCGGGAAGCGATAGCAGGCAAAGTCCTTGCCGGGCTGCTTGCCGGCGTTGAGGAACTCGCCCTTGGCCCAGTCGCCCATGATCTGGAAGCCCGCCTTGCCGGCGATGACCATGCCCGAGGCCACGTTCCAGTCTCGCCCCGAAAAATCCTTGTCCACCAGGCTGCGGATCTGCGCCATGCGCTGGAATACCTTGCGCGTGGTCGCCGACCGGATGGTGGCCGGATCGCGCTCGATGAAGGCCTTGCGGTAGTAGTCGGCGCCGCCCGTGGACAGGGCCACGCTGTCGAACACGATGGCCTCCTGCCAGGGCTGGCCGCCATGGGCGATGGCGATGAAGCCGGCCTGGCGCACCTTGCGCGCCGCCGCGATGAATTCGTCAAAGCTCGCCGGCTCGGCCGTCACGCCCGCCTGGGCCAGCACCTGCCGGTTGGCCCACAGCCAGTTGGTCGAATGGATGTTGACCGGCGCCGCGATCCAGCGGCCCTGGTAGCGCGAGAATTTCTGCACCTCCTGCGGCACGCTCTTGTCCCAGCCCTCGCGCGCGGCCAGGGCATCCAGGTCGGCGACCACGCCCTGGCCGCCCCAGTCCAGGATGTCGAAGCCCAGCATCTGCACCGCCGTGGGCGGGTTGCCCGAGGTCACGCGGGCGCGCACCGCCGTCATGGCCGCCTCGCCGCCGCCACCGGCCACGGGCATGTCGTTCCAGCGCACGCCCTGCTTTTCCAGCCCGCTCTTGAGCAGGTTCAGCGCGGCGGCCTCGCCGCCAGCGGTCCACCAGTGCAGGACCTCGACGCTCTGCCCGGCCATGGCGGCCGGCGGTGTGGCAAGGGCCATGGCCAGCGCCATGGCAGTCAGTGGCCGCTTCATGCCGTGTCTCCTTCGTGGATGGGCAGATACCAGTGGCTGCGCGCACCCAGGTGCATGTGCAGGGTCTTGGCCTGGGTGTAGTCCTCGGCGGCACGGCGGCCCAGCTCTCGGCCCAGGCCGCTTTGGCGGTAGCCGCCGAAAGGCAGCTCGGCATGGCCTTCGAGGAAGGTATTGACCCAGACCGTGCCGGCCTTGATGCGCCGCGCCGCCGCCAGGCAGGTGCTGAAGTCACGGCTCCAGACGGCGGCCGACAGGCCGTAGAGCGTGGCGTTGGCCAGGTCGATCGCATCGTCCAGGTCCTCGAAGACCAGCACCGCGAGCACGGGCCCGAAGACCTCCTGCCTGGCAATGGCCATGTCCGGCGTCACGCCGGCCAGCACCGTGGGCTCCACATACAGGCCCGGGCGCGCCATGCGGCTGCCGCCCAGCACCACGCGGGCGCCGGCCTGGCGCGCGGCCTCGATGTGGGTGAGGATGGCGTCCAGCTGGCGCTGCGTGGTGATGGCGCCCACCTGCACGCCCTGGTCCAGCGGATCGCCCACGCGCACCTGCCGCGCGCGCTCGGCCACGGCGGCCACGAAGCGTTCGGCGATGGCCGCCTGCACCAGCACGCGGCTGCCGCTGTTGCAGCACTGGCCGGCATTGAAGTGCATGCCCAGCACCGTGGCATCGACGGCCGCCTCGAAGTCGCAGTCGGCAAAGACGATCTGGGGGTTCTTGCCGCCCAGCTCCAGGGACAGCTTCTTGAGCGTCTGCGCCGATGCTGCGGCCACCTTCCGGCCTGTTTCCGTGGAGCCCGTGAAGGACAGCATGTCGATGTCCGGGTGCGCGGCCAGGACCTCGCCGACAGCGCCACCGCCGCCTGGCAGGATGTTGACGGCACCGGGCGGCAGGCCGGCGTTCATGAGGATCTCGCCCAGCATCAGCGTGGTGGCCGATGTTTCCTCGGCCGGCTTGACCACGGCCGTGCAGCCGGCGGCCAGCGCAAAGGGCAGCTTCTGGCTGACGATGAGCAGGGGAAAGTTCCAGGGCGTGACGATGCCGACCACGCCCAGCGGCTCGCGCAGCACCACACCCAGCGTCTGCTCGCCCAGCGTGTCATAGCTGTCGCCATGCAGGTTGCGCGCCAGTGCGGCGGCGTAGTGCCACAGGTCGGCTGCCGCGCCCACCTCGTCCAGCGACTGGGCCAGCGGCTTGCCGGTCTCCAGCGTCTCCATACGCGCCAATTCCTGCCTGCGGTCCAGCAGGCATTCGGCCACGGCACGCAGCACGCTGGCGCGCTGCGCCCCCCTCATGCGGGGCCAGGGCCCGTGGTCCGCAGCGCGGCGTGCTGCGGCAATGGCACGCGCGGCATCGGCCCGCCCGGCCCGCGCATGGATGCTGGCCACGGTGCCGTGGGCCGGGGAGCGGCGTTCCAGCGTCGCGCCGTCGGCCGCATCGGCCCAGGCGCCATCGATGAGCAGCCGGCCATGGAACGGGGGCCTGTGGACGAGGCCGGCCATGGCCCCTGCATTCACTGCAGGTGCATGGGCTGGAGGCGGGTTCGCGGCAGTCATGGTGGCGGTCTCCTTGGGTGGTTCAGGGGGCAAGGGCGGGACGGCGAATCGGCAGGTCGGCAGGTCGGCAGGTCGGCGCAGATTCAGTGGCCCAGGTAGCGCGGCGCGCGCTTTTCCTTGAAGCTGAGCAGGCCTTCGGCTGCATCGGCCGTGCTCGCGGCCAGGGCTGCGGCCATGGCTTCCAGTGCGGCGGGTGCGTCTTCGCCGGCGGCGGCATTGATCAGTTGCTTGGTCAGCTGCAGTGCCACGGGCGCCTGGCCTGCCATGTCGTGGGCCAACGCAGCAGCGCGCAGGCCCAGTTCGCTGGCCGGCACCCGTTCATGCACCAGCCCGCAGGCCAGCGCCTGATCGGCGGACAGCCGCACGCCGCCCAGGGCCAGGTACTTCGCGTGGCCGGGGCCGATCAGCCGCACCAGCCGCTGCGAGCCGGACCAGCCGGGACAGGTGGCGATCGATGCCTCTGGCAGCGCGAACTGCGCCGTATCGACGGCGATGCGCACATCGCTGGTGATGGCCAGCTCCAGCCCGCCGCCGAACGCATGGCCGTTGAGCGCCGCAATCACGGGCTGGCGCAGCCGCGCCCACCGGTCGAACACCTGGTGGCCGCGGCGCACCCACTGCCGCCACATGTCCAGCGGCTGCAGCGCGGCCCAGGCATGGATGTCGGCACCCGCGCAAAAGGCCCTGTCGCCACGGCCGGTCAGCACCACGGCACGGATGGCGCCATCGGCCTCGATCTCGCGCGCCATGTGCTCCAGTGCGTCAAGCATGCAGGGGGTCAGCGCGTTCAGCCGTGCGGGCCGGTCTATCGTGACCTGGGCCACTGGGCCCTGGCGCACCAGTTGAACCAGGGTCTCAGCCACGGCGGACCTCCCGGGCCTGCAGGGCCAGGCCAAAGGGCGCATCGTGGAACAGGCACTCATCCATTCGCCGCAGGTCGGGCGCCACCTGCAGCGCCATGCCGGCCTGCTCCAGCACATCGCGCTGCAGGTCCACGCCGGGCGCGATCTCGCGCACGACCAGGCCCTGGTCTTCGAGGTCGATGACGCAGCGCTCGGTCACATAGCGCACCCGCTGCCCGCGCTGGCGCCCGACCAGGCCGCTGAAGCTGATGTGCTCGGCCGTGCCGACGAACTTGCGCGTGCCGCCCTCCTCGAGGATGTCCAGCCGCCCTTCTCCCACGCGCAGCCTGGCGCCGGCCGTGAAAAGTCCGCAGAAGACGATGCGCCGCGCATGGGCCGTGATATCCACAAAGCCGCCGCAGCCGGCCGTCAGATAGGGACTGGCCCCCAGCCGCGAGACATTGACGCTGCCATCGCCATCCACCTGCAGGAAGGACAGCAGCGTCACATCGAAGCCCCCGCCCTGGAAATAGGTGAACTGCTGGGGCGAGGCCACGATGGTATCGGCATTGGCCGCGCAGCCAAAGGCAAAGCCCAGCAGCGGCATGCCGCCGACGGCGCCCTGCTCTATGACCCAGGTCACCTCGCCATGCAGGCCCTCCTCGAGCAGGATGCGCGGCACATTGGCCGCAATGCCAAAGCCCAGGTTGGCGGCATGCCCGTGCGCCAGCTCCATGGCGGCGCGGCGCACAATCACCTTCTCGGGCCCCCAGGCCTGGGGCTCGAAGCCGGACAGCGGTTGCGCAACCTCCCCGCTGATGGCCGGGTCATACACAGTCTGCGTGGTCTGCCACTGATCGGCATCGACCACCACATGGTCCACCAGATGGCAGGGGACGCGGACATCGTGCGGCCTCAGGTGGCCGGCCCTGACGATGCGCTTGACCTGGGCGATGACGATGCCACCGTTGTTGCGTGCGGCCATCGCCTGCTCCAGCGCACCCAGCAGCGCGCCTTCGTGCTCATAGCCCAGGTTGCCGCGCTCATCGGCCGTGGTGGCGCGCAGGACGGTCACGTCGGGCGCCACAGCGGGAAAGAACAGCCAGTCGCGCCCGTCGAAATGCTGCAGGCGCACTACCGGATGGCGGCTGGCCGGCTCGTTCATCGCGCAGCCCTGCTGTGCGGGATCGACAAAGGTGCCCATGCCCGCCTGGGTCAGCACGCCCGGGCGCCGCGCAGCGGCCTCGCGGTGCATGTCGAACAGGATGCCGCTGGGGATGTTGTAGGCCTGGATCTGGTTGTCCACCACCATGCGCCAGATCGCAGGCATGGGCAGCGTGGACGGGCCGCTGGGATACGAGCCGGCCAGGACACGCGACAGCAGCCCGGGCCGGGCCAGATGGTCCATTCCCTTGATGCCGTACATATCGCCGGCCGCAATCGGGTGCAGCGTGGTCAGGTTGCGCGGAGCACCCTCGCGTTCGAAGCGCTCGCCAATGGCGGCCAGCACCTTGTCGGGGCAGCCCAGCCCGCTGGACGAGCTCACGCTGACGATGTCGCCGTCGCGCAGCAAGGCTGCAGCCTGTGCGGCGGTGATGTGCTTGCTCATGCGGCTGCCCCCCGTTCCCGTGCAAGGGGATTGGTTATGGGCACGGCCCGGCCCGTGCTGCAGGCCTGGGCCATGGCCACCGCCGCCGCCAGCGAGCGCACGCCGTCCTCGCCGGTGGCGGCAGGCAGGCCTTCGCCGCGCAGGGCGGCGCAGAACGCGGCCACCCCATGCGCGTAGAGACCGTGGTGCTCCACGGCAATGGCCTGCTCGCCGGCCCCATTGCGCAGCAGCACCTCGCCGCCCGGCCGCTGCGTCATCACATCGCGCCCGATGAGCGAGCCCGAGGTGCCATGGATTTCGATGCCGGTTCCCGCATGCGCCACGGTGAATGCCGCATGCAGTTGCGCCAGCACGCCGTTGTCCAACCGCAGCACGGCCATCACGCCGTCCGCCACGCCGTTGCGGGACAGCGGTCCTTGCTGCTCCAGCGCCACCGCCTCCACCGGCTCAGCCCCCAGGATGAAGCGCAGCGCATCCACGTCATGCACGCCGATGTCGAGGATCACGCCACCGGCCTCGGGCCGCTCCAGCCGCCAGCCCTGCACAGAGGGCGGCAGTTCGATGGCGTGGAAGACGCGCGCAAACAGCGGCTGGCCCACGGCGCCATCGCGCACCAGCTCGCGCATCCTGCGGTGCGTTGCCGCGTTGCGCAGGTGGTGGTTGGTGCCCAGCACCACGCCTGCGGCCCGGCATGCCCTCACCATGTCCAGCGCCTGTTGCACGGTCAGCGCCAATGGCTTCTCGCACAGGACATGCTTGCCGGCCGCTGCCGCAGCAAGGACCTGGGCGTGGCGCAATTCGTTGTCGGAGCTGACGTAGACCACCTGGACTGACGGGTCGGCCAGCATGGCGGGCACCGAGTCGTAGGCGCGGGCAATGCCCTGCTCGGCAGCAAACTGCGCCGCGCGCTTTGCACTGCGGCTGGCGACCGCCGCCACCGTGTGCCCGCGCTGCGCGCGGATGGCACCGATCATGTGATCGGCAGCAATGGTGCTGGCCCCTATCAATCCCCAACCGACCTCGCTCATGATCTCCCTTCCTATATTGATAATTTCTATTGGAACGTTCTAATTGATTATTGGAACGTTCCAAAAGAAGATCAAGCACAATCGCGCCGACCCAGGGAAAACACCGAACCATGATGAACAAGCCCCCTTCCGTGCGCGCCGTGACCATCCTTGACGTGGCGGCTGCGGCCCAGGTCTCCAAATCAACGGTGTCGCTGGTGCTCAAGGGCAGCCCCCTGATTCCGGCCGAGACATCGGAGCGCGTGCGTGCAGCGGCAGCGCAGCTCGGCTACGTCTACAACCGCCGCGCCGGAGAGCTGCGGCGCCAGTCGTCCAACATGGTCGGAGTCGTGATCAACGACCTGATGAACCCCTTCTTTGCCGAGGTGCTGGCGGGGCTGGAGCGCAGGCTGGCCGATGCCGGCTTCATCACGCTCATGGCCCACACCAGCGAAAGCCTGGAGCGCCAGCAAAAAGTGCTGACCACCATGCGCGAGCACAACGCGGCCGGCATTGCGCTGTGCCCGGCGCTGGACACGCCGGCCTCGCTGGCGCAGGACCTGCAGTCATGGGGCATTCCCCTGGTGGTCATGATCCGCACGCTGGGCGAGGGAAGCTACGACTTCGCAGGCGCCGACAACGCCCACGGCGTGATGGCGGCCACACGCCACCTGCTGGCGGCCGGGCATCGCCGCATCGGTTTTCTGGGAGGGATGGACGGCCTGATGCTGGAGCAGCGCCTGAGCGGCTGCAGGGCCGCCTTTGCCGATGCGGGTCTGGCTTTCGATGAAGACCTGGTTTTCTACGCCAGCCCCACGCGCACGGGAGGGCATGACGCCATGCGCAGCCTGCTGGCCGCGCAGCCAGCCATCAAGGCGGCCATCTGCTACAACGATCTGGTGGCCTTTGGCGCACTGTCTGCCCTGGACGAAAACGGACTGCGCGCAGGCAAAGACTTCGCGCTCATGGGCTTCGACAACGTGTTCGATGCCGCGCATTCCCATCCCCCCCTGAGCACGGTGGACGTGCGCCCCGCCGAGCTTGGCGAACAGGCTGCCACCTTGCTGCTGGCACGCATGGCCCATCCGGGCCAGCCCCGCCAGCAGTTGTTGGCCAGGCCCAAGCTGGTGCTGCGCCAGTCAGCCTGAAGACCGCGGCGCGGTCGGAACTGGCCCGGATACCGACTGGCTCCACCGCGCTGAGCGGGATGCGCTCTGGCCTGCCGGCTTTTGATGAACCAGGCTCATGGTTTCATGAAATAAGACCACTTTACTTCATCGATTGCCGTCCATAACATCCGCACCTATTGCTTGCCCGCAGTTTTCGGCAAGGGCATGAATCAGGTCGCAGATCACAATGAACCAAGAACTCAGCTTCCATCTCAAGCGCATTCGTTTCGATGAAGACTATCAACCATCGGACAGCACGCGAATTACCACCAACTTTGCCAATCTGGCCCGTGGCGATTGCCGGCAGCAGAACCTGCGCAACACGCTGAGGATGATTGACAACCGCTTCAACGACCTGGCCCACTGGGACAATCCCACGGGAGATCGCTACTCGGTGGAGCTCGAGATCATCTCGGTCGAAATGGGAATTGGCGCCAGAAACGGCCTTGGTGCGTTTCCGTTGATCGAGATATTGAAGACCAGCATCCTCGACAAGAAGAACCACAAGCGCATAGACGGCATCGCAGGGAACAATTTCTCCTCCTACGTGCGCGACTACGATTTCAGCGTTGTGCTTGCTGAGTACAACGCCAACCGCTCCGAATTCGGCACCCCCGATGATTTTGGCGACTTGCATGGAAAGCTGTTCAGGCAATTTTCCAGTTCAGGCACCTACAGGCAGCACTTCGACAAGCCGCCCGTCATCTGTATCAGCGTGTCCACCAGCAAGACCTACCAGCGCACCGGAAACCGGCACCCCATACTGGGCATCGAGTATCGGCAGAGCGAGTTCTCCTCGACCGACCGGTATTTCGAGAAGATGGGAATGCAGGTTCGCTTCTTCATGCCTCCAAATGGCGTTGCGCCACTGGCCTTCTACTTTCACGGCGACCTGCTGAACGACTATACGAATATCGAGCTGATCGGCACGATCAGCACCATGGAGACCTTCCAGAAGATTTATCGCCCCGAAATCTACAACGCGAATTCTGCAGCCGGGATGCTCTATCAACCCAGCCTGAAGAATCACGATTACTCGTCGACGCAGATTGTCTATGACCGGGAAGAGCGCAGCCAGTTGGCTGTCAAGCAGGGCAAGTTTGCAGAGCAGCACTTCATCAAGCCGTACAAGAATGTGCTTGAGCAATGGGCTGCCGATTTCGCCCTGTAGCCACCCGCCGCCATGCCTGCCATGGCACCCAATCCGTGGCGGGCCGGGGAAAACCGTCCCGGAGCACGCCCGCCATACTCCTGTTTGATTTGAAGGAATTCCCAGATGTTCGAAACCTCGATCGCCGGCAGCCTGCCCAAGCCCGCCTGGCTGGCTGAAACCAACAAGCTCTGGCCCCAGTGGAAGGCCGAAGGCGATGCGCTTCGCCAGGCCAAGGCCGATGCAACCCTGCTGTGGATCAAGGCCCAGGAAGACGCAGGCCTGGACATCGTGTGCGACGGCGAGCAGTCGCGCCAGCACTTCGTGCACGGCTTCCTGGAACAGGTCGAGGGCATCGACTTCGAAAACAAGGTGAAGATGGGCATCCGCGACAACCGCTACGACGCGATGGTGCCGCAGGTGGTGTCGGCCCTGCGCCTGAAGGGCCGCGTGCATGCCTTCGAGGCCCAACTGGCACGCGCGCACACCAGGAAGAAGCTGAAGTTCACGCTGCCCGGCCCCATGACCATCGTCGACACCGTGGCGGACCGCTTCTATGGCGACAGGGTGAAGATGGCCTTCGCCTTCGCCGAGCTGCTCAACCAGGAGGCCCTGGCGCTGCAGGCCGACGGCGTGGACATCATCCAGTTCGACGAGCCCGCCTTCAACGTCTACATGAAGGACGCCGCCGACTGGGGCGTGCAGGCGCTGGAACGTGCGGCGCAGGGCCTGACCTGCACGACGGCCGTGCATATCTGCTACGGCTACGGGATCAAGGCCAATACGGACTGGAAAAGCACCCTGGGCGATGAATGGCGCCAGTACGAGACGGTGTTCCCCGCGCTGGCCAGGAGCCGCATCGACCAGGTGAGCCTGGAGTGCATCCACTCCCACGTGCCGCCCGACCTGATGAGGCTGCTGGCCGGCAAGGACGTGATGGTCGGCGTGATCGACGTGGCCAGCGACGTGGTCGAGACCCCCGAAGAGGTGGCCGACACCATCGGCCGGGCGCTGGAGTTCGTGCCGAAGGAGCGGCTGTTCCCCTGCACGAACTGCGGCCTCGCACCCATGGGCCGCGACGTGGCGTGGCGCAAGCTGCAAGCGCTGGCAGCAGGCACGCGGCTGGCAAAGGAGCGGTTGGCGGCGGCCCCACATCAGGCACTGCGAGACACGGCCTGAGTGCCCCACAGCTTGAAATGGCCCGGCTCTGCAGGCTCAGCGCGGTAGCCCGTCAATCGTCTGGATCAGCAGTTGCGCCAATCGGTCGCTGGCCGCCTGCGTGCGGTGCACGCCATCCGGGTTCAGGTCTTCGTCACCCCGAAAGTCCGCATCCCAGCCGGCGTGCGGTATGCCCTGTTGCGTGGCGACGTCGTGCATCACCGCGTTCAGGGCGTCCAGGTTGTCCGTCCATTCCACGGGAAAGCGCCCCAGCGGCATGCCGGGCAGGCCCGTGAACACGGGAGTGGAGCCACATTCCCGGCTGATGCGCACGGCCTCCAGCAGGTCGGCCCGGTACTCGTCTGGCGGAACCAGGCCGAAGCCGTCATTGGCGCCCAGGGCGATGACCGTGACGCGGCTGCTATGCGGCACGTCGGCAAACGTCAGCATGAGTTTTTGCAACCGCAGGCCGTTGATGCACCTGTCATCCAGCGTCCACCAGGGGCGTGCCGCCTGGATGCGCTGCACCGGCGTGATGTCCACGCCGTAGCCGTTGAGAATGCTGTCGCCGTTGAGCTCGATGCTCAACGGGCAACGATAGCCAAACAGCCGGCACAGCAGCTTTTGCAACCAATCCATATCGAACCTCCTGGGGAATGCGGGCATGGACGACACGGCATGTGTCGTTCACCCGATGATCCGCGAGGCTCCCGCGCCCGCAGGCACTCCGGGCGCCACGGCCTGGCGTGCAGTGCCCGGGCACATCATCTGAAGGGCGCCTGGGCCGCTATCCCACCATCTCCCGCACCCAGCCCGGCAGCTCGACGGCCTTCTGCCTGGGAAAGTCCACCCAGATGACGGTGCCGCCACCGGCCGCGCAGATCACGCCGGGTTCGGAGACGCGTTCCATGGTTCCCCAGGTCTCGAAGGTGGTGCGGCCGGGGTCGCTGACGTACATCTTGAGTAGTACTTCGTCGGGATAGGCCAGCTGCTGGTGGAAGTTGCAAAAAGCATTGACGATGACCGGCCCCTGCCCGCCCGGCGTAGGCGCCATGCCCGCTTCAACCATCCAGTCGATGCGTGCAGTCTCCAGATAGCGGAAGTACATGGCGTTGTTGACATGGCCCATGGCGTCCATGTCGCCCCAGCGCACTTTGAATCGCATCTCGTGAACCCATTTTTTATATTCTGGAATCTCTATGCGCATGCCTGCAGTCTCCTTGTTGTAGCGCCACCGCAAGGCACCATGCCCCGCAGCCCCCGGTCACTGTGCAGCAGGGCGGATTCCCGCGCTGTCACCTATCAGCAACGGCAGGGTCCAAGCACGTCATAGAATCCACCGCATTGCGGCTTTTGCGCTGCAACCGAACAAACGTTCGGTCTGCCGACCATCCTGTTTTTCAATATCCAAGCGAGACACCCCGATGACGAACGAAGAAATCCTGGCCCAGTACGGGCCGCGCGAAGCCATGGAATACGACGTGGTGGTGGTCGGCGGCGGCCCCGGCGGGCTGGCCACGGCCATCCGCCTCAAGCAGCTGGCGGCCGAAAAAGGCCAGGATGTCTCCGTCGTCGTGCTGGAAAAGGGGTCGGAACCCGGTGCCCACATCCTGTCGGGCGCCATCATGGACCCGCGTGCGCTGACCGAGCTGATCCCTGACTGGAAGGAAAAGGGCGCGCCCCTGACCCAGCCCGTCACCGATGACGCCATGGTCTTCCTGGGCGAGAAATCCGCCCTGCGCACGCCCAACTTCCTGCTGCCGGCCTGTTTCCAGAACCATGGCAACTACATCGTTCGCCTGGGCTACGTGGTCAAGTGGCTGGGCGAGCAGGCCGAGGCACTGGGCGTTGAAATCTTCCCGGGCTTTGCTGCCGCCGAGGTGCTCTACAACGAGGACGGTTCGGTCAAGGGCGTGGCCACCGGCAACATGGGCATCGGCAAGGACGGCGAGCCCACGGGCGAGTTCCAGCTGGGCATGGAGCTGCACGCCAAGTACACGATCTTTGCCGAAGGCTCACGCGGCCATCTGGGCAAGCAGATCATCGCCAAGTACCAGCTGGACGCCGGCAAGGACCCGCAAAGCTACGGCCTGGGCATCAAGGAGCTGTGGGAAATCGACCCGGCACGCCACAAGCCCGGCTTCGTGATGCACACGGCCGGCTGGCCCATGGACAGCAAGACCTACGGCGGCGCCTTCCTCTACCACCTGGACGACAACAAGGTCACGCTGGGCTTCATCACGGGCCTGGACTATGCCAACCCCTACCTGAGCCCCTTCGAGGAATTCCAGCGCTGGAAGACCCATCCCAACATCCGCTACTACCTGGAAGGCGACGAGTCCAAGGGCATCAAGCCGGCCAAGCGCCTGGGCTACGGCGCGCGCGCCATCACGGCCGGCGGCCTGCTGTCCCTGCCCAAGTTCGTGTTCCCGGGCGGCGCGCTCGTGGGCTGCGACGCAGGTTTCCTGAACGTCAGCCGCATCAAGGGCAGCCATGCCGCCATCAAGACCGGCATGCTGGCCGCCGAAGCCGCCTATGACGCCATCGTCGCGGGCCGCCAGGGCGACGAGCTGGGCGCCTATGTCCAGGCCTTCGAGAACAGCTGGCTGTACGAAGAGCTGAACAAGTCGCGCAACTTCAAGGCCTGGTTCAAGAAGGGCCTGACCACGGCCACGCTGATGAACGGCATCGAGCAGTTCGTGCTCAAGGGCAACATCCCCTGGACGCTGCACCGCGACAAGCCCGACCACGCCTACCTGAAGCCGGCGGCCGAGTGCAAGCCCATCGACTACCCCAAGCCCGATGGCAAGCTGACCTTCGACCGCCTGTCCAGCGTCTTCATCAGCAACACCAACCACGCCGAAGACCAGCCCGCCCACCTGACGCTCAAGGACGCCTCGGTGCCCGTGGCCATCAACCTGGCCAAGTACGCAGGCCCCGAGCAGCGCTACTGCCCAGCCGGCGTCTACGAGTTCGTGGACGACACGGCCCAGGGCGGCAAGCGCCTGCAGATCAACGCCCAGAACTGCGTGCACTGCAAGACCTGCGACATCAAGGACCCCACGCAGAACATCGTCTGGGTCACGCCCGAAGGCGGCGGAGGGCCGAACTACGCGGGCATGTGATCCGCGCGCCACACCGGCCCTTCTCTGAAGCCTGCCCAAGCCTGCTTGTGCAGGCTTTTTCTTTGAGCCTCGTCAAAGCAACATCGGTGCAGAAAGCATAGAAGGCCATCCGAAATGCCATCGCACGCAATAAAAATGCACGGCAAAGCCAAAAACAGGCCCTTGAAGACGCAAACCTGCATCGCCAAACCTGTCCAAGACGCATGAAAAAGTTGCACCTAGGGCATTCCCCGCAGATTTCATGCCAATTTTTAGATACAAACCTATAGGTGAAAACCGGGTCGTCCAAACGCCAAGGCGTACAGGGCGGCTGCAGTAGACTTTGCCGCGAAGCGCCGCGACCGTCCTGTGCGGCCTTCTGCTGAGCAAACAGGAACAACCACAAGCACGTTGGAGATACACGTATGAAGCACTTGTCTTGGGCGCCCCTGGGCGCGCTGGCCCTGGCAATTTCCGCCATTGCGGGCGGCGCCCACGCCGCTGACGAGAAGTCGGTCGCAGTGACCGCCATCGTCGAGCATCCTGCACTCGACGCCGTGCGCGACGGCGTGCAGGCCGCGCTCAAGGAAGCAGGCTACGAAGCCGGCAAGAACCTCAAGTGGCAGTACCAGAGTGCCCAGGGCAACACCGGCACGGCCGCGCAGATCGCTCGCAAGTTCGTGGGCGACAAGCCTGATGCCATCGTCGCCATCGCCACGCCCTCGGCCCAGGCCGTGGTCGCCGCCACCAAGACCGTGCCCGTGGTGTTCTCCGCCGTGACCGACCCCGTGGCCGCCAAGCTGGTGCTCAGCTGGGAGCCTTCCAAGAACAACGTGACCGGCGTGTCCGACCTGCTGGCCCTGGACAAGCAGATGGAGCTGGTCAAGCAGGTCGTGCCCAACGCCAAGCGCGTGGGCATGGTCTACAACCCCGGCGAGGCCAACTCCGCCGTGGTCGTCAAGGAACTCAAGACCCTGCTGCCCAAGCTGGGCATGACCCTGGTGGAAGCCGCCGCTCCCCGCTCCGTGGACGTCAGCAGCGCTGCGCGCAGCCTGGTCGGCAAGGTCGATGTGATCTATACCAACACCGACAACAACGTGGTCTCGGCCTACGAGTCGCTGGTCAAGGTCGGCCAGGACGCCAAGATCCCGCTGGTGGCCTCGGACACCGACTCCGTCAAGCGCGGCGCCGTGGCGGCCCTGGGCATCAACTACCGCGATCTGGGCGAGCAGACCGGCCGCATGGTGGTGCGCATCCTCAAGGGCGAGAAGCCCGGCGACCTCAAGACCGAAGTCAGCACCAAGATGGAGCTGTTCGTGAATCCGGGCGCCGCCGAGAAGCAGGGCGTCAAGCTGTCCGACGCGCTGGTCAAGTCGGCCGCCCAGGTGATCAAGTAATACCCGGGGTTTGCCTGCCCGGGACCAACCCGGGCAGTGCGCCCACGGTGGCAGGCGCCATGGCAACATGGCCCTGCCCTTTTTTTAAGTCGTTTTCCGTTCCCACGCGCCTGTCGCTCTTCCTATGTCCCTCTTTTCATTGCTCGGTGCCGTCGAGATCGGCCTGATCTTCAGCCTGGTGGCGCTGGGCGTCTTCATCTCGTTCAGACTGCTGCGCTTTCCCGACCTCACGGTGGACGGCAGCTTTCCGCTGGGCGGCGCCGTCTGCGCCATCCTGATTTCCACGGGCACCAATCCCTGGCTGGCCACGCTGGCCGGCACGGCCGCTGGCGCCGTCGCGGGCCTGATCACGGGCTGGCTCAATGTGCGCCTGAAGATCATGGACCTGCTGGCCTCCATCCTGATGATGATCGGCCTGTATTCGGTCAACCTGCGCATCATGGGCGGCCCCAACGTGCCGCTGATCAACGAGACCACGCTGTTCACCCTGCTGCAGCCCGACAGCGTGGCCGACTATGTGATGCGCCCGGTGATCCTGTTCGTCATCGTCGTGCTGGCCAAGCTGGGCCTGGACTGGTTCTTCGCCACCGAACGGGGCCTGGCCATCCGCGCCACGGGCTCCAACGCCCGCATGGCACGCTCGCAGGGCGTGAACACCGGCGCCATGATCCTGCTGGGCATGGCGATCTCCAACGGCCTGGTCGGCCTGGCCGGCGCGCTGTTCGTGCAGACCCAGGGCGGCTCGGACATTTCCATGGGCATCGGCACCATCGTCATCGGCCTGGCTGCCGTGATCGTGGGCGAGTCCATCCTGCCTTCGCGCCGCATCGTCTGGGCCACGCTGGCCGTGGTGGTGGGCGCCATCGTGTACCGCTTCTTCATCGCAGCGGCCCTCAACAGCGATTTCATCGGCCTCAAGGCCCAGGATCTGAACCTTGTCACCGCGCTGCTGGTGACCGTCGCCCTGGTGATCCCCCAACTGAAGCGCAAATTTGCGCAAAGGAAATGACACCCCCTGAGCGGCTATGCCGCTTCCCCCTCTCTACTCGCTGCGCGAGGGAGGGGAACGACGCCATCGCTGCGGGGCGGCCCTTGCTCGGCGTCCCTGAGTTTGGACCGCGTCAGTTCAAGCACCACGCCTTGAGCGACTGAACGAAGAAATACCGGAGATTGCACTCATGCTGAGCGCACAACAACTCGAAATCACCTTCAACCCCGGCACGCCCATCGAAACGCGGGCGCTGCGCGGCATGTCGCTGGACATTCCCGACGGCCAGTTCGTCACCGTCATCGGCTCCAACGGCGCCGGCAAGTCCACCTTCCTGAACGCCGTCTCGGGCGACCTGTCCGTGGACAAGGGCCGCATCGAGATCGCCGGCCAGGACATGACGCGCCTGCCCGTGTGGGCACGTTCCGAGCGCGTGGCCCGCGTCTTCCAGGACCCCATGGCGGGCACCTGCGAGGACCTGACCATCGAGGAAAACATGGCCCTGGCCCAGCGCCGCGGCACCTTCCGCCGCCTGAGCCGCGCCGTCAAGGCCGAGATGCGCGACAACTTCCGCGAACGCCTGTCCATCCTGGGCCTGGGCCTGGAAAACCGCCTGACCGACCGCATCGGCCTGCTGTCGGGCGGCCAGCGCCAGGCCGTGAGCCTGCTGATGGCGGCGCTGCAGCCTTCGCGCATCCTGCTGCTGGACGAGCACACCGCCGCGCTCGACCCGCGCACGGCCGACTTCGTGCTGCAGCTGACGGCGCGCATCGTCTCCGAGGCCAAGCTCACCACCATGATGGTCACCCACAGCATGCGCCAGGCGCTGGACGTGGGCGAGCGCACGGTGATGCTGCACCAGGGCCAGGTGGTGCTCGACGTCAGCGGCGAGGAACGCGCCCGCATGGACGTGCCCGACCTGCTGCAAATGTTCGAGAAAGTGCGCGGCGAAAAGCTGGCAGACGACGCGCTGCTGCTGGGCTGAGCGCTCCGCACTTCCGGGAACAAGGGGCGCTGCGGCGCCCTTTGTTCATGGGATGGCTACGGGCTGGCTAAACCCACACGTCGTTCAACGCCGTCCTCTCGCCGCCTTCCTCCCCGGTGTTCAGCACGCCGCGCGGCTCGATCAGCATGAGGCGGGCTTCCCGCTCGGCGCTGGGCTTGTGCTCCGTGCCTTTGGGGACCACGTAGAGCTCGCCCTGGCGCAGCAGCACATGGCCATCACGGAAGTCGATGCGCAGCTCGCCGTCCAGCACCAGGAAGGCTTCATCCGTTTCGGCATGCGAGTGCCAGATGAACTCGCCCTGCACGCGCACGATCTTGAACTGGTAGTCGTTCATTTCGGCAACGACGCGGGGGCTCCACTGGCCGGTGAAGCGGCTGAATTTGTCGGGGAAGTTGATGGCCTCGCAGGGGCGGTTTTCAACGGGGAACGTCATGGGCAGACCTTATGAAAGCGTGTGAAGCCTCCATGCTAGGAAGCGCCTTCCCTGCGGTCTTGCACGATCGTGCAGCTCAGGCCGCGCCCAGGCGCCTGAGCCAGCGTGCGGGCGGCACGCCATAGGCCATGGCGAACTGGCGCGCCATGTGGCTCTGGTCGAAGAAGCCGGCCTGCAGTGCAGCATCGGCCACGCCCTGCCCCGCCAGCAGCAGGCGCCGCACGGTGTCCAGCCGGCGCATGCTCAGGTAGCGGTAGGGGCTGGTGCCGTAGAGCGCGCGGAAATCCCGGCACAGCCGCCAGCGGTCCAGGCCGCTGGCCTGGGACAGCGCCTCCAGGGTTACGCCCTGCTCCAGCGAATCATGGATGCAGGCGCGGGCACGCTCCACGGCCACCAGGTCCGGCAGACGCCTGAGCTTGCGCCGACCGGCCACGGCCTCCAGGGCCAGCGCCAGGTCGTAGAGGGCATCGTCGCGTGCCAGCGGCTCAAGGTCCTCGTCCAGGCACTGCAGCAAGGGCAGCAGCGCAGCCTTGAGCCGGGGATCAGCCGAAAGTCCTCCCTCGACGAAAGGCAAGGGCCTGCCGCCCAGCACCTGCTGGATCAGGGCCGGCTCCACATAGACCATGCGGTAGCGAAAGCCTGCCTCGGTGCCCGCGTGGCCGTCATGCAATTCGTCAGGGTGCAGCACCATGGCACCGCCCGGCAGGCTGTGCCGCTGGCTGCGGCGGTAGGCAAAGCTTTGCACGCCGGACAGCGTCAGGCCCAGCGCGTAGGTGTCGTGCCTGTGGGGCGCGTAGCCGTGCCCGCCGAAATAGGCCTCGATGCGCTCCAGGCCTGCGCCCAGCTGCGAATGTCGGACCCAGTCGCTGGAGATGCTCGTTTCTGCCATGTGGGTTGGTGGTGAGGGGTGTGCAAAGCAGCCGCAGATGGTAACTGCGGGCCAGTGACCTCAAGGCGAGCAGGCAGGCTGCTCCGCGCCCGGCACGGACTGGATTGCCGGTGCGCGGCGCATGGCCGCCGACACCACCCACCCCAGCAGCGCGATCAGCGCGGCACCCCATTCGGCCTGCTGCAGCCCCCGGGCGGTGGCCTCGCGCAGCGCATCGGGCGCCGTGATTCCGGCCAGCGGCGCGGTGGCCACCATGACCAGCAGGGCCAGCCCCAGCGCCGCGCCCACTTGCTGGGCCGTGGCCGCAATGCCCGAGGCCACGCCCTGCTGCGCAGCCGCCACGCCCTGGCCGGCCACCACCCACATGGCGGTCCAGCACGCGCCCTGGCCCAGGCTGAGCACCACGAAGCCCGGCACAAGCCAGACATAGCTGCCGCCCAGCGGCAGCGCCCAGGCCATGTAGGCCAGGCCGAGGGTACCTGCGGCCCAGCCGCCCATGAGCACGGTGCGCGGTGTGGAGCGGTGCAGCCAGTGTTCGGCCCAGCGGATGCCCAGCGTGCAGACCGCCGTGGGCAGCAGGAAGGCCAGGCCGGCCTGCAGCGGGCTCCAGCCGTAGATCTGCTGGAAGTACAGCGCCAGAAAGTAGTACTGCACGCCAAAGCTGCTCATGAAGATCATGGTCAGCAGCATGGCCGAGCGCAGGCTGGGCACGCGCAGCAGGGACAGCGGCATCAGCGGCGAGGCGATGCGGGCCTCGATGCGCCAGAACAGGACCAGCGCCACCATGGCCACGGCCAGCGTCCCCAGCGTGGCGGCGCTGGCAAAGCCCCATTCAGGGCCTTGCACCAGGGCCGTCACCAGCAGGCTGCTGCCCACGGTCACGCTCAGGCAACCGGCCAGATCGAAGCCCTGGCCCGGTGCGGCACGCCCGGTACGGGCCGAGGACGGCAGAAAGCGCAGCGCCGCCAGGGCACACGGCCAGGCCACGGGCACCAGCACCCACAGCACCCAGTTCCAGCCCAGCGTCTGCGTGAGCACGCCGCCCAGCAGCGCGCCGGCCGCCAGCCCGCCGGCCGACGCCATGCTCCACACGGCCAGGGCGCGGTTGCGCTCGGGCCCGGCCGCATACAAGGTATTGATCAGCGACAGCGTGGCCGGAAACAGCAACGCCCCTGCCACGCCCTGCCCTGCGCGGCCCAGCACCAGTTGCCAGGGCTGGGAGGCGAAGCCGCCGACCAGCGAGGCCAGGCCGAACAGCGCCATCCCCGCCACATACATGCGCCGCTTGCCCAGCAGGTCCGCGCAGCGCCCGCCCAGCAGCAGGCAGCCGCCAAAGGCCACGCTGTAGGCACTGACCACCCATTGCAGGTGGTGCGCATCCATCTGCAGCTGCTGGCCCATGGCGTCGAGCGCGACGAAGACGATGGTGGCATCCAGCGCAATCAGCAACTGGGACAGGGACAGCAGCGCCAGCGCTGCGCGCGGGTGGCGCAGGGCGCCAGCGGGGGAGTCGTTCACAAGCATGGGAGCGATCCTAATTAATGCATTTCTGAAGATAAACATCAGATATTCATTTTTCTTATGCAAAATCGAATCAATCAAACATGCCATCGCCATGGACCTCAACGCCGTTCAATTGCTCATCAAGGTGGCCGAAAGCCGCAGCTTCACCCAGGCGGCAAGCCTGCTGGGCACCAGCCAGTCCCGCATATCGCGCGCCGTGGCGCAGCTGGAGAAAGACCTGGGCACGCGGCTGCTGCACCGCAATACGCGCAGCGTGTCGCTCACGCCAGACGGCTGCGCGCTGGTGGACCGCTGCGCCCCGCTGATCGCCGGGCTGGAGGAGGCGCGCCAGCTGGTCAGCGACCGGCGCTGCGCGCCCAGCGGCGTGCTGCGCATGACGGCGCCGTCCATGCTGGGCCGCATCGTGCTGGTGCCGCTGCTGGGGCAGTTGCTGCGCGAGCATCCGCAATTGCAGATCGACACCAGCTTCACCGACCGCATGGTGGACATGGTGGAAGAAGGCTTTGACGCGGCCGTGCGCATCGGCCCGCTGGCAGACAGCCGCATGATCGCCCGCGCCCTGCCGCCGCTGCGCTGGGTGACCGTGGCCTCGCCCGCCTACCTGGCGGCGCGCGGCACGCCGCAGACGCTGCAGGAGCTGGCGCAGCACAGCTGCATGGCCGTCTACAACCACTACCTGGGCCGGCGCGTGCCCTGGCAGTTCCTGGCGGGCAATGGCGAGATGCTGGACTGGCCTGCGCCGCAGACCGTGACCTTCGACAGCGGCGATCCGCTGGTGGAAGGCTCGCTGGGCGGCCTGGGCGTGGCCCAGGTCATGGAGTTCGCGGTGCGCGAGCACCTGCAGGCGGGCAGGCTGGTGCGGCTGCTGCCCCAGCACGAAGGCCGCGCCCGCGAGCTGTCCCTGGTCTACCCGCGCACGCGCCAGGCTTCGCCGCGCATCAAGGCACTGGCACAACTGCTGCTGGCGCAGACACAGTGGTGAGGCGGCAGCGGCCAGCCGAGCTGGCGTGGCGCCGCACACACAGTGGGTGCTGATTCAGATCGGCTTATGCGGGTGAAGGGAGATTAAACTGCTGCCTTTCCACGATGGCTGCGTTCTCGGACAATCACGCCTTTTCGTGGTGCATGCACCTTGATGGGGCCGCGACAGCGCGGCTCTTTTGTTTTCACCTGTTTTGCATTCCTGCCCCCGCGCCGGCCAGCGGCCACGCGGGATCTGATCCACCCATCGACACATCCATGGCAGCAGACAACTCCAAGAACGCCGCTCCCACCGCACTCAGGCGCGAACTCAAGGCGCGGCATCTGTCCATGATCGCCATCGGCGGCTCCATCGGCACCGGCCTCTTCGTTGCCTCGGGCGCCACCATCTCGCAGGCCGGCCCCGGCGGCGCCCTGCTGGCCTACATGATCGTGGGCCTGATGGTCTACTTCCTCATGACCAGCCTCGGCGAAATGGCCGCGAACCTGCCCGTCTCGGGCTCGTTCGCCACCTACGGCGCGCGCTACGTGGACGAAGGCTTCGGCTTCGCGCTGGGCTGGAACTACTGGTACAACTGGGCCGTCACCATTGCCGTGGACCTGGTGGCCGCCCAGCTGGTCATGGCCTACTGGTTCCCCGACGGCAACGGCATGCTGTGGAGCGCCCTGTTCCTGGCCATCATGTTCGGCCTCAACGCCATCTCGGTCAAAGGCTTCGGCGAGGCCGAGTACTGGTTCGCCGCCATCAAGGTGACCACCGTCATCCTCTTCATCGGCGTGGGCGTGCTCATGATCCTGGGCATCGTGCGGGGCGGCGCGCCTGAAGGCATCTGGGGCAACTTTGCCCTGTGGAGCCAGGGCGATGCGCCCTTTGCAGGCGGTTTCTCGGCGCTGATCGGCGTGGCCATGATCGTGGGCTTTTCCTTCCAGGGCACGGAGCTGATCGGCATTGCCGCTGGCGAATCCGAGAACCCCGCCAAGAACGTGCCCCGCGCCGTGCGCCAGGTGTTCTGGCGCATTTTGCTGTTCTACGTCCTGGCCATCCTGGTCATCAGCCTGCTGATCCCCTACACCGATCCGCAACTGCTCAAGAACGACCTGGGCGACATCAGCGTCAGCCCCTTCACCCTGGTCTTCGAGCGCGCGGGCCTGCTGTCGGCCGCCGCCGTGATGAACGCCGTGGTGCTGACCTCGGTGCTGTCGGCCGGCAACTCGGGCATGTACGCCTCCACGCGCATGCTCTACACGCTGGCCTGCCAGCGCATGGCGCCGCGCATGTTCTCGTACGTCAACAAGCGCGGCGTGCCCACGATGGCCCTGCTGGCCACCACGGTCGTGGCTGCGCTGTGCTTTCTGACCAACATCTTCAGCCCCCAGCTGGTCTACATCTGGCTGCTGAATCTGTCGGGCATGACGGGCTTCATCGCCTGGCTGGGCATCGCCATCAGCCACTACCGCTTCCGCAAGGGCTACGAGGCCCAGGGCCTGGACCTGAACCGGCTGCCCTACCGTGCATCGTGGTTCCCGTTCGGCCCCATCTTCGCCTTCGTGCTGTGCATGGTGATCACGCTGGGCCAGAACTACGAGGCCTTCATGGCAGACCGCATCGACTGGACCGGCGTGGTCGCCACCTATATCGGCCTGCCGTTGTTCCTGCTGATCTGGGGCGGCTACCGCCTGGTCAAGGGCACGCGCATCGTGCAGTACAAGGACATGCAGCTGGGCTCCAACGTCGACTGACGCCCTCCCAGTCCCCATGAAAACAGCCCGCAGATGCGGGCTGTCGTCTTTCAGGCATCGGCCGACCACACGGCCAGCTCGTAGCCATCCGGATCGGTGAAGTGGAACCTGCGCCCCCCCGGGAACGCGAACACCGCGCGGCTGATCACGGCACCGGCCGCCTCCACGCGGCGCTGCGCCTCGGCCAGATCGTCGGCGTAGAGGATGACCAGCGGGCCGCCGGGCCGCACCTCCTCGCCGGTGGTGAAGCCGCCCGTCAGCCGGCCATCGCTGAACTCGGTGTAGCTCGGCCCGTAGTCTGTGAAGGTCCAGCCGAAGGCCTCGCCGTAGAACGCCTTGCTGCGTGCGATGTCGGCCACGTTGAATTCGATGTTGTCGATCTGGTGGTTGTTGCCCCTGATGCCCATGTGATGCTCCATTGAATGTCGGTAGGCCGCCATCATCGGCCACGCAGGGGCATGGCATCTTGAACAAAACGGCCAGCCGGGCCGCTCAATCCAGCAGTTGCTGCAGGGCAGCGCGGGGCGTGATGCCGCACAGCGCCCTCACCTCGCGCGACAGATGCGCCTGGTCCGCATAGCCGGCCTCCGCCGCCAGGGCCGCAAGACCTGCCTGCCGGTCAGACCGTGCCAGGGCCAGCAGGCGCTGAAAGCGCAGCACGCGCTCCAGCGTCTTGGGGCCGTAGCCAAACTGCGCGTGGCACAGGCGGCGCAGGCTGCGCTCGGACATGTCCAGCTGCGCGCGCATGGCGGCCAGCACACCGGATTCGTCCCGCCCGGCTGCAGCCGCCACACCGAACAGCTGCATGGCCTGCCGGTCGGGCTCCGGGGCGTCGCGGCCCATTTGCACCAGTCCATGGATGAACACGGCCTGCCCTGCGCCCGGCTGCGCATCGTTGATGCGATGCACCCACTCGCGCGCGCGCGGCCCCAGCAGATCGCCCAGTTCCACCGCCTGCCCCACGATCTCGTCCATGGGCAGGCCCAGCCAGGCGCTGGCCGCACCGGGGCCGAAGCGCGCCCCCCATACCTCGGACCCCGGCACGAGCGCGGGCCGCGCAGCCACCCTGTCAGGCCCCACGGCCAGCAGCCGCCCGCCTTTGCAGACGATGTCCACGCAGCCATCGGGCACCACGAGAAAGCCGCCGGCATAGTCCGGGGCCACGGTGCTGCTCCACAGGCACTGGAAGTGCGGCTGCAAGGCGGGCGGCGGGGAGTGTTCGCGGTAGGGAGCGGGCGGCGGCGCCTGGCCAGAGGGCATGGACTTCAGACCCCCAGCGGCAGGTCGGCCTTCTTCAACGTGCGCAGCACAAAGCTGGACTGGCTGTGGCGTATGCCCTTGATCTTGTAGAGCTTCTCGCGCAGGAGGCGCTCGTAGTCGCGCGTGTCCTTGACGACGACGCGCAGCAGGTAGTCGTACTCGCCCGAGACCAGGTGCGCCTCCACCACCTCGGGAATGGTCGCCAGCATCTCGCCGAATTTCTCCAGCGTGTTGTCCGAATGGCTGTCCAGCGTGACCTGCACCAGCACCGTATCGCCCAGGCCCAGCGCCAGCGGGTTCAGGCGCACGGTATAGCCCTCGATCACCCCCGCCTCTTCCAGCTTCTTGATGCGTGCCCAGCAGGGCGAGGCGCTCAGGCCCACGGCCGCGCCGATTTCCTGCAGGCTGGCGCGCGCGTTGGCCTGCAGGGCGGAAAGAATCTTTCTGTCGAGGATGTCCATGGCCGGCAATCTACTGCAAAACAGGCAGGTGCAGAATAATTTTCTGTAGCAACGCCTGTTTTGAAGAAATAAAGCAGCATTTTCTGAGGCCAAACGCGCACACTTGTCTGCATGGGAGCACGCTTACCGGCGCAGCAAAACCATTCACCCAGCCCCGCCGACTACCGCCAGCGCCCGGATGCGTGATCCCCTCAGGAACCCGTTACAGGCCGCCCCGCTTATCCGCAGTGGGGCGGCCTGTTGCATTGGGGCACCCGGCAGGCATCCGCAGACACCCGGCAGCGCTTTCCCGCAACGGCGGCCGGTGCACAATGCCTCCCGCAAACGTGCACGCCCATGCACTGACCCTGACGTCGGGCATGCATGGGCGCTCGCCACATCAACCAATCGGCCCCTTGATCCACACCCAAGACAATCCCACCGAAGGCCGCCGGAGGCACTGGCCAACGGATTCTGCAATGCGATGGCTGGCGCAAGCCCTGGCAGCCGCAGCGCTTCTGGCACTGCTCACCCGCTTGCTGCCCAACCCCCAGGCAGCCCAGGGCATTGCGGTCTTTCCCGGCAGAAGCATGGCGCCGGCCGCCATGCTGCTTTACGCGTACATGGGCTCGGCCCTGGCCATCACGCTGATGAGCCTGATCCTGTGGTGCTGGCTCAGGGAAAGGCTCTACATTCTTTGCGCCGCGCTCCTGGCAGCCGGTTTTGCCTACGCTGCTTTCCGTTACCGGCCCGAAGGCCTGTGGCTGCCCGGCGCCGACCAGCCCCAGCATGCGCTGTCCATCGCCTACTGCAGCTTCTGTGTGGTGGCGACGGTGTTTTTCAGCCAATTGTTCGAGTTCCGTCGCCATTGGATCTGGGCTGCGCACCTCTTCAGCGTGGTGGCCTGGCTGAATGCCATCGCACTGGGCCTGGCACTGTTGGGTGGCTATGCGCAGATCTCGCGTGCCGTGGTGTTCACGGCCCTGGTGTCCACATCGTTCGGCGCCGTCTTCGTGCTGTACCTGCTGGTGGTCCGAAGGCAGTGGCAATACCTGCCGGGCGCGCTGGCGTTTGCCGTGCCATCCGCCCTGGGCATCCTGAACCTGCTGAGAACCCAGGGCCTGCTGCCCGATGTCGCGCTGCCATCGGCCCAGATGCTGTGGTTTGCCGGGCGTGTTTCCGAGGCCATCCTGCTGGGAATGGCGGTGACCAACCGCACGCGGGTGGCGGAGCGCGCCCTGCGCAGTGAGCGGATGCAGGCCCTGTCACGCGCCCAGGCGGCCGAGCGCGAGCTGGAGTCCAAGGTGCTGCAGCGCACCGCACAGCTGCAAACGGCCCAGCAGGCCCTGCAGACGGCCTTGCACAGCGAGCGGGAGATGCGGCTGGAACAGCGCCAGTTCTTCAACATGATCAACCACGAGTTCCGCACCCCGCTCACCATCGTGGACAGCGCCGCGACCGAACTGCAGACGTTCCCGACGACGGACGCGGACTCCCTCATCGAGCAGGCGTCCCAGATACGCAGGGCCTCGCGCCGGCTGATGACCCTGGTGGACACCTGCCTGATCAGCGACCGGCTGGACGCGGGCGCGTTCCGGCTGCAACTGGAGCAGACGCCATTGGATGAACTCCTGGAGGAGTCTGCAGAGCTCGTCGGCTGGTCCCGGCGGCATCGCCTGAAACTGGATCTGGAACAAGGCCCGCAGCAATGGCAATGCGACCCTGTCCTGGTGCGCATCGCCATATCCAACCTTGTCGGCAACGCCATCAAATATGCCAAGGCGGGCGACATCACCCTGGCCGCCCGCTGCGATGCGTCCGGTGACCTGCTGATTTCCGTCAGCGACCAGGGACCGGGCCTTGCGCCCGAAGCGGCAAGACAGGTTTTCGAGCCCTATGAACGCGCAAGCGCCACCCGGCACGTCAACGGGCATGGCCTGGGCCTGTCCGTGGTCAGGCGCATCGCCAGGCTGCACGCAGGCGACGCATTCTTCCAGCCGGCTGCGGGAGGCGGGGCCTGCTTTGTCATCCGGCTGGGCCGGCTCCCGCCCGGCACGGCAGATGCCTGCCAGGAATGTCCGCCAGCGGCAAGGCCGGCCGCCGTGCCGCCGGGCATGCCCGCCTGACGCGGGCAAGGCCGGGGCCTTTGCCCCTGAAGCAGTGCGTGCTCGCGGCGCTCATGGGGCCGCCGCTGCACGGGCCGTCCCGCCCTGCACCACCAGCAGCACTCCACCCAGGATCAAGGCCACGCCGGCCAGGCGCGTCGCATTGACCGGCCGCGCGCCCAGGCCCATCAGGCCGAAGTGGTCCACCAGCACCGAGACCACGATCTGCCCCGCCACCACGCAAACCAGGAAGCCGCCTGCGCCCAGCCTGGGTGTCACGGCGGCCGCGCTGGCCACATAGATGGCCCCCAGCACACCGCCTATCCATAGCCACCATGGCCCCGCTGCCGCCTGGGCCATGGCCGGAGCGGGCGCGCGCAGCACCCACAGTGCAGGCACCACGACCATGACGCTCACGGCCAGCGAGACCAGCGCGCCCCACAGCGGGTGGCCCAGCAGGCGGCCCACCAGGGCATTGCTGGCAGCCTGGAATGGCAGGATGGCCCCCGCCAGCAGCGCCAGGGCCACGGGAGCAAGGGCGGTGAATGTGCTTTTACCTGTCATGCGGCAAGACCTTTCTTCTTCTGTCAATCGATGCCTGCATGCTCTCGCATCCAGCACGTTGATGAAAATCATTTTTGTGCACGGTCTATATTCATGGCATGGATGAACTGCGCCGGATCGACCTCAACCTGCTGCTGGCCCTGCATGCCCTGCTGGCTGAAAAACATGTGACGCGCGCGGCCCTGCGGCTGCACAAGAGCCAGCCGGCCATGAGCCATTCGCTGGCGCAGTTGCGCGAGCATCTGGGCGACCCGTTGCTGGTGCGGCGCGGCGGCCGCATGGCGCTGACGGCACGCGCACAAGGCCTGGTGCAACCGCTGGCGGATGCGCTGGGCAGCCTCAACGGCTTGCTGGCACAGGCGGAGTTCGACCCGGCCCACGCACGCGGACGGCTGCGGCTGGCGCTGTCGGACTACGCATCGCGCATCGTGCTGCCGCCGCTGATGCGGCATCTGCGCCAGCACGCACCCGGGCTGGACCTGGCCATCAGCCAGTCCACGCGCGAGGTGATGCTGGCCCAGCTGGCCGATGGCGAACTGGACCTGGCCCTGGGCCCCTTCCCCGACGCACCCGACCTGCCCGAGGGCATCGAGGTGCAGGATCTGTTCCAGGAACAGTTCGTGAGCGTGGCCGACCAGGCCGTGCTGCCGGCACGCGGCGGGCTGTCACTGCAGGACTGGCTGCAGCGCCCGCACGTCATGCTGGCCATGCGGCCCGACGCCAGCGAGGAGATCGAACGGGCGCTGGCCGCCCAAGGCCTGAGCCGCCGCGTGGTGCTGGCCCTGCCCCACTGGAGCGCGGCGCTGGAGGTGCTGGCAGGCACCGACCTCGTGCTGACCGTGGGCAGCCGCGCCATTGGCGACCTGCGCCGCCACAAAACGCTGCGCCGCTTCACTCCTCCGCTGGAGCTGCCCGAGTTCGCCTACCAGCAGGCCTGGCATGTGCGCAAGCAGGGGGATGCCATGCATCGGTGGCTGCGCAACTCGATGGCGCAGTGCTGTACTGCGCAGAAGTAAACGCAGGCCGCAGCCTCAGGCTGCCACCACCACCCTCAGCAACTGCTTCTGTATCTTCCCGCTGGCCGTCTTGGGCAGGGCTTCGCGGAAGTGGTAGCGGCGCGGGCGCTTGTAGGCAGCCAGGCGGTCGCCGTGGACCAGGAAGGCGTCCAGCGCCTCGGCCGTGGGCGTGGCGCCCGGCTTGGCGACCACGTGGGCGGCGACGATCTGGCCCCAGCGCTCGTCGGCCTCGCCGATGACGGCGACCTCGAGCACGTCGGCGTGTTCGACCAGCGCGTCTTCCACCTCACGCGGATAGACGTTCTCGGCACCCGAATTGATCATGTAGTCGATGCGGTCGCGGATCCAGAGATAGCCGTCGTCGTCGATGTGGCCCAGGTCGCCCGTGTGGTACCAGCCGTGCGCCAGGGCTCGGGTGTTGGCGTCGGGGCGGTTGAGGTAGCCGGCCATCATGCAGGGGCCGCGCACGAGGATTTCGCCCACCTCGCCGGGCAGGCAGGCCTCGGCCGGGTCGGTGGGGGCGTTGTCTTCGCGCAAGCGGGCCACGATGAGGTCATGGCCCATGGAGGGCAGCCCGGCCGAGCCCGCGTGCGAGAGTTGCTCGCGCGGCAGGAGGATGGACATGCAGGGCCCCATCTCGGTGGTGCCGTAGACCTGGACCAGGTCGCTGCCGACCTTGCGTGTCCATTCGCGGATCAGGTGCGGCGCCATGGAGGCGCCGCCGTACTCCACCAGCCGCAGCGCGGGCGCCTGCTCAGGCGAGGCAATGGGGTCGGCCAGCAGCATGGTGACCATGGTGGGCGCCGCGAAGAAGAAGCTCACGCGCTCTTCGCGGATCAGGCGCCAGGCCTCGGTCACGTCGAAGCGGCGCAGCAGCACCTGGGTGGCACCGGCCTGCAGGCGCGGCAAAAAGCTGGTGTGCAGCTCGGCCGTGTGGTTGAGCGGCGCCATGGCCAGGCCCACGTCGTCGCGCGTGAACTGCATGGTCTGGTGCATGAGGGCGTTGTGCGCCAGCTTGCTGCGGTGCGTATGCAGCACGCCCTTGGGCCGGCCCGTGGTGCCGCTGGTGTACATGAGGATGCAGGGGTCGCTCTCGCGCACATGGGCCTGGGGCGGCGCGCTGCTGCGGCCACTGGCCAGGGCGGACAGGCGCTGCGTGGCCCAGGCCGGCAGCGGGTCGGCCGGGGCATCGTCGGCAAAGATCCAGTGCTCGATGCCCGTGCCAGTGCCGCCACCTTCGGCCTTGAGCAGGGCCTGGGCGCGTGCGGCCACCTCGCCGCCCTCGTGCTCGAACACAAGGGCGCGCGCTGCGCCGTCCTTGAGGATGAAGGCCAGCTCCTGCGCCGCCAGCCGGTAGTTGATGGGATTGAAGATGGCGCCCAGGCGCGCGGCCGCCAGCATGGTGAAGACAAAGGCCGGCGTGTTGTAGAGAAAGGCCGCGACCACGTCGCCATGGCCTATGCCCAGCTCGGCCAGGCCGTGGGCGTGGCGGTTGACTTCGGCATCGAGCTGGGCGTAGGTCCAGGCGCGGCGCTCGCCGCCCTCCCACGCGACCAGGGCTTCCTTGTTCGGCAGGTAACGTGCCGGCCAGGCCAATGTGTCTCCCAGCGTCTGCTGCATGTGCGCTTCTTCCTTCTCGCTCACGAGATTCATATATCGATGCATCTCAATGTAGGAGATTTTTTAGACAGTTATGCAATTTGCAAATGCATCCATGCAGGCAAGCGCATGGAGCTGCGGTCGGCCCGCGGAAATCCCGAAGCCGCACGGACGCTGGCCGCAGCTAGAATGCGCCGGTCAGGAGAGAGTGCCCGCCCGGCCGCAATGGTCACAGGCAGCGGCACCGCCGAAGGCGCAGGGTTCGTCCCGAACGCTCAGGCAAAAGGACTGGCACCGCCTGCCGCCACGGCCGCAGGCGTTCCTAGCTGGAGAGAGATGCAGGGCACGGCGGTGTGCCCCATCCACCGAAGGAGCAAGCCCCACGCATGGAAGGTGCGGGTGAATCTCTCAGGTAAAGCGGACAGCAGGGCAGCACATCCCGGAGGACCGGGATGGCGTTATGCCTTGTTCCTTGCCTGAAAGAGAGCCCTCCTTGTCCGCTGCCTCCACCACCGATCTGCTCAAGACCCCGCTGTTCGACCTGCACCAGGAACTGGGCGCGCGCATGGTGCCGTTTGCCGG
This sequence comes from Delftia sp. WSY_12, assembly GCF_043104645.1. Taxonomy (NCBI): domain Bacteria; kingdom Pseudomonadati; phylum Pseudomonadota; class Betaproteobacteria; order Burkholderiales; family Comamonadaceae; genus Delftia; species Delftia sp. WSY_12. The sequence goes on from NZ_JBICKW010000016.1 coordinate 329,499, forward strand.
CTACTCCATGCCCGTGCAATACCCGCAGGGGCTGATGGCCGAGCATCTGCACACGCGCGAGGCGGCAGGCCTGTTCGATGTCTCGCACATGGGCCAGATCAGCGTGCGCGGTGCCGACGCCGGGGCCGCGCTGGAGTCGCTGATGCCCATGGACGTGCTGGGCCTGGGCGAACACCGCCAGCGCTACGGCCTGCTGCTCAACGACGCGGGCGGCATTCTGGACGACCTGATGTTCGTGCGCCGCGAGGACGACCTGTTCCTGATCGTCAACGGCGCCTGCAAGCATGAAGACCTGGCGCACATCCAGGCCCGCATCGGCCAGCGCTGCGAAATCGAGCCCCAGTTCGACCGGGGCCTGCTGGCGCTGCAGGGCCCGCAGGCCGCAGCCGCGATGGAGCGCCTGCTGCCGGATACGGCCGGCCTGGTGTTCATGACAGGCGGCCACTTCGACTGGGAGGGGGCCGAGCTGTACATCACGCGCAGCGGCTACACCGGCGAGGACGGCTTCGAGATCTCCCTGCCCCCCAGCCACGCCGAGGCCTTTGCCCGTGCCCTGCTGGCCCAGCCCGAAGTCAGGCCCGTGGGCCTGGGCGCGCGCAATTCGCTGCGCCTGGAAGCCGGCCTGTGCCTGTACGGCAACGATCTGGACACGACCACCACCCCGGCCGAGGCCGCCCTGAACTGGGCCGTGCAGAAGGTCCGCCGCATCGGGGGCGAGCGCGAAGGCGGCTTTCCCGGCGCAGCCACCGTGCTGGCCCAGCTGCAGTCGCCCGAGCTGCTCACGCGCAAGCGCGTGGGCCTGGTGGCCCTGGAGCGCGTGCCCGTGCGCGAAGGCACGGAACTGCTGGATGCCGGCGGCCGCAAGGTCGGCCAGGTCACCAGCGGCCTGCTGTCGCCCACGCTGAACCAGCCCGTGGCACTGGCCTATGTGGAGCCGGGCAGCGCCGCCATCGGCACCACGCTGCAGGCCATGGTGCGCGGCAAGGCCGTGCCCATGCAGGTGCAGGCCACGCCCTTCGTGGCGCCCCGCTATCACCGCGGTTGAGGACAGCCTGCGCGCTTGGCGTGGATCGAGTTCGGCGGATTCGTTTTTCCTGCCATCGCATGCCGCTACAGTGCGCACTGACCTTTCTCAAACCGCCTTTCACAGGTTTCTTTTCAGTTTCTATCGGAGCAAGCCATGAGCATCCAGTATTCCAAGGACCACGAGTGGATCAACGCCGCCAACCCTGACGCGGCCATCGTCGGCATCACCCTCCACGCGCAGGACGCGCTGGGCGACGTGGTGTTCGTCGACCTGCCCGCCGTGGGCACCAGCTTCAACCAGGGCGATGTGGCCGGCGTGGTCGAGTCCGTCAAGGCCGCCGCCGATGTCTACATGCCCGTCAGCGGCGAGATCGTCGAAGTCAACGAGGCCCTGCGCGACGACCCCTCCCTGGCCAACAGCGACCCGCTGGGCGAAGGCTGGTTCTTCAAGGTCAAGCTCAGCGACGCAGGCCAGCTGGCCGCGCTGCTTGACGAAGCCGCCTACACGGCCTTTGCCCAGAGCAACTGACGCCACTTTCCGGCCAGGACGGGCGCCAGGGCCCGCCCTGGCGCTTTTCAGCTTTTGAGACAGGTCCCTCCATGCTGATGTCCTCCACCCAGCCCCTTGCCGCCCTCGAGAACGCCACCGAATTCGTGGCCCGCCATATCGGCATCGCGCCCGAAGACGAGGCCCACATGCTCAGCGCCATCGGCGCGGCATCGCGCGATGCGCTGATCGACGCCATCGTCCCGCCCTCCATCCGGCGCCACCAGCCCATGGCGCTGCCGCCAGCGGCCACCGAGGCCCAGGCGCTGGCCGAACTCAAGGCGCTGGCAGGCCGCAACCAGCTGCTCAAAAGCTTCATCGGCCAGGGCTACTACGGCACGCACACGCCCGGCGTCATCCTGCGCAACATTCTCGAGAACCCCGCCTGGTACACGGCCTACACGCCCTACCAGGCCGAGATCTCGCAAGGCCGCATGGAGGCCCTGGTCAACTTCCAGACCATGGTCTGCGACCTGACGGCCATGCCGATTGCCAACGCCTCCATGCTGGACGAGGCCACGGCGGCCGCCGAGGCCATGACGCTGGCCAAGCGCTCCGTCAAAAGCAAGAGCAACCGTTTCGTGGTGGCCGGCGATGCCCACCCCCAGACCATCGAGGTGATACAGACGCGCGCCGCGCCGCTGGGCATTGAGGTGCTGCTGGCCAACTCGCTGGAGGAATGGAACCAGCTGATGGAGGGCGACTACTTCGCCGTGCTGGCCCAGTACCCTGCCACCAGCGGCCGCATCGACGATCTGCGCGCCGACGTGGACAAGGCCCATGGCAAGCAGGCCGCCTTCATCGTGGCCACCGACCTGCTGGCGCTGACCCTGATCACGCCGCCCGGCGAATGGGGTGCCGACATCGTGGTGGGCACCACCCAGCGCTTTGGCATGCCCATGGGCGCCGGCGGCCCGCACGCCGCCTTCATGGCCTGCCGCGACGAGTTCAAGCGCTCCCTGCCCGGCCGCCTGGTCGGCGTGAGCGTGGACGTGCACGGCAAGCCCGCCTACCGCCTGGCACTGCAGACGCGCGAGCAGCACATCCGCCGCGAAAAGGCCACCTCCAACATCTGCACGGCCCAGGTGCTGCCCGCCGTGGTGGCCAGCATGTACGCCGTCTACCACGGCCCCGAGGGCCTGGAGCGCATCGCCCGCCGCGTGGCCTCGTACACGGCCATCATGGCGCGCGGCCTGGCCGAGCTGGGCGCGCCGCTGCGCGAGGTGCCCAGCTTCGACACGCTGAGCCTGCACACGGGCGCGGCCACCCAGGCCATCGTGGAGCGTGCCGTGTCCCTGGGCGCCAACCTGCGCGTGTACTTCAAGGAATACCTGTGCATCTCGCTGGACGAGACCACCACGCGCGCCGATGTCGAGCTGCTGTGGAAGATCTTCGCCCGGGACGGCCAGGCCCTGCCCAGCTTCACCGCCTTCGAAAAGGGCGCGGAGCCGCTGATTCCCGACGGCCTGCGCCGCAGCAGCGCCTTCCTCACGCACCCGGTGTTCAACACCCACCGCTCCGAGACCGCCATGCTGCGCTACATCCGCCAGCTGTCGGACAAGGACCTGGCGCTGGACCGCAGCATGATCCCGCTGGGCTCCTGCACCATGAAGCTCAACGCCACCAGCGAGATGATTCCCATCACCTGGCCCGAATTCGCCCAGGTGCACCCCTTTGCCCCGGCCGACCAGCAGCAGGGCTATGCGGAACTGGACAAGCAGCTGCGCGACTGGCTGTGCCAGGCCACGGGCTACGCCGGCATCAGCCTGCAGCCCAATGCCGGCAGCCAGGGCGAGTACGCGGGCCTGCTGGCCATCAAGGGCTGGCATGCGAGCCGGGGCCAGTCGCACCGCAACGTCTGCCTGATTCCCAGCAGCGCCCACGGCACCAACCCCGCCAGCGCGCAGATGGTGGGCATGCAGGTGGTGGTCACCGCCTGCGACGCCAACGGCAACGTCGACATGGCGGACCTGGCGGCCAAGTGCGAGCAGCACAGTGCCAACCTGGCCTGCATCATGATCACCTACCCCAGCACGCACGGCGTGTTCGAGACCCAGGTCAAGGAGCTGTGCAAGCTGGTGCATGACCACGGCGGCCGCGTCTACGTGGACGGCGCCAACATGAACGCCCTGGTGGGCCTGGCCGCGCCGGGCAGCTTCGGCGGCGATGTCAGCCACCTGAACCTGCACAAGACCTTCTGCATCCCGCACGGCGGCGGCGGCCCGGGCGTGGGCCCCGTCTGCGTGGTCGAGGATCTCGTGCCCTTCCTGCCCGGCCATGCCACCACGGGCCTTGCGGGCGGCACGGGCGCGATCAGTGCCGCGCCGCTGGGCAATGCGGCCGTGCTGCCCATCAGCTGGATGTACATCCGCATGATGGGCGCCCAGGGCCTGACCCTGGCCACCGAGACCGCCATCCTCAGCGCCAACTACATCAGCGCCCGGCTGCGCGACCACTACCCCACGCTGTACGCGGGCGAGCACGGCCATGTGGCGCACGAGTGCATCCTGGACCTGCGCCAGTTCAAGGAAAGCACGGGCGTCATGGCCGAGGACGTGGCCAAGCGCCTGATCGACTACGGCTTCCATGCGCCCACGCTGTCCTTCCCCGTGCCCAACACGCTGATGGTGGAGCCCACCGAAAGCGAAAGCCTGTACGAGCTGGACCGCTTCGTGGACGCCATGATCGCCATCCGCGAGGAAATCCGCGCCATCGAGCAGGGCCGCCTGCCCCAGGACGACAACCCGCTCAAGAACGCGCCGCACACGGCCGAGACCCTGCTGGCTTCGGAATGGACCCACCCGTACAGCCGCGAGGCCGCCGCCTACCCCGTGGCTGCCCTGCGCCAGTCCAAGTACTGGTGTCCCGTGGGCCGGGTGGACAACGTCTACGGCGACCGCAACCTCTACTGCAGCTGCATCCCGGTCGACGCTTACCTGAGCTGAAGCACCTGCCACCCAAAGGGGCGCTTGTGGCGCCCCGGCCGGCGCGCGTACACTGCGGCCCTGCCCGCGCCGGGCCCCGGTCCATCTGCCGGGCGCCAGGCGCGGGCAACCAGGATTTGTGCGGCAGATGCCGCTTTCCCCAGCGCCAGCACGCGATGAGCAGCCAAGACCCTTCCGACCAGCCTCGCGACGACGAGCACCTGCCCCTGCATGCCTTGCTGGCGCCCGGCGCCGACCTGCCCCCCGTCGAACGTTTCCCCTCCTTCCAGCCCGAAGACGATCCGCTGCAGGCCCTGGTCGCCGAGCTGCGCAACTACCAGCGCGAGCTGGAGATCCAGAACCGCGTGCTGGACTACAGCCAGGCCGTGGCCGAAAGCGCCTCCGAGCGCTTCGAAGCCCTGTTTGCCAGCATTCCCCTGCCCCTGCTGGTGGTGGACGAGCACGACATGGTGGTGCAGGCCAACGCCATGGCGCACAGCGCCTTCCAGCCCACCGAGCATGACCGGCTGCTGGTCAATTTCGCGCCCTTCGTGCACCCTGACGACGCCGAGCGCGTGCGCGAGACCTTCGTTGCGGCACGCGAGCTGGGCCGCACCGAGGCCCACGAGGTCTGCTTCGACATCACCGAGCAGCACCAGCTGCGCGCCGACCTGCATGTGGCCTGCATCGCCATCCCGCAGCAAAGCGGCCCGCCCATTGCGCAGTACCTGTGCGCCGTGGTCGACCAGGGTCCGCTGCTGGCCGAGCGCCTGGCGCTGCAGCAGCGCAACCACCAGCTGTTCCTGAGCGAGCGGCGGCTCGAATCGGTCATCAACTCGGCCCTGGACGCCATCATCTGCCTGGACCACGAGCAGCGCATCACCGTCTTCAATCCCACGGCTGCCGCCCTGTTTCTGTGTCCGCCGCACGACGCGCTGGGCAGTCCGCTGGAGCGTTTCCTGCCCGATGCGGCCCAGGCCCTGTCCTTTGCGCCGCTGACCACGCAGGCCGTGCTGGGCGAGATGACGGCACGCACGGCCAGCGGCCGCGAAATCCCGGTCGAGGTCAGCGTCTCCTTCGAGCACCACAGCGGCGGCGAGACCACCACCGTGTTCGCGCGCGACCTCACCAGCCGCAAGAAGGCCGAGGCCCAGCGCAACGAGCTGGAAGAGCAGCTGCGCGAATCGCACAAGATGCAGGCCCTGGGCACCATGGCCGGCGGCATTGCCCACGACTTCAACAACATCGTGGGCGCCATCCTGGGCAATGTGGAGCTGGCCAAGGCCGACTGCGGCGGCAATGCCGCAGCCATCGAAAGCCTGCAGGAGATCGAAAAGGCCGGCCGCCGCGCGCGCGATCTGGTGCGCCAGATCCTGACGTTCAGCCGCAATGAACCGCCGCAGCGCAAGCCCGTGCAGGCGCGCGAGGTCATGGGCGACACGGCGCGGCTGCTGCGCGTGACCCTGCCGCCCGCAGTGGAGCTGCAGGTGCACGTGCCGCCGCAGATGCCGCCCATGCTGGCCGACGCCATGCAGGTGGAGCAGGCCCTTTTCAACCTGTGCACCAATGCCATGCACGCTTTGGGCGAGCGGCGCGGCCTGATCCAGATGGATGCCGACCTGGTGCGCCCGGACCAGCGCCTGTGCGAACGCCTGGGCCTGCCGCCCGTCAGCTATGTGGCGCTGTCGGTGCAGGACAACGGCCCCGGCATGGACGCACGCACGCTGCAGCGCATCTTCGAGCCCTTCTTCACCACCAAGCCCGTGGGCCAGGGAACGGGCCTGGGTCTGCCCGTGGTGCACGGCGTCATGCGCAACCACGGCGGCGCCGTGGACGTGTACAGCATCCCCGGCCAGGGCAGCCGCTTCACGCTGTACTTTCCTCCGGCCGACCCCCTGACGCCGGCCGACTCTGCACCGGCCGAGCCCCCCGCCTCCCAGGCGCTGCCCAGCGCACCCGAGCCCCTGGCGGCCGCGGAAACCCCGACCGGCCCGCAGTTCGCCCTGCTGCCCGACCCGCAGGCCGCGCAGCAGCATGTGATGTACGTGGACGATGACCAGGCCCTGGTCTTTCTGGTGCAGCGCCTGCTGCGCCGGCGCGGCTACCAGGTCAGCGGCTTCACCGATCCGCACGAGGCCATCGAGGCGCTGCGCGCCGCGCCCCAGGACTGCGACCTGCTGGTCACCGACTACAACATGCCCGGCTACAGCGGCATCGACCTGGTGCATGAGGCCCTGTCCATCCAGCCGCAGCTGCCCATCGCGCTGGCTTCGGGCTACATCACCACCGAGATCGAGCAGGCCGCATTGGCTGCAGGCGCCAGGGCCCTGGTCCACAAGCCCAACGACGTGGAAGAGCTGTGCGCCACGGTGCACAGGCTGCTGAATGAGCGGGGAACGGCTTGACCCCTGAGCAACGCGATGGCGGCGCCAGTGCAGGTGGCGGCGCAGGCGTCATTTGCCTGCACGAGGATGCCGAACTGCTGGTGCTGGACAAGCCCAGCGGCCTGCTGTGCGTGCCCGGGCGCGGCCCAGACAAGCAGGACTGCCTGAGCGCCCGCGCCCTGCAGCGCTGGCCCGATGCGCTGGTCGTGCACCGGCTGGACCAGGCCACCTCGGGCCTGGTGATCATGGCGCGCAGCCTGGCCAGCCAGCGCCTGCTGAGCGAGGCCTTTGCGCAGCGCCGCGTGCACAAGCGCTATGTGGCCGTGGTGGCAGGCAGCCCCGCCGCGCGGCAAGCCGGCGCATGGCAGAGCATCGACCTGCCGATTGCAGCCGACTGGGAGCGGCGCCCGCTGCGCATCATCGATGCCGTGCAGGGCAAGCCCAGCCAGACCCTGTGGCGCGCCCTGCCAAGCGCGCAAGCCACCGAAGTCCGGGATGCAATCACCACGCGGGTGCAGCTGCAGCCCGTGACGGGGCGCACCCACCAGCTGCGCGTGCACATGGCCGCGCTGGGCCATCCCATCCTGGGCGATGCGCTCTATGCCGATGCCGCCGTGCAGGCGCTGTCGCCGCGCCTGCTGCTGCATGCGCAGCTGCTGGAGCTGGCGCATCCCCTGTCTGGCGAGACGCTGCGTTTCGAATCCGCCGCGCCGTTCTGATCCATCGCAGGAACACGCAAATCATCGCCACCGCGTACGTTGCTGCAATGCAACATTCAGCGTACGTGTTTCCCCTTCTTGCAGTTGGTCATATTGACTTCATGAAGCACCGTCAGGGTGCATCGTCGGCATCAGCCGTTTTCTTCGGCCAAAACAGCCCCCGCCCGACGGCGCAGGCCGCGATGGGAGCCTTAGCGAAAAGCCTGTTGCCGCGCCAGCCCCGGGATACCCTGTTGCCATTGGTAACCAGGCGATTAACCTGTGCTTCTTTGCGCGGCTAGCCCCTACAGGAGCCACCGCGTTTTTCAGAACGCTTTACCCAAAGTTGAAGGAAGTACTCATGAGCATTCCGTTCCGCATGCACACCGTCGTCGCCGCCCTGGGTTTGGCTGGCGCCGCCCTGTTCTCCACAGCGCATGCGCAAATCAAGATCGCCATGGTGGTTCCCACCACCGGCCCGCTGACGCAGTACGGCGACATGGTCAAGGAAGGCGTGAACACCGCCGTGGAAATGGCCAATGCGGCCGGCGGCGTCAACGGCAAGAAGATCGAGCTGGTGTCCGTCGATGACGCCTGCGAACCCAAGCAAGGTCCCGTGGCCGCCAACCGCGTGGTCAACGCCAAGATCGGCTACGTGATCGGCCCCGTCTGCTCGGGCGCATCGATTGCCGCAGCCCCGATCTACAACAACGAAGGCGTGGTCGTGGTGACCCCCTCGGCGACGTCCCCCGCCCTGACCGACGGCAAGAACTACCACTTCATCTTCCGCACCATCGGCCGCGATGACCAGCAGGGCCCGGCCGCCGCCAAGTTCATCCTGGAAAAGGCCAAGCCCAAGAAGGTTGCCGTGCTGCACGACAAGCAGTCGTATGGCCAGGGCATTGCATCCTCCGTGCGCGACGACCTGAAGAAGGCCGGCGTGGAAGTGGCCCTGTTCGAAGGCATCAACGCCGGCGACAGCGACTACTCCGCCGTCATCACCAAGCTCAAGAGCGCCGGCGTGGACTTCATCTACTACGGTGGCTACCACCCCGAAATGGGCCTGCTGCTGCGCCAGGCTTCCGAGCAGGGCCTGAAGGTCCGCATGATGGGCCCCGAAGGCGTGGGCAACCCCGAAGTCAACGCCATCGCCGGCAACGCCGTCGAAGGCATGCTGGTGACCCTGCCCGCAGACTTCTCGGCCAACCCCAAGAACGCCGCCGTGGTCAAGGCCTTCAAGGACAAGAAGCGCAATCCTTCGGGCGCCTTCCAGCTGACCGCATTTGCCGCCACGCAAGTGCTGCTGGACAGCATCAAGGCCGTGGGCGACAGCCCCGCCAAGGTGGCTGACCACCTGCACAAGTCCAACTTCGAGACCGTTCTGGGCTCGGTGGGCTGGAACAAGCAGGGCGACCTGAAGTCCTTCGACTTCCAGGTGTTTGAATGGCACAAGGACGGCAGCAAGTCGGTCGCTGCCAAGTAATCCCCCTCCGTCTGACTGACCGGGGCACGCATTCGGCGTGTCCCGGTCGTCTGCATCCTGGCCTTTTAGGCCTTTTCCTGTTTTGGGGCGGCATTACACCATGTCAGAACTCTTACCTCAGCTGATACAGCAGCTGTTCAACGGACTGTCCCTGGGCGCCATCTATGCCCTGATCGCCATCGGCTACACGATGGTCTACGGCATCATCGGGATGATCAACTTCGCCCACGGCGACATCTACATGATCGGGGCCTACATCGGCCTGGTCACGCTGTCGGCCATAGGCACGCAAAGCGGCCTGCCGGTGTGGGCCATCATCGGCCTGATGCTGGTGGTCTCGGTCTTCGTCACCGGCGTCTATGGCCTGGTGGTGGAGCAGGTGGCCTACAAGCCGCTGCGCCGCAGTCCCCGCCTGGTGGCCCTGATCTCGGCCATCGGCATGTCCATCTTCCTGCAGAACTGGGTGGCCCTGGGCCAGGGTGCGCGCGACATGGCCGTGCCCTCGCTGCTGCCGGGCGCGCTGCGCTTCGGTGCCGAAGGCGGCTTCGAGATCTATGTGCCCTACTCGCGCATCCTGATCATCGTGGTGGCCATCGTGCTCATGGTGCTGCTGACGCTGTACATCCGCCACTCGCGCATGGGCCGCGCCTCGCGCGCCTGCGCCCAGGACATGCACATGGCCAGCCTGCTGGGCATCGACACCAACCGCGTGATCTCGTTCACCTTCGTGCTGGGCGCCATGCTGGCGGCCGTGGGCGGGGTGCTGATCGCGCTGGCCGTGGGCAAGCTCAACCCGTTCATCGGCTTTCTGGCCGGCATCAAGGCCTTCACGGCCGCGGTGCTGGGCGGCATCGGCTCCATCCCCGGCGCCATGCTTGGCGGCGTGCTGCTGGGCGTGGCCGAAACCTTTGCGGCAGCCTACATCTCGTCCGAGTACAAGGACATCGTGGCCTTCGGCCTGCTGGTGCTGATCCTGCTGTTCCGCCCCACGGGCCTGCTGGGCAAACCTGAAGTGGAGAAGGTCTGATGAAAACCAAACCCACTTTGAACCTGCGCGACGCCCTGATCGCCACGGTGATGACGGCCGTGGTCGTCACGCCCATCTTCGGCCTGCACCTGGAACGCGCCGGCACCCGCACCATCATCAACCCCGACTGGACGGTGGTGGCCTGGGCCTGCGCCCTGGTCTTCCTGGTGCAGCTGCTGCGCCCGCTGATCGCGGCGAAGATGCCCAAGGTCTCGCTGCCCTCGCTGCCGCAGGCGCGCCCCAGCCACCGCAACGGCCTGATGCTGGCGGCCCTGCTGATCGCCGTGTCCTGGCCCTTCTTTGCGGGCCGCAACGCGGTGGACATCGCCACGCTGGCCATGATCTACGTGATGCTGGGCCTGGGCCTGAACATCGTCGTGGGCTTTGCCGGCCTGCTGGACCTGGGCTTCGTGGGCTTCTACGCCGTGGGCGCCTACACCTATGCGCTGCTCTTCCACTGGGCCGGCTGGTCCTTCTGGGAAGCGCTGCCGCTGGCCGGTGCCGCTGCCGCGATGTTCGGCTTCGTGCTGGGCTTTCCGGTGCTGCGGCTGCGCGGTGACTACCTGGCCATCGTGACCCTGGGCTTTGGCGAGATCATCCGCCTGCTGCTGGTCAACCTGACCAGCATCACGGGCGGGCCGGACGGCATCTCCAGCATCCCCAAGCCGACGGTGCTGGGCCTGGAGATGACGCGCACCCCCTCCACCGAGGGCGGCACGACGTTCCACCAGTTCCTGGGGCTGGAGTTCAGCTCGCTGCACATGGTGATCTTCCTGTACCTGATGGCGCTGCTGCTGGCCGTGGTCACGCTGTGGATCTCCAACCGCCTGGTGCGCATGCCCATAGGCCGCGCCTGGGAGGCACTGCGCGAGGACGAGATCGCCTGCCGCTCGCTGGGCCTGAACCCCATGAAGATCAAGCTGTCGGCCTTCACGCTGGGCGCCATGTTCGCCGGCTTCGGCGGCGCCTTCTTCGCGGCGCGCCAGGGCATCGTCAACCCCGAGTCCTTCACCTTCATCGAGTCGGCGCTGATCCTGTCCATCGTGGTGCTGGGCGGCATGGGCTCGCAGCTGGGCGTGATCATCGCAGCCATCTTGCTGACGGTGCTGCCCGAGCTGGCGCGCGAGTTCTCCGAGTACCGCATGCTGATCTTCGGCCTGGTGATGGTGCTGATGATGGTCTGGCGCCCGCAGGGCCTGCTGCCCATGCGCCGTCGCCATGTGGAGGTGCGCTCATGAGGCATGCCGACACCATGATTTTTGGGACAACAGATAGCAGCAAGGGCCGGCAATGAGCGAGTATTTGCTAGAAGTCAAAGACCTGTGCATGCGCTTCGGAGGCCTGCTGGCCGTGGACCACGTGGGCTTCAACGTGCGTCCGCAGGAAGTGTTTGCCATCATCGGCCCCAACGGCGCCGGCAAGACCACGGTGTTCAACTGCATCAGCGGTTTCTACCAGCCCAGCAGCGGCTCCATCGCGCTGGACGGCAGCGCCATCGAGGGGCGCAGCAGCCACCACGTGGCCAACCACGGCGTGGTGCGCACCTTCCAGAACGTGCGCCTGTTCAAGTCCATGACGGTGCTGGAAAACCTGCTGGTGGCACAGCACCGCCGCTCCGGCGTCAACCTGCTGTCGGGCCTGTTCAACACGGCGGGCTACCGCCGCAGCGAAGAGGAAAAGATCGAGAGCGCCCTGCACTGGCTGGACGTGATGGGCCTGCGCGAGTTCGTCAACCGCGAGGCCGGCAACCTGGCCTACGGCCACCAGCGCCGCCTGGAGATCGCGCGCTGCATGATCACCAAGCCGCGCGTGCTCATGCTTGACGAACCCGCCGCCGGCCTGAACCCGCAGGAGAAAAAGGACCTGCAGGGCCTGATCGACCAGCTGCGCCGCCAGTACGGCATTGCCGTGCTGCTGATCGAGCACGACATGGGCCTGGTCATGGGCGTGTCCGAGCGCATTCTGGTCATGGAGTACGGCAAGCCCATCGCCATGGGCCTGCCGGATGCCATTCGCAACGATGAACGGGTCATCAAGGCCTATCTGGGAGAAGCCTGATGCCTGCCATGCTGCAACTGGAGAACATCTCCACCCACTACGGCGCCATCTGCGCGGTCGACAGCGTCAGCCTGCACGTCAACCAGGGCGAGATCGTCTCGCTGATCGGCTCCAACGGCGCCGGCAAGACCTCGCTGCTGATGACGGTGTGCGGCAACCCGCGCGCCAGCTCGGGCCGCATCTCGTTCGAGGGCGAGGACATCACCCAGCTTCCTTCGCACCACATCATGCGCAAGGGCATTGCGGTCTCGCCAGAAGGGCGGCGCATCTTCTCGGACCTCACGGTCACCGACAACCTGAAGATGGGCGGATTCTTCCTGGACAAGCCGCAGATCGAGGCCGGCATCGAACATGTGTTCGGCCTCTTCCCGCGCCTGCGCGAGCGCGCCCACCAGCGCGCCGGCACCATGTCGGGCGGCGAGCAGCAGATGCTGGCCATCGGCCGCGCGCTGATGAGCAAGCCCCGCCTGCTGCTGCTGGACGAACCCACGCTGGGCCTGGCGCCGCTGATCATTGCGCAGATCTTCGAGATCATCCAGACCATCCGCGCCGCTGGCGTCACGGTCTTCCTGGTCGAGCAGAACGCCAACCGCGCCCTGCAGATCGCCGACCGCGGCTATGTGCTGGAGACCGGCAAGGTGGTGCTGGAGGACACCGGCGCCAACCTGCTGACCAACGACGCCGTGCGCCGCGCCTACCTGGGCGCCTGAGCGCCTGCGCGCCCGGCAAAACGCCGGCAATACTGCACGCCGGCACTGAACGGAGGCCCGCCATTCGGCGGGCCTTTTCATTTCAGAGCCCGCGAGACCTCACACCAGGCCGCGCTGCTTGAGCAACGCCCAATGCGCATCCGGCAGACGGGCCTTCATGGCCTTCAAGGGATCGACCTCGCCCGTGTTGTCGGCAAAGGCCACCACGAAATCATCGGTCACGGGCAGGCCCGCCTGCCTGACCATGCTCTCCAGCAAGGGCAGCATGTGCCTGAGCACCCGCATGGCCGAGGCATTGCTTTGCTTCATCTCCATCAACTGGCCATGCAGCAGGCAGGCTTCGCCTAGCGCCTCGTCGGAGAACCAGTGCTCATCGGCCTCGCCCATGCCGCGTATCTCGTCCGGCGCCCACAGGTAATACGGAATCTCTTCACCACGCTCCAGCACCGCGCGCCGATAGGATTCGCGCCCCCAGACCAGAAAAGGCGGCCAGGCTGCAGTCAGGTCCTCATGCGTGTAGCAAAGCAAAAGACCGTAGAGCGGTTCGCCGCGTGGGATCTGCTGCAAGGCCGTGGCCAGTGACTGCTCCAGCAGCTGCTGCACACGCGCCTCGACGGTCTTCAGCGTCTCGCCCCTGGGCAGGCGCAGGTAGAGCAGCCTGTCGGCACCCGGCTCGGGCTGGCCCTGGGTGTCCAGGTATTGAAGGTGGATGCGATCCAGAACGCCGTCCGCGCCATGCACGAACACATGCCGCGTGAGCCAGGGCTTCTCACGGGTTTCCCAGTTCCGGGTCACGCTGCACTGCAGTTGCCGGCCGTCGTACTCATAACGGCTGTCCATGCCACGGTAGCCAAGGTGCATGTGATGGGCGACCAGCCGCCCCTCCTCGTAGCGGCTTTGGCTGACGGAATCGATGCTGCCGCCTCCATGCCACGACACGGTTGTGCGCTGGCCGGGCGTGTACAGGCATACCTGCTCGCGCGCGTTGGACCGGCATTCGATGACGATACGGCCCTGGGCATCAAAGCCGTGGTGCACATGCTTTTGCGGGTCTGCCCGCCCATCGCTGAGCCAGCGTGCGGCAGGGCCGCCGAACAGCTCACGGGCATAGGGTTCGTCAAAGCTCATGGAGTCGGACGCCCAGCGCCAGCTTGCGACCTGGCTGCGGATCTCGGCCCTCAATCGCTCCGAGGCCTCGGCACCGCTGAATTTCGAATACAGGGCCTGGATTTCTGAAGGGGAATTCATGTTCAAGCGAGATGCATGCGCGCGGAAAAAACCATTCTTGCATGGCGCTCCAATCCCGCTGCCGCGATTCTGGAAGTGGTCTGGCCGTGCTCCCTGGATTGTGCTGCCGGCCCTCGCATGGCAGCGCTATAAATGCAGCTTCGCCCAAGAATTACCACCCGCAAGGCCGCCCATGAACGCCCCCGCCCCCCATGACATGCTGCAACCCCTGGCCATCGACGTGGTGTCCGTGCAGTCCCAGGTCGTCTACGGCCGCGTTGGCAACAACGTGGCCATGCCCACGCTGCAGGCACTGGGACTGGCGGCGGCGGCCGTGCCCACGGTGGTGTTCAGCAATACGCCGCACTATCCCAGCATCCACGGCGGAGCAATTGCCGCCGAGTGGTTTGCGGGCTATCTGCAGGACCTGGGCGCGCGCGGCGCGCTCGGGCAACTGCAGGCCGTTCTGGCCGGCTACCTGGGCGGGCCGGAACAGGCCGGGCTGCTGGCGGACTGGGTGGCGGGCCTGCTGCAGCAGCGCCCCGGCCTGCGCGTGGTGGTGGACCCGGTGATCGGCGACCACGACAGCGGCATCTATGTGGACCCCGCCATGGTCGAGGCCTACCAGCGCCACCTGCTGCCCCTGGCCGACGGGCTGACACCCAACCATTTCGAGCTGGAACGGCTGACCGCGCGCCCTGTGCACGGCATGGACGATGTGGTCCAGGCCGCACGCAGCCTGCTGACCGGCCGCACGCAGTGGGTGGCCGTGACCAGCGCGGCGCCCGAGCTGGGCGGCGAGCATGCACTGCGCATGCGCGTGGCGCTGGTCACGCGCGAGGACGTGCATGTGGTCACTCACGCGCGCGTGGATGCGGTGCCCAAGGGAACGGGCGACTTGTTCAGCGCCGCGCTCACCGGCCACTGGCTGCAGGGCGCCAGCCTGCGCGAGGCGGCCGAGCGCGCCTGCGAACGCATCGTGCAGGCGCTGGAGCGCACGCGGCAGGCGCGCAGCGCCGAGCTGCTGCTGCCCTCGGACCCCGTCGCCGCCCGGGCAATGACCGCGCAGGCAGCACCGGCAGCACGGGCACAAGCGATACCATCGCCCGCATGAACAATGCATCGCCTCTCCTTTCCCTGACGATTCTCACGGGCGCTTCGCGCGGCATGGGCCTGGCCATGGCCCGGCAACTGCTCGATGCCGGCCATGAGCTGGTCACGCTGTCGCGCTCCACCAGCGAAGACCTGAACCGGGCCGCCGCCACGGCAGGCGCCCCGCTGCAGCAGTGGAGCGTGGACCTGGGCGAGCCCGAGGCAGCGGCCCGCAGGCTGGGCGAATGGCTCGCCGGGCTGGACGCCACGCGCTACGCCAGCGTCACCCTGATCAACAACGCGGGCGTGATTCCGCAGATCGCGCCGCTGTCGCAGCTGCGGCCCGCCGACATCGCCCAGGCCATGCGCGTGGGACTGGAGGCGCCCATGCTGCTGACGGCCGCCTTCCTGGCCGCCACCGAAGGCTGGACGGCCGTGCCGCGCAAGGTGCTCAACATCTCTTCCGGCCTGGGGCGGCGCGCCATTGCCTCGCAGGCCTCCTACTGCGCGGCCAAGGCCGGCATGGACCATTTCAGCCGCAGCGTGGCGCTGGACGAGGCGCTCAAGCCCCACGGCGCGCGCATCTGCTCGCTGGCGCCCGGCGTCATCGACACCGACATGCAGGTGCAGCTGCGCAGCGCCGATGCCGCAGCCTTTCCCGACGCAGGCAACTTCGCCCAGCTCAAGGAGGGCGGCAAGCTGTCCACGCCCGAGCAGGCCGCCACCCTGGTGCTGGGCTGGCTGCAGCGCGCGGATTTTGGCGAGCAGGTCGTGGCCGACGTGCGCCAGCCCTGAACGCACGGGTCTGGCAGGCCCGATGCCGCAATGGAAATCCCGGCAGCAGACAGAAACATATCGCCGTGCTGCCGGAAACAATCCAGCCATTCGCCCTGGAAAATATTCCGCAAGTTTTACCGGTTGCAGGAATCATTTCCCATATCCAGGCCGCGCATTGCCTTCAAAAACGTCATCTGGCAAAGGATGACGTTTTTCGTCTGCGTTTGCCAGTCCCGCTTTTCCAATCCTCCTACAGTGGCATTTATTGCGGCTGGCAAGAATGGGGCACTCAACTCCAGGAAATCCAGCCATGTCCATTGCCTATTCCGATCCCCTGGCAGCGCCAGTGGTCCCTGCGGCCAATACATCCGTCAGCGGTGTTTCATGGGCGGCGATATTCGCGGGCGCCATGGCGGCGGCCTCGCTGTCGCTGCTGCTGTTCATTCTGGGCACGGGCCTGGGCCTGTCGTCTGTCTCGGTATGGACCGGCCAGGGCATGGATGCCGGCGCCCTGGGGTGGACGGCCGTGGCCTGGATCGCCTTCACCCAGCTGGCCTCCGCCGGCGTGGGCGGGTACCTGGCCGGGCGGCTGCGCACCCGCTGGCAAGGCGTGCATACGGACGAGGTCTACTTCCGCGACACGGCCCACGGCTTTCTGTCCTGGGCGCTGGCCACGCTGGCCATGGTGGCCCTGATGGGCGCTGCGGCCGGTGGTGCGGTGTCCGGCGCCTTCAAGGCGGCGCAGACCGTGGCCACCAGCGCCTCCAGCGTGGTGGGCGGCGCGATCGGCGCCGCCGGCGGTGCGGCTGCTGGCGGTGCCGCAGCCATGGCCGGTGCCTCGGGCGCCGACGCCTCGCCCCAGGGCCTGGCCTACTGGACCGGCAGCCTGTTCCGCAATTCCGCGGCAACCTCCGGCAGCACAACGCCTGCCGACATGGCCAGCGCCACGCGGGAGGCCGGCGTGATCTTTGCCCAGTCGCTGCGCACCGGCCAGCTTTCTGCGGCCGATGAGCAATATCTGGCCCAGCTGATTGCGCGCAATTCCGATATTCCGGTGGAAGAAGCGCAAAAGAAAGTGCGAAGCACCTTTGATTCCGTACAGATGCAGATAAAGCAGGCCGAGCAAAAGGCAGAAGAGGCCAAGCAAAAGGCCAAGCAGGCCGCTGAAGAAACGCGAAAGGCCACCGCCCATTCCATGCTCTGGCTGTTTGTTTCCCTGATGCTGGGCGCCTTTGTGGGCAGCCTGTGCGCCACCTGGGGTGGCCGCCAACGCGATGCCATTTGATCCTGCATCGCAGTCAACACCATCCAACCATTCATTGAACGGAGGCCATTCATGCGATCCATACTGCTTTTTCTTCTGGGCGTGCCCATTCCCATCATCATTTTGATTGCACTGATGTTCTGAAGGAGCGCCGCATGCCCGCACCGCGCCGCAGCCACCCGGTCACGCAGCAGCCGCGGCGGGCTGCTGCGGCCGGCGGGCAGGACAAGGCTGCCGCTTCGCTGGCGGCCTACCGGCAAAAGCGCGACTTCACGCGCACGCCGGAGCCCTCGGCAGAACCTTCCAGCGACGCGATTGCAGGGCAGCCCGGCACGGGTGTCCTGCAATTCGTCATTCAAAAGCACTGGGCCAGCCATCTGCACTACGACTTCCGGCTGGAGCTGGACGGCAGCATGAAAAGCTGGGCCGTGCCCAAGGGCCCCAGCTACGACCCGGCCGACAAGCGCATGGCCGTGCAGGTGGAAGACCACCCCATGGCCTACAACCGCTTCGAAGGCCAGATTCCGCCGGGCCAGTACGGCGCGGGCAAGGTCATCATCTGGGACCGGGGCACCTGGTGGCCACAAGGCGACGCCGCCGAGGGCCTTCGCAAGGGCAAGCTCAAGTTCGAGCTGCGCGGCCACAAGCTGCAGGGCCGCTGGACCCTGGTGCGCATGCGCGGCAAGGACGATGCCAAAAAACCCGCGTGGCTGCTGATCAAGGAGCATGACGGGCTGGAACGCGCCGCCGGCGAATTCAGCGTGGTCGAGGACATGCCCGACAGCGTGGCCGGCCTTCCCCTGGAACCTGCAGCAGCGGCAACGACAGAAACAACAACAGCAACAGCGCCAGCGGCAGCGCGAAAGCAGCACGCCGGCACCGCGACCATGCCGCAGGAGATCGCCCCCCAGCTGGCGACCTTGGTGGACCGCCCGCCCACGGAGGCCGGGCAATGGATCTTCGAGAGCAAGTTCGACGGCTACCGCCTGCTGGCGCGCATCGACAGCGGTACCGTGCGGCTTGTCACGCGCAACGGCAAGGACTGGACCGCCAGAATGCCTGCCCTGGCCCGCGCCTTGGCGGCCCTGCCCTTGCAAACAGGCTGGATCGACGGCGAGGTGCTGATGCTGGACAGCGACGACCGCCCCGACTTCCAGGCCCTGCAAAATGCCTTCGACGGCGAGCACACCGACCTGCTGGTCTTCTTCGCCTTCGACCTGCTGTGGCACGACGGCCAGGACCTGCGCCAGCAGCCCGTGGAACAGCGCCGCCAGCGGTTGCAGGAGCTGCTGCACAAGGCGCCGTCGGACCGCGTTCGGTTCAGCCAGGCCTTTGACGCCCCGCCCGCCGACCTGATGGCTGCCGCCTGCCGGCTGGGCCTGGAGGGCGTGATCGGCAAGCGGCGCGGCAGCGCCTACGTCTCGCGGCGCAGCATGGACTGGATCAAGCTCAAGTGCGGCCACCGTCAGGAGTTCGTGATCGCCGGCTATACCGATCCCCAGGGCTCGCGCACCGGCCTGGGGGCCCTGGTCCTCGCCGTGCATGGCGAGGACGGGCAGCTGCACGCGGCCGGCAAGGTCGGCACGGGTTTCAACGCACGCACCCTGGCCGACCTGCGCCAGCGCCTGGACGGCCTGGCCACCGGCACATCCCCGCTGGCAGACACCCGGGGCCTTGGCAGCCAGGTGCACTGGGTGCGCCCCACCCTGCTGGCCGAAGTCTCGTTCGCGCAATGGACCGCGGACGGCCGCATCCGCCACGCCGTATTCCAGGGCCTGCGCACGGACAAGCCTGCGCGCCGCATCGCAAAAGAGGAGCCACAGCACGTGCCATCGACCGCATCTTCACCCCGCACCGCAACCCGCCACAAAGCCGCCCCGCCCCGCATGGCCAAGGCGACGCGCCTGCCCGCCACGATCGCCATCACCCATGCCGAGCGTGTCATCGACCCCTCCACCGGCATCACCAAGATGGAGCTGGCGCGCTACTACGCCACGGTGGCCCCCTTCATGATCACCCACCTCAAGGCCCGGCCCGTGGCCATGGTGCGCGCGCCGGAGGGCATCGAGGGCGAGCTGTTCTTCCAGAAACACATGGACCAGACGCCGCTGCAGGGCATTGCCGCCCTGGCGCCCGAACTCGATCCCGGCCATGCGCCGCTGATGGAGGTGGCGCGGCGTGAAGGCCTGGTGGCGGCTGCGCAGATGAACACCATCGAATGGCACACCTGGAATGCCCGCCGGGACCGCATCGACCGGCCCGACCGCATGACCTTCGACCTGGACCCCGGCGAGGGCGTGCCCTGGACGCAGGTGCAGGAAGCGGCCACCTTGCTGCATGTGCTGCTGCAGGAGCTGGAGCTGCCGGCCTTCCTCAAGACCAGCGGCGGCAAGGGCCTGCATGTGGTCGTGCCGATCAAGCGGCTGCTGGACTGGGACACGGTCAAGGCCTTCTCCCAGGCCGTGGTCCAGCACCTGGCCAGCACCGTGCCCCAGCGCTTCGTGGCCAAGAGCGGGCCACGCAACCGCGTGGGAAAAATCTTCGTGGACTACCTGCGCAACGGCTTTGGCGCCACCACGGCCTGCGCGTGGACAGCGCGTGCGCGGCCCGGCATGGGCATCTCCGTGCCCGTGGGCTGGAACGAGCTCGACAGGCTCACGGGCGGCGCGCACTGGACCATTCGCTCGGTGGACCAGCGCCTGCGCCTGGGCAACTCGCCCTGGGAGCACTACGGCACGGCGGCCACCAGCCTGGGCCGCGCCATGAAGGCGCTGGGCTTCGAGGCACCGGCCCGCGAAGAGCCGCCAACGAGGAAAGCACAACGATGACCAGGAAAGCCACATCTCCCCGCACGGCCCCGGCCGTCTCCTCGCGCAGCCTGTGGAAGGGGGCCATCAGCTTTGGCCTGGTCCACATCCCGATAGGCCTGTATGCGGCCACGGCCAGCACGGACATCGACTTCGACTGGCTGGACAAGCGCAACATGCAGCCCGTGGGCTACAAGCGCATCAACAAGGTCACGGGCAAGGAGGTGGCCTCGGCCGACATCGTCAAGGGCGTGGAATTCGAAGAAGGCCGCTACGTGGTGCTGAGCGCCGAAGAGATTGCCGCCGCCTTTCCCAAGACCATGCAGACCATAGAGATCGAGGCCTTTGTCGATGCCGACGATATCCCCTTCATCTACCTGGAGCGGCCCTACTACACCGCCCCCCTGCACCGGGGCGGGAAGGTCTACGCACTGCTGCGCGAGGCGCTGCGCAAGAGCAACAAGGTGGGCGTGGCCAAGGTCGTCATCCAGGCCAAGCAGCACCTGGCCATCCTGATCCCCTGCGGCCGGGCGCTGGTGCTGAACCTGCTGCGCTGGGGCGGCGAGATCCGCTCCTTCGAGCAGTTGGACCTGCCGCCGCTGGACGCAAGGGCCGCAGGCATCAAGGCCGCCGAAATGACCATGGCCCTGGCACTGATCAAGGACATGAGCCAGGCCTGGGACGCCGACCAGTTCCGCAACTCCTTCAGCGAGGAAATCCACCAGCTGGTGCAGGCCAAGGCCCATGCGGGCGACGTGCAAAGTGTGCAAAGGCAGCAGGACGCGCCCGCCGCACCCGCCAACGCAGCCGTGCTGGATCTGACCGCCCTGCTCAGGAGCAGCCTGGGCAAGGCAGGCAGCGGGGCCCCCGCCTCCGCGGCCAAGGAAAAAAATACCGGGGCGGCGGCAAAAGCTGCAAAAGCTGCAAAAGCGCCCGCGACCCGGACAACACCCAAGCCCCGAAAGCCAGCGTCCAAGGCGCCTGCAAAACGTTCAACATCCAAATGAAACGGACCATTGCCGTTTTGCATAATCTACAAATGGCATTTCATGATAAAAAATACATGCATTTTTGCCGCAAAAATGGATTCCATGATATTCATAGCAAATTCCAATGATTTACCAAAAGTAATCTTCCGAATTTCCTACACGCCGTGGATTTTTCAGGCAGCACAATGAAATTGCAGTGATGACGGCATCGCTGTTTACTTAAGGAGTATGGAAATGACGCAACAGACCAATAACTCTCAAGGCAACACGGCCAGCAACCAGCAAAACGACAAGAACAAGCAGAACCAGCAGCAGCAACAAAACAATCCGGGGCAGCAGCAGCAAAGCAATCCCAATAATCCCAACCATCAGCAACAGCAGAGCAACCCCCAGCGCAACCAGCCGGGTCAGCAGCAAAAGCAGGACAGCCACCAGCAGCGTTGAGCCGCAGGTTGCATGACCTGAAAAAAGGGTCCTCCGGGCCCTTTTTTTATTTTCCCATTGCGGCAACTGAAAAACATACCGTTGCTCCGCTTGAAAATATCCGCGTCAAAAGAACATGGCGTTCATTCCCAAGGAGTGCATCATGGTCAAGAAAGCCCCAGCTGAAAAGAAATCCCCATCCCAATGCCCCGTTGGCCACGGCGGAGAACTCCAGCAGCAGGCCGAAGCCTCTCATCCTGTATTGACGACGCAGCAGGGCATACCGGTTGCGGACAACCAGAATTCATTGAAGCAAGGGCCAAAGGGACCCACGCTGCTGGAAGATTTCATATTGCGCGAGAAAATCACGCATTTCGACCATGAGCGCATTCCGGAGCGGATCGTCCATGCACGCGGCACAGGTGTCCACGGTTATTTCCAGCTGATCGATTCACTGGAGCAGTACACCACCGCCAAGGTGCTGACCGAAACCGGCAAGCAGGTGCCGGTCTTCGTGCGCTTTTCCACCGTGGCCGGCGGCGCAGGCTCGGTGGACACCCCGCGGGACGTGCGCGGCTTCGCCATCAAGTTCTATACCGAAGAGGGCAACTGGGATCTGGTCGGCAACAACATTCCGGTGTTCTTCATCCAGGACGCCATGAAGTTTCCCGACCTGGTCCATGCCGTGAAGATGGAGCCGGACCGGGGCTTTCCACAGGCTGCCACGGCGCACGACACGTTCTGGGACTTCATCTCCCTCATGCCCGAGTCCATGCACATGGTCATGTGGATCATGAGCGACCGCACCATCGCGCGCAGCCTGCGCATGATCGAGGGCTTTGGCGTGCACAGCTTCCGGCTGGTCAATGCGCAAGGCAAAAGCACCTTCGTGAAATTCCACTGGCGGCCCGAGCTGGGCATCCAGTCCACGGTCTGGGACGAGGCCCTGAAGCTGCAGGCCGCCGACAACGACTACCACCGCCGCGACCTGTTCGAGGCCATCGAGGCGGGCGACTACCCGGCCTGGGAGCTGTGCGTGCAGCTGTTCTCGCAGGAACAGGCCGACGCCCTGCCCTATGACCATCTGGACCCCACCAAGATCATTCCGGAAGAGGAAATACCGCTGCGCAAGATCGGCCGCTTCGTGCTGGACCGCTGGCCCGACAACTTCTTTGCCGAGACCGAGCAGGTCGCCTTCTGCCCGGCCAACCTGCCCCCGGGCATCGACTTCAGCAACGATCCGCTGTTGCAGGGCCGCCTTTTCTCTTACCTGGACACCCAGCTGTCGCGACTGGGCGGGCCCAACTTCACGCAGCTGCCCATCAACGCGCCCAAATGCCCGTTTGCCCACGACCAGCGCGACGGCCATATGCAGACCCAGGTGCCCAAGGGCCGCGTGGCCTACGAGCCCTCCAGCCTGCAGGCCGACAGTCCGCGCGCCTCGGCGGCGCGCGGCTTCAGGCACTTTGCCCAGGATGACGGGGACGGCGCCAAGGGCCGCATCCGCCCCGAAAGCTTTGCCGACCACTACAGCCAGGCGCGCATGTTCTACGCCAGCCAGAGCGCGGTGGAGCAGGCCCACATCGCCAGCGCCCTGGTGTTCGAGCTGTCCAAGGTGCAGACGCCGCATGTGCGACTGGCCGTGGTGGGCCACCTGCAGGTGATAGACGCCGACCTGGCAAAGCGCGTGGCCGACGGCCTGGGCCTGCCCCAGCTGCCGCCTGCCGCCAAGCCAGCCGTGCCCCCGCAAAAGCTGCCGCCCAGCCCGGCCACGCGCATCATCGACCGCATGAAACCCACACTGCAGGGCCGCTGCGTGGCCATCCTGGTGGATGAAGGCTCCAGCGCCCGGCACATTGCCGCCTTCCACAAGGCCCTGGTGGCGCAAAAGGCCAGCGTGAAGATCATTGCGCCCAAGATCGGCGGCGCCACGCTGGACGACGGCAGCCACCTGCCCGCAGACGGCCAGCTGGCCGGATCGCCCTCGGCGCAGTTCGACGCCGTGGTGTCCATCCTCACGCCCCAGCGCGGCGAAGCCCTGGCCCGGGAGGCGGCCGCCCAGGACTGGTTCCGCGATGCCTTCGGCCACCTCAAGGCCATTGCGGCCTGCAAGGCCACCGGGCACATCCTGCAGACCGCGGGCATCACGCCGGACGAGGGCGTGTTTCCCATCGACACGCCCAAGCCCTTTGTCGAAGGCGCCAAGAAACGCTTCTGGGACCGCGAGCCCACGCTGAGGACGCTGGCCTGAGGCCGCCGGCCACCGGCTTTTGCGAATCATTGCTACCAAATGTCAACGCTTCGGCCCCGTGCAAGGGTCCGGGCATGGCGATTGCTGCAGCGGCTGCATGGCCGCTGCGGCCCGCCACCATCACAGGAGAAACCGTTCCATGATCGCTGCACCACCCACACCGCCTGCCACACCTCCCGTCGCTCCGCCGGTCAATCCGCCGCCGACCGAGCCGCTGGTGCCACCCGTGGGTGATCCTCCGCCGGCTCCGGCGCCTTCGCCCTATTCCGATCCCCCCATCGCACCTCCGCCGCCGCCGCCGCAGGGGTTGCACTGACTGCAGACCTCATCCATGTCAACGACCGCATGCCCGGCTGGCGCCGCCTGCGGCGTGGCAAAGGCTTTTCCTATGTGGACCAGGACGGCAGGCCCGTGCGCGACGCCCAGGCGCTGGAGCGCATCCGCAAATTGGCCATTCCACCGGCCTATGTGGATGTATGGATCTGCCCTGACGCCCGGGGCCACCTGCAGGCCACGGGCCGCGATGCCCGCGGGCGCAAGCAATACCGCTATCACCCGCAGTGGCAGGAGCAGCGCAAGCAGGTCAAGTTCGACCGCATGCGCGAGTTCGGCCGGCATCTGCCCGCCATTCGGCGTGCCGTGGCGCGGGACCTCAGGCCGGGGCGGCCGCAGCTCGAAACCGTGGTGGCCACCATCGTCTGGCTGCTGGACTGCACGGCGCTGCGCGTTGGCAATGACGAGTATTCAGAAGCCAATGGATCCTTCGGCCTGACCACGCTCAGGAACCGCCACGCCCAGGTGCGCGCCGGCGAGCTGACGCTGAGCTTCAAGGGCAAGAGCGGCGTCGCCCAGCAGGCCCGCGTGTCCGACCGGGCCGTGGCCCGCATCGTCAAGCGCTGCCAGGACCTGCCGGGACAGCGGCTTTTCCAGTTCGTGGACGACGAGGGGGATGTTCACCATGTGCGCTCCGAGCACGTGAACGACTACATCCGCAGGATCTGCAGCAAGGCCGGGGCAGACGAGGCAGACGGACCGGACTTCAGTGCCAAGGACTTCCGTACCTGGCATGCCAGCGTGTACGCGCTGGAGCTGGCCATGGCCGCCGCAGCGTCACCGGCGGGCAGCCGCCATCCGGGCGCGCTCACCTCCACGGACCTCATCGCCGAGGTGGCGCGGCGCCTGGGCAATACCTGTACGGTTTGCCGCAAGTTCTACATCCATCCCCAGGTACTGGCCCTGTGCGAGCAGCCCGGACAATGCCCGCCCGCCGCGACCGCTGCACCCGCACGGCGCACGCGCGGGCTGAGCGCCAAGGAATGCCTGTTCCTGGGCCTGCTGGAGCCCCAGCCCCGGCCCCGCAGGACCCCGCCCCGCCGTGGCCAGGGCGCCAGCCGCCGGCCCGCCTGATCCGCTTGATCCTCTCTTTGCGGCGACGGCGGCGGGGACCGGACCACCCGGCAAGCACTGTGCCTGTGGACTGACACAGATGCATACATCCCAGCCCCTAAACTGCCGGATCATGAATTTTTGTCAAAACAGGCTGCGGCCAGCAGCTCTGGAGGCCATGGAATGAACCACGTGCTGATCGTCGATGACGACGCGGACTCGGCAGCCACCATGCGCGAACTGGTGGGCGTCGACCGCTTTTCGGTCGCCGTGGCCCACACCCTGCGCGATGCGCGCCGCCAGATGGCCATGCAGCCGCCCAGCCTGGTTCTGCTGGACCTGCAGCTGCCCGATGGCAACGGCATGGACCTGTTCGGCGACCGGCAAGTGCCGCAGGACTCGCAGATCGTGCTGGTGACCGGCCATGCCAGCCTGGACTCCTCCATCGAAGCCCTGCGCCGAGGCGCCATGGACTATCTGGTCAAGCCCGTGGGCATAGGCCGGCTCGAGGACATTCTTTCGCGCTTTCTCATCCCCACGCCGGGCCTGTCGGGCGCGGACAGCCGCAACGGCGCAGGCCCGGCCTCCGATCAGATCACGGCACAAGACCATTGCGCACCCGCTGGCAGCTACTGCGCGCAGGAAGGCCGCTTTGGCCGGCTCCTGGGCCAATCGCCTCCCATGCAGCGCCTGTACCAGCAGATGGAGCGCGTGGCAGGCACCTCGGTCACGGTGTTCCTCACGGGGGAGAGCGGCACCGGCAAGGAGGTCGTGGCGCAGACCCTGCACGACTTGAGCCAGCGGCGCAGCCGCCCGTTTCTTGCCGTGAACTGCGGCGCCATTTCGCCGCATCTCATCGAAAGCGAGATCTTCGGCCACGAAAAGGGCAGCTTCACGGGCGCCGACCGCCAGCACCAGGGCTTTTTCGAGCGCGCGGCCACGGGCACGCTGTTCCTGGACGAGATCACGGAAATGCCCATGGAGCTGCAGGTCAAGCTGCTGCGCGTGCTGGAGACCGGCCGCTTCATGCGCGTGGGCTCCACCCAGACGCTGCAGACCGATGTGCGCGTGATCGCCGCCACCAACCGCTGCCCCTTCGAGGCCGTGGCCAGCGGCAGGCTGCGCGAGGACCTGCTGTACCGGCTGAACGTCTTTCCCATCGAGCTGCCGCCGCTGCGCGAGCGCCTGTCCGACGTCCCGCTGCTGGCCCAGCACTTGCTGCAGGCCATCTCTCAGCGAGAGGGGCAGACCAAGCAGTTCACGGCGTCGGCCCTGAGGCAGTTGGCGCAGCACAGCTGGCCCGGCAATGTGCGCGAGCTGCGCAATGCCGTGCAGCGTGCCTACGTCATGGAGCCCGGCCCGCAGGTAGGCACCGAATGGCTGCCCCGCCC
Source organism: Delftia sp. WSY_12 (assembly GCF_043104645.1). Classification (NCBI taxonomy): domain Bacteria; kingdom Pseudomonadati; phylum Pseudomonadota; class Betaproteobacteria; order Burkholderiales; family Comamonadaceae; genus Delftia; species Delftia sp. WSY_12. The sequence goes on from NZ_JBICKW010000016.1 coordinate 355,963, forward strand.
ACCGGTGGCCATTGCCCAGCCCGCCCCCATGCCGGTGTCATTGCACGCATCCGTGCCTGCACAGCTGGCCGCCAATGCCCCGCAATTGCCGCCCACTGCGCAGGCCGCGCCTGTCGCCGTGCATCCGTTCGCCGACCACGGCGCGGCAGGCGATGCCTACGACCTGCCCGATATGGAGCCGGCCACCATACAGCTGCCCATCGGCATGACCATGGCGCAGGCCGAGCGGCTGCTGATCCAGGCCACGCTCAAGCAGTGCAAGTACCAGAAGGAACGCACGGCCGCCGTGCTCGGCATCAGCCTCAAGACGCTGTACAACCGGCTCAAGGACTATGCGGGCGGCAAAAAGGACAGGACGGACGCCGAACCCGGCTGACACGTGCGCAGACGCGCACAGCACCTATTGCCGTTGCCTTGCGGGCACGCTGCTTGCCACCCTGCAAGCACCTTTGAGCAACCAAGGACAAGCCCATGGACTCCTCTCCTGCCCGCGCCTACGGTGTCTTCAAGCCCGTGGGCCACATGGTGGTCTCTTTTCCCACGGCTGCGCAGGCCGATGACGGCATGGCGGCGCTGCAGGCGCTGAACCTGCCCGAGCAGGACGTACGGCGCTACACCGACCGGGAAATGCTGGCCCAGATCGACCAAGACCTGCGACAGGCCAGCCCCGTGGCCGCCGTGGGCCAGGAACTCAATCTGGTCAAGGCCCACCAGGCCCTGGCCGAGCGCGGCTACCACTGGCTGGTGGTACGGGTGGACAGCGACGAGGCCGCACGCAACGCCGCCGATGCCCTCAAGGCCGCCGGCGCCGAGCGCGCCCAGCTCTACGGCCGCTTCATCATCGAGGAATTGATAGAACACGCCGCCGATCTGCCCCAGGTCAGCGAGTCGCCCGACCGGGGCCTGGACGCCCAGACACCTTCAGGCCGCGAAGCCGAGCGGGCACAAATCCGCCCTCCGCCGGCCCGGGGCAACGGCACCCCGCAACCGGAGCGCTGAGTCGCTTGCGACGGGCAGGCACGCCGATTGCCATTGATATTCAACTGCAACTTTTGTCAAAGGCGATGCCATGGATTTCCTCATCTGGCTGATGGTGGGCGGGCTGATCGGCTGGATCACCAGCATGGTCACGAACACCCAGGCCCAGCAAGGCATTTTGCTCAACGTGGCAATAGGCGCCATCGGCGCCTTGCTGGGCGGCTGGCTGCTGGCGCCGCTGCTGGCGCCCTCGGCCATGGATGCGCAGGCGCAGGTGCCGGCCACATCCATGTCCATCTTCATTTCCATGGCCAGCGCCGTTGCGCTGCTGGTCATCTTCAACCTGTGCAAACCGCGCATGCGCCACTGAGCCGGCCCGGCCACGGGCCATTGACTTGCAGGAAAGGAGCCTCCATGAGCAAAGATCCCTTCCAGACCAGAAGTACCGCTGGCAGCACCGACCTCTCCCGCCAGGGCAGCGCCGTGTGCAAGAAACCGCTGCGCTCCATTGCCACGGCGCTGGCGGCGGGGCTGCTGATCGCGCGCCTCGCACGCTGACCGGGCTCGGCCCTCCTCTCTTTTTCGACTTTCCTGCTTGCTGACTGCGCGCCCCGGCGCGCAGTCCTGTTTCCAGGACCGCGAATGCCAGCTCAGTCCAGGCTTTGCGCAAGACAATCCTGCGCCGCCATGGGCACGCGCGGCAGGACCAGAGAGACGGCCAGGCCGCCGCTGTCTCCATCGCCGTCGCCTCCCCCGCTGCCGCCCTCGGCCCACGCCACGCCACCGCCAGCCAGGCATAGCCGGCGCGCCAGGGCCAGGCCGCAGGAGGCATCTGCATCGGCGTCGCTCAACCGCACGCCGGGGCGGGATTCCTGCGGCCGCTGCGGCGCCTCGGCGCTGGCTGCGGCCGCAGCGCCCGATTCGCCCGGACCCACCCCCTCCGGCCCCGGCTCGGTGTCCTGCCAGTGGGCCACGGCCTCGATGCGGATCTCCACCTGCTCGCCCTTGGCGGCCGATGCCGCAAGATGTCCGCCCACGGGATGTGCCGCCATGCGCACGCGTGCGCCATCGGGCAAGGCCTCGCGCACGGACAGGAAAATGCTGATCAGCGCCAGCTCCAGCTCGTCAGGGTCCACATACACGCCCAGGCGCGCGGCCGGCTGGCCCGGCGGGCTGGCCTCGGCGGGCTCAGCCACCTCCAGCGCCACGCGCTTTCCCAGCACCACGGCCAGCGTGCCCCGCACCCCCGGCAACCAGCGGTACAGATCCACCACCAGCGCATGCGTGCTGTGGCGCGGCCCGAAGCGCAGCAGCTGCTGCGTCAACCGACTGGCCGTGTCCACCGAACGCAGCATGGCCTGTGCAGGCAGGCGCAGGTTCGGGTCCTCCGAACGACGCTCAATCAGATAGGCGCTGTTGCTCAGAACGCCGAGCTGGTTGTTGAACTCATGGGAGAAGCGGCCTGCCAGCCGGCCGACCACCTGCAGGCGCTCGTTCTGGATATGGGCCTCGCCGGCTTCGTTGTCCCGCTCCCCCGGTGCGCCGCCGGCCTGGCTGCGCCGGGCCGGCCTCATCGGGTCCGCCCTGCCACGCAAGGCCAGCCCCGCCAGGCCCAGGCCGGCCAGCGCAAACAACACGATCGCCGCCCAGATCACGCCCCTCAGGAGCGGGGAACACGCCGGATCCAGCGCGGAACAGGGAACCCAGCTCACCCAGGTCCAGCCCTGGGCCGTCCTGCTGAAGAAAACGCGCAGGGTGCCGCCCTGCGCATCGGGCACATCCAGCCAGCCGTGCGCCAGGCTGGAAGCCAGGCGCTCGCTGAAATCAGCGGGCAAGGCAGGCTGACCCGTTGCCGCAGCCGTGCCGGCCGGCACCGCACGGCCCGCGCTGTCCACCAGAAAGCCGGACCATCCCGCCTCCAGCAGCGGTTGGACGGCAGCCAGCGCCTGCTCGGCATTGGCAGCGCGTGGCTCCTGCCTGTCCAGCAGGCGGGCCGCGGCCATGCTGGCGATGCGAACGGCCTGCTCCTGCGCCGCGTGCCCGGATTGATAGGCGCGCAACAGCAGCCAGGACGAGGCGGCCAGCACAAGCACCAGCAAGGCCAGAAGCAACAGGACCCGTCTCAGGCGCATGGACATGGATGGCCCGCGTGCGGCGCCGCGCGCCCCGCCTTGCGGGACTGCATTGAGGGTTCCCGGCGGCGGGACCGTGTGAAAACCGGTGGATTGGTACATGGCAAAGTTTGCAGAAAACCTTGCGCCCGAGCGGAAATTTTTACCGCAGGCGCCTTGAGCGGCCCTGCTGTTGCAAAGCCGATACCCGCAGCGACGGCCGAACCCCGGGCCCCTGTGCCTTCTGCGCAGCAAGTACGCAGCAGGTTTCGTGCCCAAAGTGTATCCAGACGATTCGCCACGCTGATCGGGGCATGAACGTTGCGTCCTTGTGGCCATCGCAACAAGGAGACGAGATGGGTTCCATGCACCTCAAGGCGGACATACGCCAGTCCCAGACGCTTTCCCCGCGCTTGCAGCACGCGGTGCGCATGCTGCAGATGTCCTCGCTGGACTTTGCCGCGATGGTGCGCAGCAAGATGGAGGACAACCCATTCCTGGAAGATGCCGAGCCCGCAGATGACCGCGACCTGTGGGTGGCCGACATGCACCTGGGCGCGCGCCAGGCCGTTGACGCGGAAGGCTCCGCCATGGACACGGCTGCCTGCGAAACCACGCTGGCCATGCACCTGCACGGCCAGCTCAACGTGACGGCCATGACGCCGCGCGACCTGTGCATGGCGCGCGCCATCGTGGAATCGCTGGACGACGACGGCTATCTGCGCACGGACCTGCAGGAGCTGGCCGGCCTGCTGGCGCTCAGCCCGGCGCCCGATGCGCAGGAAATGCTCATCGCCCTGCGACTGGTGCAATCGCTGGATCCGGCGGGCGTGGCCGCGCGCAGCGTGGGCGAATGCCTGTTGCTGCAATGCCCGCAGATGGCCGACGCCACGCTGCGCCAGCTGTCGCAGACCCTGCTGCAGCACCACATGGACGCGCTGGCCGCGCGCGACGTGCCGCGGCTGGCCAAGGCGCTGCAGGTGCCGGCGGCCCAGGTCGTGCAGGCCATGGATGCCATACGGCGCCTCAACCCCAGGCCTGGCTGGAGCTTCGGCTCCACGCGCGTGGACTACATCGTTCCCGACGTGATCGTGCGCAGGGGACCGAGCGGCTGGAATGTGCAACTGAACCCCGCCGTCGTGCCGCGCGTGCGACTGAACAGCGTCTACGAGCAGCTGTTCCAGCGCCACCGCTGCACGGGCCAGGCCCAGTTGGCCGACCATCTGCAGGACGCGCGCTGGACCGTGCGCAATGTGGAGCAGCGCTTTTCCACCATCCTGGACGTGGCCCGGGCCATCGTGCGAAAGCAGGAGCTGTTCCTGGAGTTCGGCGCCATGGCCATGAAGCCGCTGGTGCTGCGCGAAATTGCCGAGGAAGTGGGTGTGCACGAATCCACCGTCTCGCGCGTGACCAACAACAAGTACATGGCCACGCCCACGGGCGTGTTCGAGCTCAAGCACTTCTTCTCGCGCCCCATGCTCAGTGCCAGCGGCAGCGCCTGCTCGGCCACGGCCATCCGCGAGCTGATCGGCGACATCATCGCGGCCGAATCCGATGCCCGGCCCCTGTCCGACGTCGATATCGCACGCCAGCTGGGCGCCCAGGGCCTGGTCGTGGCCCGCCGCACCGTCACCAAGTACCGCCAGCTGCTGCGCATAGCGCCGGCCGACCGGCGCAGGCGCCACGGCTGACACGGCACCTGCCGTCGCGGCCGCGGCCTTGCGATGGCCCTTGGCGCCGCTGCCCGTGGCGGTGTGTCCTGCCAAGCCCCACTGCCGTGCAGCGGCTTGTCGCTCCCCCAGGTCCTGCCTTGTCCGACAGTTGCAGGCCGCCGTCCGGCCTAAGGTGAAGGCTCATGGATTGAAGGAGACCGCCATGGACACCCCTCCCCGCAGAGTGCACGCCCCCCTCGAACGCCAGCGCAGCGAGAACAACCACATCCGCGATGGCCGCTGGCCGCTGCGCATCGCCGCCCTCACGGCCGCCGTCGCACTGATCCTGGTGCTGATGTTCAACTTCATGGCACCCAGGGGGCGGCTGGATGCGCCCAGCGCCACCGGAACGCCAGCGACAGAACCCACCTCCTCTGCCTCGCCGGCCGCACCTGCCGCACCTGCCGCGCCGTCCATGACGCCGCCGCAGGCCGATCCGGCCACCGCACCCGCCACCACCGCGCCACGCTGAGCCCGCTTGCGCACTTGTATCAACCTTTCCCCTCAGGACAGCAGCAGCCATGAACCACCCCCTGCCCCACGCACCCAATATTCCCCAGGTGCCGACCACGCCCAACGACCCCGTGGCACCCGACGATCCCAACCGCCAGCCCGGCCGCCCGCGCGGACCCGAGCCGATAGATCCGCCCACCACGGCGCCCCCCATAGAATTGCCGCCCGCGCCCGAGCAGGAACAGACCCGCAAGGGAGAGTGACATGCCCCGAGGAGACAAATCCACCGATACCCATGAGCGAAAACGCCAGGCCCGGCACATAGTGCACAGCCACGAATCGCGCGGCGCAGGCCATGAAGAGGCCGAAAGGCGCCTGTGGGCCACCGTGGACAAGGACAGCGGCGGCGGCAGGCAATCGGGCTGCGGCCGGGGCCGGAAAGCAGTGCATTGCGCTGCCCGCAAGGGCGACCGCAGGCGAGGCGCCGCACCTGCAGCGCAATCCGCCTCGCGATAGCTGCGCCGCCCCCGCGGCCCCGGCGCCTGGATCAACGACACAGGCCGGCCCGCGAAGTCGGCAATCCCGTGGGAGAACCCGTGAATTCAGAAGACGGTTTTGGATTCCTGCCGCAGCGCGGCGAAATGGCGGCACGCGTGCGCGCCCACGACTGGGCGGCCACGCCCCTGGGCTCGCCGCAGAGCTGGCCGCAAAGCCTGCGCAACGCCGCCAGCCTGATGCTGGGCTCGCGCTTTCCCATCATCATCTGGTGGGGCGATGACTTCCGGCTGATCTACAACGACGCCTACATTCCCTTCCTGGGTACCAGCAAGCACCCCAAGGCGCTGGGACAGGCCGGCGCGCAATGCTGGAGCGAGATCTGGGACGACATCGGCCCCATGCTGGAGGGCGTGCTGCGCACGGGCCAGGCCACCTGGTCCACCGATGCGCGCTACTTCTTCGACCGCGAGCTGCCGCAGGAAGAGGTCTTCGTCACCTTCACCTACGGCCCCATCCTGGCCGATGACGGCATCACCGTGCAGGGCGTGTTCTGTCCCTGCACCGACACCACCGAGAAAATCGTCAGCCGGCGGCGCCTGGAGACGCTGCACCGCCTGGGCATCCGCACGCTGGACATGCGCAGTGCCAAGGACGCGGGCGAAAAGGTCTGCGCCGTGCTGGATGAAAACCCCTACGACGTGCCCTTCGCCATCATCTACGAATGCCAGGCCGCCCCGGATGCAGGCAGCGCAGACACCGCTCCCCCGGCCTTCCAGCTGCTGTGCTCCACCGGCATGGACACCGACCTGGCGGCCGACCCCGCGCCCTGGCCGCTGGCCCAGGCCGTGCAATCGGGCCAGCCGGCCAACGTGGACCTGGCGCAGTTGGGCCTGACCCTGCCTGGCGGCCCCTGGCCCGAACCCTCGCGCCTGGCGCGCATCGTGCCCGTTCGCTGGTCGGGCGACGGCCAGGCCTCGGGCGTGCTGGTGCTGGGCGTCAGCCCGCGCCGCCCGCTGGATGCGGAGTACTGCGCCTTCCTCGATATGGTGGCAAGCCACACGGGCGGCGTTGTCGCGCACGCCGTGGCCTATGAGCAGGAAGCGCGGCGCGCCCGGGCCCTGGCCGAGGTGGACCGTGCCAAGACCGTGTTCTTCTCCAACGTCAGCCACGAGCTGCGCACGCCGCTGACGCTGATCCTGGGGCCGCTGGACGACGCCCTGCGCGAGCACGGCGGCCACCTGCCGCCCGATCAGGCGCAGATGGTCCACCGCAACGCGCTGCGCCTGCAAAAGCTGGTCAACGCCCTGCTGGACTTCGCGCGCATCGAGGCCGGGCGCATGCAGGCCAGCTACGAGCCCACGGACCTGGCCCGCGCCACGGCCGAGCTGGCCAGCGTGTTCCGCTCGGCCATGGAGCAGGCGGGCCTGCGGCTGCGCGTGGACTGCCCGCCACTGCAAGGGTCGGTCTACGTGGACCAGGACATGTACGAAAAGATCGTGCTCAACCTGCTGTCCAACGCCTTCAAGTTCACCTTGCAGGGCGAGATCGCCGTGGCGCTGCACGACGCGGGCCCTGCGGTGGAGCTGTCCGTCAGCGACACCGGCTCGGGGATCGCACCCCAGCACCTGCCCCATCTTTTCCAGCGCTTTCACCGCATTCCGGGCAAGCCCGCCCGCACGCACGAGGGCACGGGCATCGGCCTGGCCCTGGTGCAGGAACTGGTGCGGCTGCATGGCGGCACCATCACGGTCACCAGCACGGAGGGCGAGGGCAGCCGCTTCACCGTGCGGCTGCCCAAGGGCAGCGCGCACCTGCCGGCCGAACAGGTGAACCCCATCGCGGCACCGTCAACCCCGCCGCCGCCGGGGCACGGCGCGGGCGCCCCGGCCGCACGCCAGCTCGTGGACGAGACGCGGCAGTGGGTGCCGGGCGAATCGCCCACGCACGCCCCGCACGGCGTGCCGGCTGGGGCCGAACCGCAAGGCCCCCGGCCGCGCATCGTCTGCGCCGACGACAACGCCGACATGCGCGGCTATATCGGCCAGTTGCTGCGTCCGCTGTACGAGGTGGAGGTGGCCGGCGACGGCCGGGCCGCGCTGGACTGCATCCGGCGCCAGCGGCCCGATCTCGTGATTGCCGACGTGATGATGCCCGTGCTCGACGGCTTCGAGTTGCTGCATGCGCTGCGCAGCGACGAGGCCACGCGCTCCATCCCCGTCATCATGCTGTCCGCGCGTGCAGGCCAGGAGGCCCAGGTCGAAGGCCTGCGCGCAGGCGCGGACGACTACCTGGTCAAGCCCTTTTCGGCGCGCGAGCTGCTGGCGCGCGTCGCCTCGCTGCTGCAGCTCGAGCGCGTGCGCGAGCAGGCCCATGCCGCCCTGCGCGCCAACGAGAAAAGGCTGCGCGCCATCATCGACCAGATGCCGGCGGGCGTGGGCGTGTCCGACATGGGCGGCACCATGGTGCTCAGCAATGCGCTCATGGACCGATTCGTCCCGCGCGCCATCCCCTCCACCCTTGCCGACCGCGTGCAGCGCTGGCGCGGCTGGGACGACAAGGGCCGGCCCATACCGCCCGAGAACTGGCCCGGCAGGCGCGCGCTGCGCGGCGAGGTGGTCATGCCGGGGCTGGAGATGCTGCACACCGACGACGAGGGCCGCGAATGGTGGATGCGCGTCAGCGCCGCTCCGCTGCGCGATGACGGCGGGCAGCTCGTGGGCACCTGCTCCATCATCCAGGACATCACCGAACTCAAGCGCGCCGAGCAGCACCTCAGGGAGGCCGACCGGCGCAAGGACGAGTTCCTGGCAACCCTGGCCCACGAGCTGCGCAATCCGCTGGCACCCATCAGCCACGGCCTGCAAATCCTCAAGCGCACCGTCCATGGCGACGACAGCGCGCGCCGCAGCCAGGAGATGCTGGAGCGCCAGGTCAACCACATGGTGCGCATGGTGGACGACCTGCTGGAGGTCTCGCGCATCACCACGGGCAAGGTCCAGCTGCGCAAGGAGGTGGTGGACCTGAACAACGTGCTGCAAGGCGTGGCGGCGGCCAGCCATGCGGTCATGGAATCCGGCGGCCACCAGCTTCGGCTGGAGCTGCCCGCCGAGACCCTGCTGCTGCCTGCCGACCCCGTGCGGCTGGCGCAAATGGTCACCAACCTTCTCAACAATGCCGCCAAGTACACCGATCCCGGCGGCCACGTCGTGCTGGCGGCCTGGGCAGAGGGTGCGCAGGCCGTGATCTCCGTGCGTGACGACGGCATAGGCATCCCCGCCGCGCTGCTGGACAGGATCTTCGACATGTTCATGCAGGTGGACCGCGGCGGCCGCCAGGGCCAGGGGGGCCTGGGCATCGGCCTGACCCTGGTGCGCAGCCTGGTGGAGATGCACGGCGGCAGCGTGCAGGCGCTCAGCGAAGGTCCGGGCCAGGGCAGTGAATTGCGGCTGCGCCTGCCCTTGCCGGCCCATGCACCTGCCGATGCATCCGCCCATGCACCCGCCGATGTGCCCTCCCTGCCCGGCCCGGCCGCAGGCGCGCAGTCCGGGGACGCGCCAGCCTTCGGCCGCATCCTGGTGGTCGATGACAACGCGGACGCGGCCGACACCCTGTCCATGCTGCTAGGGCTGCTGGGAGCCGAGGTCGAGATCGCCCGCGACGGCCCCGGCGCGCTGGCCATGCACGACGCCTTCAGGCCCGACGTCGTGCTGCTGGACATCGGCCTGCCCGGCATGGACGGCCTGGAAGTTGCGCGCCGCATCCGCGCCCGGCAGGACCGCGACCAGGTGCTGCTGATCGCCCTCACGGGCTGGGGGCAGGAGGATGACCTGAGACGATCGCGCGAGGCCGGCATGGACCACCACCTGGTCAAGCCCGTGAGCTTCGACACGCTGGAGCGGTTGCTCAGGAGCCTGCGCACGTCTGCATGAGCACCGCCTTTGCGCGCGACAATCCCCGCTTCGCCCAGCCTGCCTGCGCTGCCTGCGCGGCTCGCGCGCCTGCCGCAGAACTCACCGAGACCCATGACCGCCCTGCCCCCCATCAATGCCGAGCGCCTTTGGCGCCGTGTCCAGACCCTGTCCACCTTCACCCTGCCCGACCGGCCCTGGACCCGCCGCGCCTTCTCGCCCGAGTTCGACCAGGCCCGCGCCTGGCTGCGCGCCGAGTTCGCGGCCGCGGGCATGCAGGTGCATCTGGATGAAGGCGGCAATCTGGTCGGCCGCCTGCCGGCTGCCCAGGCCGCTGCGGGCGGCGCAGAACGCGCCCCCATCTCCACCGGGTCGCACTGCGACACCGTGATGATGGGCGGGCGCTTCGACGGCATCATCGGCGTGCTGGCCGGCATCGAGGTGGCGCACTGCCTGCATGAAAACGGCATCGCCCTGCAGCACCCGTTCGAGGTGATCGACTTCCTGTCCGAGGAGCCCAGCGACTACGGCATCTCCTGCATAGGCAGCCGCGCGCTGTCGGGCAAGCTGGACGCCGCCATGCTGGCGGCACGCAACCCGCAAGGCGAAACCCTGGCCGAAGGCATGCGGCGCATCGGCGCACGGCCCGAGGCGCTGCACCGCCCGCTGCGCAGCGCCGGCGGCACGGCCGCCTTTGTGGAGCTGCACATAGAGCAGGGCCCGGTGCTGGAGCAGCGCGGCCTGCCCATTGGCGTGGTGACGAACATCGTGGGCATACGCCGCGTGGGCTTCACCGTGCACGGCCAGGCCGACCACGCAGGCACCACGCCCATGGACATCCGACAGGACGCGCTGGTGGGCGCGGCGCGCATCATCGATGCGGCCAACCGCAAGGCCGCTGCGCTCAATGGCCAGCCCCACTATGTGGTGGCCACTGTGGGCCGGCTCTCGCTCACGCCCAATGCCTCCAATGCCGTGCCCGGCCTGGTCGAGATGATGATGGAAGTGCGCAGCGACCACGCCGGCGTGCTGGAGAGCTTCCCCGAGGAACTGCTGGCCGAAGTCCTGCCCGGCCTGGCCGCCCTGCGCGTGCGTGCCGAGATGGCCGACGTGAGCCGCTCCCAGCCCACGGACTGCGCTGGCCTGGTCATGCAGGGCGTGGAGCAGGCCTGCGACAACCTGGGCTACGCCCACATGCGCATGCCCAGCGGCGCCGGCCATGACGCCGTCTACATGGCGCCCACCGGCCCCATGGGCATGATCTTCATCCCCTGCCTCCACGGCCGCAGCCACGCGCCCGAGGAATGGATAGAGCCGTCCCAGCTGCTAGACGGCACCCGGGTGCTGTACGAGACGGTGCGCGTGCTGGACAGGCAGTTGGCGCAGGGCTGAGCGCCTGGCCTGCGGCCAGGCACCAAGGCGGCATAAAATAGCCCGCTTCCCTCTGGAGCAGGCACAAGCTGCTCCTTGGTGGAAGCCCCTGTGGCACAGATTGCGGAAATCCGCCCAAATAGCGGGTTTCCCAATGCAAGATGGCGGAACCACCCTCCCCGATCATCGACAACCCACCGCATGGGCGGCCCGGTGCTGCCGGTCCGCTGCGAGAAGGTTGCACCGCCCCATCAGACCCTGGAGTTTCTTCTTTCATGTTCCGCCAACTGATCACCTGCACCGCCGTGGCCGCCGCCATGGGCCTGAGCTTTTCCGCAGCCGCCCAAGGCACGGCGGCCGACTATCCGAACAAGCCCGTGCGCATGATCGTGCCCTTCCCGCCCGGCGGCGGCACCGACATCCTCGCGCGCGTGGTGTCCAACAAGCTCACCGAAGTCAGCAAGTGGACCGTGGTGCCCGACAACCGCGCGGGCGCAGGCGGCACCATCGGCATCACCGAGGCCGCCAAGGCAGCGCCCACGGGCTACGACATGGTCATGGGCCAGAAGGACAACGTGGTCCTGGGCCCCTACCTCTACAAAAACCTGCCCTGGAACCCGGTCAAGGACCTGGTGCCCGTGGCCCACGTGGCCTACACGCCCATCGTGATCGCCACCAGCGTGAACTCGCCCTACAAGACCCTGGCCGACATCGTGGCCGCTGCCAAGCAGCACCCGGGCAAGGTGACCTACGGCTCGCCGGGCAATGGCACCAGCATCCACCTCTCGGGCGTGCTGCTGGAGAAGGCGGCGGGCATCCAGCTGGTGCACGTGCCCTACAAGGGCTCCAATCCGGCCCTGATGGATGCGCTGGCCGGCAACGTGGACCTGCTGGTGTCCTCCGTGCCCTCGGCCATCGGCCAGATCAAGGCCGGCAAGCTGCGCGCCATCGCCGTGACCTCGGCCAAGCGCTCGTCCTCGCTGCCCGACACGCCCACGCTGGCCGAATCGGGCCTCAAGGGCTTTGACGTGAGCACCTGGTACGGCCTGTTCATGCCCAAGGGCACGCCCACGGCCATCGTGACCAAGGTCAACGCCGAAGTGAACAAGCTGCTGGCCATGCCCGAAGTGCGCGACGCCATCCAGACCCAGGGCGCCGAGCCCCAGTCCATGACCGTGGCCGACTTCGACAAGATGTTCCAGGCCGACTTCAAGCAGTCCAAGCAGATCGTCGAGTCCTCGGGCGCCAAGATCGAGTGACGCCGCGTCTCCTTGATGCAGATCAGACTGATCTGCATCAAGGGGCGATGTGACAGTCCCGTGAATACTTCTCCGGAAATCATCGAATTCCTGGAGAACGCCATGGCATTGCTGGTCTGGGTCCCCGAGCTGGACACCGGAATTGCAGAGATCGACAGGCAGCACCGCCGCATCGTCGACTACATCAACAAGCTCTACGAGCTGCGGTCCTCGCCCGACCGCGAGGCCCTGGGCGATGTCATCGGCGAGATGATCGACTACACCGTCTCGCACTTCGTGTTCGAGGAAAGCCTGATCGAGAGCGCCGGCTACATGTTCGCCGGCCCGCACAAGAAGGTGCACGAGCTGTTCACGCGCCGCGTGATCGAGATGCAGACCCGCTTCGATGCCGGCGAGGACGTGGCCGCCGAGCTGCACGGCATGCTCTCGCGCTGGCTGTTCAACCACATCCGCAACGAAGACACCGGCTACGTGGACTCGGCCAAGGCCTATCTGCGCATGGCGCGCGAGTCCAGTCCTGCCGCCGAGAAGGAAAGGCTCAAGAACGAAGTGCTGCAGGAACTGGAACTGCAGCGCAAGAAAAAGGGCTGGCTGGCACGGCTGCTCAATCGCTGATCGCCCTCTCCCCCTGCAGCGCACCAATAAAAACGGCTCCCGAGGGAGCCGTTGACGTTTCACCCGGCGAAGGGCCGAGCGGCCCGGGGATTACTCGCGCACCACCAGCACCGGCACGCGCACGGCGCCCAGCACGCGCTGGGTCACGCTGCCCAGCATCAGCTTTTCCAGGCCACGGCGGCCTTGCGAGCCCATGATGATCAGGTCGGCGCCCGTGCTCTCGAGCACGCGCACGATGCCTTCGTGCACCGCATGGCCTTCGCCCACCACGGTGGTGGCGGTGATGCCGGCCTCGTCGGTGATCTTCTTGACGGCGTCCAGCGTGGTGTTGGCCTCGGCCGTGGCCGCGCTCAGGTACTGCGACTGGCCGTAGGCGAAGTCGGCGCCCACGCCCGTGAACGGATAGGGGTCCACCACGTAGACCGCCGTCAGCGTGCTGCCAAAGACCTTGGCCAGCTCCACGCCCTTGTGGACCGCCAGCATCGAGCTGTTGGAGCCGTCCACGGGAACCAGGATGTGCTTGAACATGCGTTTTCTCCTTTGTGCTTGGCCGCCCTCAGGAATCGGGGGCGGCCGGGTCGATGAACCAAAGTGTGCGCCCATCATGCGCCAGCGTCTTGAGCTGCATCAATCCTTGCGGCGACGCGTCAGCTCCGAGCCCTGGAAACCCTGGCGGCGATAGGTCAGCACCAGGGTATCGCGCACACCGCCCGGCTGCTCGGGCTGTATGGGCGTGGTCTCGTGGATCATGCGGGCATCGTCCAGCAGCATCACCGACCAGGGCTCGGTCAGCGTGAAGCGCTGGCCGCTGGGGCCCGTGGCCTCGAAGATGCGCGTCTCGCCGCCCTTCACGCCCTCGCGCCCGACCAGGATCACGGCCACCAGGTCCACGCCGTCGCGGTGCGCGCCTTCGGGGGTGGGCCGGCCAATGCCGTCCGTGGTGTCGATGCGGAACTGGTGGGACTCGATGAACCAGCGCTCGTGCTGCACATCATCGCCCTGGGCGCAGAACACCTGGTCGGACAGGCCGGCCAGCGCCAGCAGCAGCCGGCTCCAGGTGGCGCTTTGCGCCGTGGCATCGCGCATGGGATCGAACATGCGCAGCATGCCGCCATGCAGCGCGTTGTACTCCACCGGCTGCCAGTGCGCGCGGTGCTCCACCTGCTGCAGCCCGTCCTGCCCCGCGATGAAGCAGGAATGGCGGCGACGCCGGTAGCGGCCCCCGTCCTTGAGAAAGGCATCGGGCGGCAGCTGGGCCCAGTCGGCATCGAGCGCATGCAGTTCGGTCAAGGACACGCCCGCCCAGGCCGCGAATTCGTCGGGGCGCAGCACCGCATAGCCTGCGTCGCGCAGCGACTGCGCTGCATTCTGGGGGGCGATATAGGGAGGGGGAAACGTGATGTGCGCCATAACCTGCCAAGCTTACTCCTCGCCCGCACCCGTCCGGGCGAGGCGGCCTGCAAATTTGCGCAATGCTGTGGCGACAGGCGCGCATCAATGCGGGCGCAGCCTCGGCGGCGCCCGGGGCCTCACGCCGGCCCTCACACCAGCGGCAACCCCACATAGTTCTCCGCCAGCGAGGTCGAGCCTGCCCGGGAGTTGACGATGTAGTCCAGCTCCGCCTCCTGCACCTTGGTGTCGAAGCCGCCCGCGTCGGGGAAGCGGTGCATGAGCGAGGTCATCCACCACGAAAAGCGCTCGGCCTTCCAGACGCGGCGCAGGCATTGCTCGGAGTAGCCGTCGATGCCTTCGGGCGCCTTGTCGCGGTAGTACTGCGCGAAGGCGCTGGACAGGTAGCCCACGTCCGAGGCGGCCAGGTTCAGGCCCTTGGCGCCCGTGGGCGGCACGATGTGGGCCGCGTCGCCGGCCAGGAACAGGCGGCCGAAGCGCATGGGCTCGGTCACGAAGCTGCGCAGCGGGGCAATGCTCTTTTCCAGCGAGGGGCCGGTCACCAGGCGCTCGCGTGCCTCGGGGTCCAGGCGCAGGCGCAGTTCGTTCCAGAAGGCTTCGTCGCTCCAGTCCTCCACTTTCTCGGTCAGCGGCACCTGCAGGTAGTAGCGGCTGCGCGTGGCGCTGCGCTGGCTGCACAGTGCGAAGCCGCGCTCGGTCTGGGCGTAGATCAGTTCGTGCGAGACGGGCGGCGTGTCCGACAGCAGGCCCAGCCAGCCGAAGGGGTAGACCTTCTCGAAGGTGCGCACCTTGTCCTGGGGCACGCTGGCGCGGCAGATGCCGTGAAAGCCGTCGCAGCCCGCGATGAAGTCGCATTGCAGCTCATGGACCTGGCCGTCCTTTTCGTAGCGCACGACGGGGCTGTCGCCATCGAAGCCCACGGGCTGCACGTTGCTGGCCTCGTAGACCGTGGTCAGGCCCTCGGCGGCGCGCACTTCCATCAGGTCGCGCGTGACCTCGGTCTGGCCGTAGACCATGACGCGCTTGCCGCCGGTCAGGCCGTGCAGGTCGATGCGGTGACGCTGGCCGCCGAACAGCAGCTCGATGCCGTCGTGCGGCAGGCCTTCGGCGCGCATGCGGGCATCGGCGCCGGCCTGCTCCAGCAGGTCCACCGTGACCTGTTCCAGCACGCCGGCGCGGATGCGGCCCAGCACGTAGTCGGCGCTGCGCTGCTCGATGATGACGTTGTCTATGCCTGCGCGGTACAGCAGCTGGCCGAGAAGCAGGCCGGCAGGGCCTGCACCGATGATGGCGACTTGGGTGCGCATTGATTTGTCTCCGTTGCGTTGTTCGATGTCATGGCCGGTTCATGCCATGGCCTGCGCCCAAGATTAGTTTTGAGGCAGCGCAAAGACGAGGGGCCGCAGCACGCGTTGCGCGGTGATCGCGCAATCTGCGCGACAATCGCGCACTACCTGCATGCCCGCCCTCCCCGCCCATGAACCAGCCCTTTCCCATCGACCCGGATGACTTCATCGCCGGACTGGCCAAGGGCCTGGCCGTGCTGGAGAGCTTCGACACCGAGCGCCAGCGCCTGAACGCCACCATGGCGGCCGAGCGCTCTGGCATCACGCGCACGGCCGCGCGCCGCCATCTGCTGACCTTGACGCACCTGGGTTATCTGGAGACGGACGGCAGCCATTTCTGGCTGGCGCCCAAGGTGCTGCGGCTGTCGGGCAGCTACCTGGCCTCGGCGCGGCTGCCGCGCATCGTCCAGCCCGTGCTCTACCGGCTGGCGGCGCAGACCCAGCTGTCGTTTTCCTGCGTGGTGCGCGATGGCCACGAGGTGGTCATCGTCGCGCGCAGCGCCCTGCACGAGCGCGGCCAGCGCCTCATGGCCCACGGCCTGCACCTGGGCAGCCGCCTGCCCGCCCACGCCACCTCCACCGGCCGCGTGCTGCTGGCCGCCCTGCCTGCGGCCGAGCTCAGGCAATGGCTGGCCTCGCACGATCTGCGGCGCCTGACCGCCCACACGGTCACCGACAGCGCAGCGCTCGAAGGCGTGCTGGACGAAGTGCGCCGACAGGACTTCTGCCTGGCCCTGGAAGAGCATGAGCTGGCCGTGCAGGCCCTGGCCGTGCCGCTGCGCAACATGGAGGGGCGCACGGTGGCCGCGCTCAACATCGTGACCTCGCCCCAGCGCATGGCGCCGGCCGACATGGTGGCCGAGCTGCTGCCGCTGCTGCAGGAGGCGGCGCGGGAGCTGCGGCCGTTGCTCTGAGGCCTGGCTGAACTGCCGCCGTCGCTGCAACCGCTCAGAGCGGCGCGCACACCAGCCGGCTCAGTTCGCGCAGGGCCAGAGAAGTCTTGCGGATCAGCGGCGTGGCCTTTTTCTTGGCCGACTGCGCCAGGCACAGCGTGCTCACGACGTAGGGCGACTCGATGGGAATGCCCACCAGCTCGGCATCGGTCAGGTGGCTGCGCATGGCGCTGTCGGTCAACGCGGCATAGCCGTAGCCGCCGCGCACCAGGTCCAGGATGGCCGGCACGCTGGACACTTCCCAGACCACGTTGAGCTTGACCTGGGACAGCGTGGCCTGGGCCTCCATCAGCTTGCGGAAGATCTGGCCGTGCTGCGGCATGATCAACGGAAACTGCGACAGCTCGTCAAAGCGCACGCTGCTGCGCCCGCCCAGCGTGCGCGCCGGGCCGATCAGGCACAGGCGCTCTTCCAGCACGGGCGTGACCTCGATGTGCGGATGCGGCTCGGGCGTATAGACCAGGCCCAGGTCCATGCGGCCCGAGGTCAGCCATTCGGCGATATTCATGGAAAAGCCCTCGACCACGGCCAGCCGGGCCTTGGGCATGTCCTTGCTGAACAGATCGATCAGCGGCAGCGTCAGGCGCCGCGCCAGGCTGGGCGGCAGGCCCACCACGATGCGGCCCACGGGCTCGTCGCGCTGGCTGCCCAGATCCTCCTTGGCCAGCGCCACGCGCTGCATGATGGCGTGGCCGTGCTCCAGCAGGCGGCGGCCCGCGTCGGTCAGGGTCACGCCGCGGCCGGTGCGGATCAGCAGGGTTTCGCGCAGCTCGGTCTCCAGCGCCCGCACCTGGCGGCTCAGTGCGGGCTGGGCCGTCTCCAGCAGCACGGCCGCCTTGCTGAAGCTGCCGGTCTCGGCCACATGCACGAACGTCTCTATCTGCTGCAAATTCATGTTCTCTCGCCTCCTCACTTATGCCATTTTGCTATAGCTGCTAGCGCCAGCCACGGCTAGGTGCTTTGCAACGAACTGACACAATGCGGCGACTGGATGATCCAGCCGCTCCCGCAAGAGAGCGTAAAAACAAGAGCAGCCTGTGCCTTGCCGGCATAGGACCAAGCCACCCAGCAAGCCCAACAGCGACTCGGAGACAAACCATGAAAGACAGCGCCTTCCGCATCAATCGCCGCCAGGCGGGCCTCGCCCTTGGCGCCCTGGCCATGGGCGCCCTGGCACCCGCGCGCGCCCAGTCGGGTGCCGCCGCCAACTGGCCCACCAAGCAGGTGCGCATCATCAACCCCTTCCCCGTGGGCGGCGGGCCGGACGGCACCTCGCGCCTGGTGGCCGACAAGCTGGCGCGCCTGTGGAACCAGCCCGTCATCGTGGAAAACCGCCCGGGGGGCAACGGCTTCATCGCCATCGAGGCCTTCAAGCGGGGCGCCACCGACGGCACGGACATCATCCAGCTGGACAACGTCCACCTGGCCGCCTATCCCCACCTGTTCAAGAAACTGCCCTACAGCATCGACAAGGACTTCGAGGTCGTCCTGCCGCTGTTTCGCACCTTCTTCTTCGTCTGCGTGCCGGTCAACAGCCCCTACAAGACCGTGGCCGACCTGATTGCCGACGCCAAGGCGCGCCCCGGCAAGCTCAACTACGGCTCGTGGTCCGTGGGCAACCCGGTGCACCTGGGCTCGGCCCTGCTGGAGTCGCTGACGGGCACCAAGATGGAACACGTCATCTACAAGGAAACCAGCCAGCTGTACACCAGCGTGGCCACGGGCGAGCTGGCCTTTGCGCTGGGCTCCTCGGGCACGGCCGGCCCGCTGATGCGCTCGGGCAAGCTGCGCTTTCTGGCCGTGCTGGCGCCCCACCGCCTCAAGGGCTATGAAGACGTGCCCACCGTGGCCGAGTCCGGCGGCCCGGCCGATGCCGTGGTCACCGGCTGGAATGCCTTTGCCGTCTCCAAGTCCACGCCGCCGGCCGTGGTCGAGAAGATCCGCCAGGACACCATGAAAGTCCTGCGCGAGCCCGACATCCAGCCCAAGTTCCAGACCTTCGGCTACGAGAACTACTTTCCCACGCCCGAAGAGTTCAAGGCCTTCATCGTCGAGGAAAACAAGCGCTTTGGCGACGTGATCCGCCGCGCCAAGATCGAGCTGTAAGCCACAGGCCACAGCAGGCGCAGACGCAAAAAAGCCGCCGCGCCGCAAGGCCGGCGGCTTCTTTCATGCCGTCTTCAGCGCGACAGCCCGCGCGCCGCAATCGGCCACAGCGCGTGCACCGTGCCGCCCTGCAGCACCACCAGCTCGTCGTGCAGGTTGAATGTCGGGTCCACGTGGGAGGGCAGCAGCTGCAGCACGCTGCCCAGGGCGGGCGCCTGGGCGCCAGGCTCCACGCATACCACGCTGTGCTCGTCATTGATGGCCACGCAGCGCAGGCCCGGCGTGCCGTAGACGGCGGGCGGGCCGCATTCGGCCGAGGTGGATTTCAGGCCCGCATCGAGGATGACGCGGTCCGGCGCGGGCGTGCTCATCACCGTGGACAGCAGGAACAGGCTGCGGCGAAAGGCCAGCGCCCCGCCCCATTCGTTGGCGCCGTAGTCACCATCCATGAAGGCATAGGAGCCCGGCTGCAGCTCGGTGTAGACGCCGCTGGCCGCATCGAACTCCACGCTGCCCGTGCCGCCGCCCGTGATGGTGTGGCACGCCAGGCCGTTGTCGCGCAGCAGCTGCGCGCAGGCCGCCGCCCGGCTCGCAGCCTCCTGGCAGGCCTGCGCACGCTCTTCGCGGCTGCGCCGGTGCTGCGCCGCTCCGTGGTAGGCCTGCAGGCCCGCGAAATTCACGCCCGGCAGGTTGTGCGCCTGCCGCGCCAGGGCCAGCACGGCCTCGGGGCCCGTGACGCCGCAGCGGCCCTGACCCACGTCCACCTCGACCAGCACGTCGATCTCCACGCCCGCCTGCGACATGGCCTCGGACAGCTGCACCAGGTTGGCCGCGTTGTCCACGCACACGGCCATGCGCGCACTGCGCGCCAGCCGGGCCAGCAGCGCGTGCTTGGCCGGCCCCACGACCTCGTTGCTGATCAGGATGTCGCGCACGCCGGCCGCCACAAAGGGCCGCGCTTCGCTCACCTTCTGGCAGCAGATGCCACGCGCGCCCAGCGCCAGCTGGCGCAGCGCGATCTGGGGGCACTTGTGCGCCTTGGCATGCGGGCGCAGCGCCACGCCATGGCGGTCGGCCCAGTCCTGCATGGTGCGCAGGTTGGCATCGAAGGCCGTCAGGTCCAGCGCCAGGCTGGGTGTGTCGATGCGATCGAGCGGATCGCCGGGCCGTGCGGCAGGCTCCATTGCCAGGCCGCTGGCGTCATCGTGCAAGGGCATGGTGCTGTGCCTCATTCCTGCGGGGGCGCGTACTGGGCGATGACCTCGGCCTCGGTCATGGTCGGCGTCTGGTTGGCGAAGTCGTAGTAGCCGGGCTTCTTGTCGATGTAGATCTGCGTGGCCAGCTCGAAGTCCTGCGACTCGAAGGCGCCGGCCGGCACGAAGTACTCGCCCGTGGCGTGCAGCCGGTAGTACAGGTGCGTGCCGCATTGCCTGCAGAAGGCGCGCTCGGCCCATTCGGAGGAGGCATAGGTGCCTATGTGCTCGCCGCCCTCGAACTTCACATCGGGCCCGCAATGCACCGCCAGCATGGGGCCACCGCCCCAGCGCCGGCAGTACCCACAGTGGCAGGCCCCGATTTCCCGGGCCTGGGGAGAGACAAAGCTGACTGCGCCGCAAAGACAGTGACCGTTCATGGTGCGTGGACCTTTCCGTGGGTTGCGAGTACCTGGGATTATTCACAGGTATCGCGCATCATAGGGGATGGCGGGCCGCCTGCAAATCGCCGCGCCCTACACTGCGCGCCAGTCCTCTCAACCATCCATCCCCCTTGTCAGCCATGCCCCGCAATGACAACCGCCTCAAGGTCCTCTTCGTCTGCAGCCGCAACCAGTGGCGCAGTCCCACGGCAGAGCAGGTCTGGCGCAGGCACCCTGCCTTGCAGGTGCGCTCGGGCGGCACCAGTGCGGGCGCCCGCCACCGCGTGTCGGCCGACGATGTGGCCTGGGCCGACGTGATTCTCGTGATGGAGGAAAGGCACCAGTCCCGCCTCAAGGCCGATTTCGGCCGGCTGCTGGCGCAAAAGCGTCTGCATGTGCTCGATATCCCTGATGAGTACCGCTACATGGACCCCGAGCTGGTGGACATGCTGCAGACCGCCGTCAGCGCACTGCTGCAACTGGACTGAGCGCCGGACGCCACGGCGACGGCAACCATAGGCAAGCAGGTAGGCAAAAACAGTCAATTGCATTCGGACGTACGCTATAGTAACGAACGGTATCAAAAGCACGGTCTGCCGTATGACAAATGGACGACTGGATACCCTCCAGGAGGACCCCCAACCGAGGCTGAAATGCACGATGCCATCACCAACCCCACGCAAGCTGCGGTGACCCCGGTGGCGCCAGCCCCCCTGGAAATACCCGATTACGAACTGCTGGAAACCTTGGGATCGGGTGGCTACGGCACCGTCTACCGCGCGCGCCACCGGCGCACGGGTGCATCGGTGGCCATCAAGGTCGTCAGGCTGCAGGAAGGCGGCCGCCAGGTGGAGCGCTTCCACCGCGAGACCATGCTGTGCGCGTCCCTGCACCATCCGCACATCGTCCAGTTGCTGGACAAGGGCGAGCAAGGCGACTGCGTCTACGGCGTCTTCGAATATGTGCCGGGTGAAACCCTCAAAAGCCTGATCCGCCGCCAGGGCGTGCTGACTGCCGCCGAGGCCGGCCGCCTCATGGCCGAAGTGCTCGATGCGCTGGACTGCGCGCACGCGGCCGGCATCGTGCACCGCGACCTTAAGCCCGACAACGTGATGGTCACCTCCACGGGCGCCGTGCGGCACGCCATGGTGCTGGACTTCGGCATCGGCACCGTCATTCCGCAGTTTGCCGGCCCGCAGGTCTCGCAGCTCACCATGGGCGACGAGTGCCTGGGCACGCCGGCCTACAGCGCCCCCGAGCAGCTGCGCGGCGAGCCGCCCAGCGCACGCACCGACCTGTATGCCTGGGGACTGATGTTCCTCGAATGCCTGACGGGCACGCCCGCCGTGCAGGGCGCCTCGGTGGCCGAGATCGTGCACCGCCAGCTCAGCCCGCAGGAAGTGCAGCTGCCGCCGGCCATCTCCACCCACCCCGTCGCCACCTTGCTGCGCAAGGCGCTCAAGAAGCGGCCTGCGGAGCGCAGCGACTCGGCGGCGGCCCTGCTCAGGGACCTCATGCGCGTGCGGCTGGACGATCTGGTGGGCCAGTTGCCCGCCGCCGCCCAGGTGCAGCAGGCGGACCTGACACGCACCGTGGCCACCACACGCGTGTTCTCCGAAGTGCGCCAGCTCACCGTGCTGTGCTGCAGCGTCTCCCTGTGGCCGGGCAGCGACATCCACGGCATGGACAGCGCGGCACGCACCGCAGGCCAGCCCTCGCAGGGGCTGAACATCGAAGACATCGAGCTGCTGCAGCGCGAGGAACTCACGCTATTCTCCGACGTTGCCACCCGGCGCGGTGGCATGCTGGCGGGCACGCTGGGCGACCGCATGCTGGTGCTCTTCGGCTACCCGCACACCAGCGACACCGATGCCCGCCAGGCCGGCATGACGGCCCAGGAGCTGCTGACGCTCAGCCGCAGCCGCGCGGCCGCCATCGAGCAGGTCCACGGACTGCACCTGGGAATCCGCATGGGCCTGCACACCGGCATGGCCGTGGTGGTCGGCGGCGAAGCGCCCTCGGGCCATGCCGTCAACGTGGCCATGCGGCTGGAGGCCATCGCCGATGCGGGCACCCTGCTGGCCAGCGAAAGCAGCCATCGCCTGCTGTCGCGCCATGCGCGCTTCGAGAAAGCCGGCAGCCTGCGCCTGCCCGGCCAGCCCACGGGCATGCAGACCTATCGCCTGGAGCTGGAGCAGCCAGCCGAGCTACTGCAGGGACCTGTGTCCGATGCAGCCTTGCAGTGCATAGGCCGCGAACCCGAACTGCAGCGCCTGAACGACGCATGGGCGCGGGCCCGCGAAGCTGGGGGCAATGCGCTGTGGATTCGCGGCGAGCCGGGCATCGGCAAATCCTGCCTGGCCGACATGCTGCTCGTCCACGCCAGGACACAGTGCGCGAACACCGTGGTGCTGCAATGCCAGCCCGAGCACCGCAACACCGCGCTGACCCCTTTCCTGGGCCTGATACGGCAGCGGCTGGAGGCGGCCGATCCCCCGCAGGACCACCGCGAGCAGATGCGCGAAGCCCTGCGCGCCGCAGGCTGCGATGCCGAGGCCGCCCTGCCCATTCTGTGCGCCTGGCTCTCGCTGCCCCTGGGCGACTGCGAGCCCAGCCGCATCTCGGCCGTCATGCAAAGGGCGCTGCTGCTGCAGTCCACCGCGCAATGGCTGCTGCACATGTCCGAAGCCGAGCCCCTGCTGCTGGTCGTCGAGGACGTGCACTGGGCCGACCCCACCAGCATCGAACTGCTGGAGCAACTGGTCGCGCGCCTGCCCGGGCGGCGCGTGCTGCTGGTGCTCACGGCGCGTCCGCAGTGGCAACCGCCCGAAGGCCTGCAGGCCGACTGCGTGGACGTGCGGCGGCTGGAAGACGCCCAGGCCACCGAACTGGCCCGCCAGACGCTGGCACCGCGCCGGCTCAGCCCCGCCGTGATCCGCCACGTGGTGGAACGCACGGACGGCGTGCCGCTGTTCATCCAGGAAATGGCGCGCATGCTGCTGGATGCCCACCTGGTGGAGGAAGACGGCGTCTGGGACTTTCGCCATGCCGGGCTGCCGGCCGCCATTCCGCTCACGCTGCGCGACTCGCTGGTCAGCCGCTTTGACCGCATCGGCCCGCTCAAGCCCCTGCTGCAGCTGGCAGCCACCATGGGCCGGCACTTCGACTTCGACCTGCTGTGCGCCTGCCTGGAACGCCCGCAGGGCGAGGTCGAGCAGGAACTGGCGCAGCTGGGCCAGGCCGGCCTGGTCATTGCCGATGAACGTGCGGGCGCCGGCGCCTTCATGTTCCGCCACGCGCTGATCCGCGACACGGCCTACGAATGCATGCTGGTATCGCAGCGCCGGCTGCTGCACCGCGACGTGGCCCTGGCCCTGATGCAGCACCAGCCGCAGCGCGTTGCGGCGGAACCCGCAGGCGTGGCCCAGCACTGGGCGGACGCCGGAGACCACGCCCAGGCCGTGGCCCTGGCCGTGCGGCAGTTGCGCATCACCCAGCTGCGCTCGCTCAACG
Organism: Delftia sp. WSY_12; assembly: GCF_043104645.1. Taxonomy (NCBI): domain Bacteria; kingdom Pseudomonadati; phylum Pseudomonadota; class Betaproteobacteria; order Burkholderiales; family Comamonadaceae; genus Delftia; species Delftia sp. WSY_12. Next base: position 379,832 of record NZ_JBICKW010000016.1, read on the forward strand.
ATGAAACCATTGCCTACGCGCGCCACATCGACGACTGGCTGCAACAGCTCCAGGGCGTGGCCCAGCGCGAGGCGCGGCTGGACGTCAACAGCTACGTGACCCAGGCGCTGATGAACAAGCACGGCTGGGCCCATGCCCAGGTGGTGGAAAGCATCGCGCTGTCGCAGGAGCTGCTGGCCGGCCCGGGCGCCAACGCCGTGGCCGACTACAAGCAGGTGCAGCACCTGTGGATGCTGATCACCTACCACCACGTGGCCAGCAACCGCGAGGAAGTGCGCCAGCTCAGCCACCGCCTGCTGGAGCAGGCCGTGCGCCAGCAGGACACGGGCGTGCTGGTGGCCGCCCAGACCTACCTGGGACTGGCCCACTACTCCGACGGCCGATTCGAGCAGGCCGAAGAAGCGCTGACCGACGCCATCACCCGCTACGACCCCGTGGCCCATGCCCACCATGCGGCCGAGTTCGGCTTCGACACGCGCGTCTGGGCCACCTGCGGGCGCGCCCTGGTGCGCTGGTTCGCCGGCTTCGACCAGGCCGCGCTGGCCGATGCGAACGACGCCGTGCGCCTGGCGCACGAGGTCTCGCACATCCCATCCCTGAGCATGGCCCTGCTCTACCAGGGCCTGGTCCACCAGGCGCGCGGCGACCGGGCCAGCGCGCTGGCCACCACGGGCGAGCTGCTGGACATCACGGCCCGCTACGGCCTGCCAGCGTTCTCGGGCTATGCGGACATCATCCGCTGCTGGGCCCTGGGCGAGGGCACGGCAAGCGAAGACAGCGAAGGCATAGCGCGCGCCAGCGCAACGGCGCAGGTGCTCTGGGACATGGGCTGCCGCTACTGCCAGACCTACTACCGCTCCTTCGTCGCCGAAATGCTGGCGGCCAGCGGGCGCTGGACCGAGGCCCTGGACAAGATCGACGAATGCCTGCGCCTGGCCGACGTGCTGGACGAACGGCTGCACAGCAGCGAGCTGCACCTGAAGAAGGCCCGCTTCCTGCTGGCCATGGGCGCCGACCACGCGGCCGTGCAGGACAGCCTGGCCCAGGCGGCCGGGACTGCGCGCACTGCCGGCAAGTACCGCACCGAAACCGAGGCACTGGCCCTGTCGCAGGCCCTGGCACCCGCCAGGCCGGACGTGGCCGCGCGCCTGAGTGAGCTGGCCGCGCTGCGGCCTGAACTGTCCGTGCACCTGTCCGGGCCCCTGCCCGGCCAGGCGCATTTTTCTTGAACCGAGGATGAAGTCACATGACCACCCAGCTGCAGAATACTGAACCGTTGCTCGCATTCCGCCTTGCCTACCTGCGGGCCATCGCCCGCTCCTGGCAGGATGACGCCTACCGCCGTGACCTGCTGGGGCAGCGCGACATCCAGCCCATGCTGCACCGCGACTTCAACCTGCCGACCCAGTGGCCCCAGGTCGATGTGTCGCTGCGCCTGAGCGACGACCCCACCCAGCGCGCCGAATGGAAGCCCGTGCTCACGGCCGGCTGGATCGGTCCCGACGATGAATTCGTCATCGTCCTGCCCCAGGCGCCCCAAACCCATGCCTCCGAGGCCCTGGCCGCCTACTACCAGCTGTTCCCCAACTTCATGGGCGTGAGCACCTCGTTCGAGGAACCGAACAACGGCATGCTCAGGGCTGCCCTGCCCACTGGCCTGGGCATCCCCGGCGGCGGCCCCGACTCGCTGCTGGCCTTCGGCGGCGTGGTGTTGCGCGCCATCGCCCTGGCCTGGCAGTCGCCCGAGTTCCACGCGGAGCTGACGCGTGACGACGGCAAGGACAAGGCCCCCGTGCTGAGCCAATGGCTGGGCTACAACAACCCGTTCAACTTCCAGGTCCGCTTCGAGACCGAACAGGCCTTCACCTGGGACGCCGCGCGCGGCGAGTGGAACCTGCAGCGCGCAGACGGCACGGCCATCAAGAACGGCATCGTGCTGAACTACCCGGTGGCACCCGCCGAGCAGGACCTGTGGGCCATCGCCCTCACCTCCTACAACAACACCGGTGACGCCTATCCCTTCACCTGCTGATACGGCACCGGCGCAGCTGCAAGGGGCCACGGCCACCTTGCTGCTGACGCTGGCGGCAC